>NZ_JBSFEO010000003.1:0-370713 GCF_053594475.1 Embleya sp. NPDC001921
TTGACCAGACCGATCGTGTGGAAGAAGCCCGCGGCGACGCCGAGGTCGGTGGGGTTGACCGTCGCCGCGGCGACGGCGACGCGGATCCGGCCGGGACCGGGCTCGACGACGGGCACGTCGATGATCTCGATCGAGTCGGGCCCGTTCGGGACGCGGACGACGGCGGTGCGGAAAGTGCGGGTGCTCATGGCTTTGTTCCCTCGCGGTGGGAGTGATCGTTTCCGGTTGTGGGATCGTGCGGCGGCCGCATTCCCGGATGCGGGGACTTCGATGGTCCGCTGCCACCCGGGGAGCGGGGATCGTGCGCCGCCGGCGCGGGGCCGGCCCGCGGGCTCAGACGAGGGCGGCGACCAGCAGGGTGAAGGCGGCGATGATGACGGCGACGCGGACGTAGTGGAAGCGTTCCCAGCGGTTCACCTGCTGCTTCCAGTCGGCGGGCCGGTTCTCGGGGGTCCACGTCTTGTTCCGGTTGTTGATCGGGACGAGCAGCAGGAGCGACATGACCACGCTGAGGATCAGCAGCGCGCCGGCGGTGACGACGAGGCCGGTGCCGGGGTCGTGCCGTCCGGCGACGGCCCAGACCGTGACGAGGACGAGCGAGCCGATGTACCAGACCGGCATCACGGCGCCGAGCATCCGGCCCCCGTGAGCGTGGCCGAGTTGACGGCTGTCCTCGGGGAGGGCGTTGAGGATCGGGTTCATGACGAAGGCGACGGAGAACTCCACCCCCACCATCACGCCGACGATCACGGTGGTGATGACCTCGAGTGTGCTGAGCATGATGACCCCTCTGGAAATCTAGCGCCGCTAGGCAATGAGGCAACGCTAGTACTGCTGCCGCTCGATTGTCTAGCGGTGCTAGGATCGAGTCATGTCGGTACAGGAACGCAAGCAGCGCGAACGGGCGGAGCGCGAACGCCTCATCGTGGCGACGGCCCGCGAACTCGCCGAGCAGCAGGGCTGGGACGCAGTCACCACCCGCCGGCTCGCCGAGCGCATCGAATACAGCCAGCCCGTCCTCTACAGCCACTTCCGCGGCAAACGCGAGATCATCGGCGCCGTCGCCCTCCAGGGCGCCGCCGAGCTGGCCGCGGCAGTGCGGGCCGCGACCGCCGCCGCGGACGGCCCGCGCGCTCGGGTGTACGCCCTCGCCCGCGCCTACCTCGACTTCGCCGCACGCAACCCGGCGGTCTACGACGCCATCTTCCAGCTCGACGGCGGCCTCGCGTACGGACAGGAGGACACCCCGGAAGCTCTCAAGGACGGCTTCGCCGCGCTGCTGGAGTGCCTCGGCGAGGTCGCCGGGGACGGCGTCCACCCGGGGCTGTTCACCGAGGTGTTCTGGTCGTCCCTGCACGGGGTGGCGACCCTGACCCGGGCGGGACGGCTGCCGCCGGAGTACACCGAGTCGAGGCTGGAGCTGATGGTGGACCGGCTCGCCATGGCCTGACACCCCGGCACCGACACACCATCCCGGCAGGCGCGCAGCCGGGGCCTTCGGCCCCGCTGCCCGCCGACACGGCTCGGCTCAGGAACCGCGATGCCGGGCGGCAGGCCTTCGGCGGGTCGCCTGGTGAACGGGTCAGTCGAGGAAGGATGCCAAGGCCTCGATGACTGCGTGGGGTTGTTCCTCGGGGATGTAGTGGCCGCAGTCGGCGACCTCGATCACCTTGACGTCCGTACCCTTCGACGGCATCAGTTCGCGCAGGTAGGCGTAATTGCTCTCGTCTCCGCCGAGGGCGAGGATCGGTGCGGCCACGGGCCCGTAGGTCTGCTCGTCGGCGATGTCACGATTGAAGGCCTGGTACCAACCATTGCCCGCGCGGATGGCGTCGGCGGTGGAGTAGGCGTGGGCGTAGACCTGCCGGGAACGTTCGTCGATGCTGCCGGGCTCCCGGGCCTGACGATCGAAGAGCCAGTCGGTCAGCAGCCGGGTGCGGCCGTCCAGCAGTTGCTCGGGCAGGTCCCGGACCTGGTTGAACGCGAACCACCAGAGGTAGGAGCGGGCGCCGGCCTCGATGGCCGATTCGACGTGCTGGTCGGGTTCGGGCAGCAGGCCGAAGGTGGACCAGGTCCCGTCGGGGTGCGGGACGTCCAGCAGGGCGATTTTCTCGGTCGCCTCGGGGTGGTTGGCCGCGAAGGCGTAGGCGACCATGGCGCCGATGTCGTGGCCGACGACGGCGACGGTCGTCAGGCCGAGGTGGCGGACGAGTTCGTGGATGTCGCGCGCCATGGTCTTCTTGTCGTAGCCGCCGGCGGGCTTGGCGGAGCCTCCCATGCCGCGCAGGTCGACGGCGATCACCCGGTGGCGGCGGGCCAGGGCGGGCATGACCTTGTTCCACTGCCACCAGGTCTGGGGCCATCCGCCCAGCAGGAGCAACGGGGTGCCGCTGCCGCCCTCGACATAGTGCAGGCGAACGCCGTTCACCTCGGCCTGGTGGCTGGAGAACTCTCCGTCGAGAGAACGCGCCAGGTCGGCGTCGTGCGGCGGTGTGTGTGCGGACGTGTTCACGCCACTCCTCAAAGTTCGACCGTACGAAGAATTCGTACGATGGGCTTGTACGAGATACTCGTACAGTCGAACGATGCACGTCAAGACGAGGGAGGCGGAGACCGTACGAGAGTCCCGTACAGTGGTGTCATGGCCGTACTGCACCATCCCGCCGCCGACGAGATCGAACTCGTCGACGTGCTCGCCGCCCTGGGGCATCCCGTCCGCCTGGAGATCGCACAGGCGCTGGCTTCCGGCGAGGAGAGGTTCTGCGGTGAGTTCATGCCCGACGTACCGAAGTCGAGCATGACCCACCACTGGCGGGCCCTACGCGAGAGCGGAGTGATCCACCAGCGTCGTTCCGGACGCAAGCTCTACCTCAGGCTCCGCCGTGACGATCTCGAGAACCGGTTCCCCGGTCTGCTCCACGTCGTACTCGGCGATTGACACCCGGCACTTCACGCGGGCGCCCGCAACGGGGCGACGGCTCGTGGGCGCCGCCGTCATCCGGCCGCGGCACCCCGCGGGCCTGCGCGCCGCAGCGCGCAACGAACGCGGCGAGCACGAGGACCTCGGCCTGTGGCTGCGCCGAATACCGCGAGGTAACACGCCAATCACCGTGAAAAGTCACAGCGGTGCGGGCGGCGCGGGCGATGGCGCAAGCGGTGGTGGCGGCGGCTCAGGCGGTCGCATGGGCCCTGCCCGACTCACCGTCACGAGGTGGGTGGGCGTGATCCGACGCAGTGTCAGGGCCCGGTGGGGAGGGCGTGGGGCCGCGCCGCGTGGTCGGCGCCGAAGCGGCCGGCCAGTGCGGCGCCGGCCACGCGGAGCCAGTGTGCGGCGTCGGTTCGGGCCGCCGTCGCCGACCCGGCGAGCCGGGTCAGGTCGGCGGATGTGGTGATGCCCGCGGGGAGGGGTGCGGCGATCGAGCCGGCGACCAGGGCCACCGGCACGCCGGCGCCGCGGCGGGCGAGGTCGAGGACCGCGCCGACCACCTTCCCGTGCGTGGACGTGGCGTCGAAGCGGCCTTCGCCGGTGATCACCAGGTCCGCGTCGGCGAGTGCGGCCGGCAGCCCCGCGAGTTCGGCGACGCGCGGGGCGCCGGGGACGATGCCGGCGTTCCAGACGGTGGCCAGGCCGTACGCGGTACCGCCCGCGGCACCGGCGCCGGGCGCGGTCGGGGTGCCGCCGAGGAGCGTGGCCAGGCGGGCGAGTCCGGCGTCCAGTTCGGCGATCTCGCGGGTGCACGCGCGCTTTTGCGGGCCGAAGACGGCCGCGGCACCGGTGGGGCCCAGCAGTGGGTTGGTGACGTCGGTGAGGATCTGGACGCCGCCGGGTGGGGGCGGCGCGAGACGTGTCGAGTCGATCGCCGCGAGACGGACCAAGGATCCTCCCCCGTACGGGAGTTCCTCGCCTTCCGGGTCGCGGAAACGGGCTCCGAGGGCGGCCAGTACGCCCGTTCCGCCGTCGGTCGACGCCGAGCCGCCCACCGCGACGACCAGGGCGGACACGCCGGCCCGCAGCGCGGCGGCGATCACCGTGCCGAGACCGGCGGTGTGCGCGCGCATCGGATCGGGAGCGATCATCAGCGGCAGCCCCGACACGGCGGCCAACTCGACGACACCCGTGCCGTCCGGCAGACGCAACCAGGCGGTGTCCACGGGCCGCCCGTCCGGGCCGGGCGCGCCGAGCACCGGCACCCGGACGGCGCCCGGCACGGCCCGCGCCATCGCGTCGAGCGTGCCCTCACCGCCGTCGGCCAGCGGCAGCGCGATGACGTCGTCGCCGGACCGCAGCCGCGTCCACCCCTCACCCAAGGCGGCCGCGGCCGCGTCGGCACAGACGGTGCCCTTGAACGCATCGGGAGCAATGACGATCCGCATGGCGGGCTCCATCTTCTCGGTCGCTGGTCGTTGCGGGTCGTTGCGGGTCGTTGCGGGTCGTTGCCGACCGTCCCCGGCAGGTCCGGGTGCGGTGCCGGTCCGGGTGTGGTGGCGTGGCCGCGGGCACAGCCACGGACGCCGGTGCGGCCACGGACGCGGGTGCGGTGGCATGCCATGGCCACGAACTCGGGTGCGGGTGCGGCCACGGACGCGGGCGGCCGTGGCCGTGGGCGCGAGTACGGGCGCGGCCGCGAGTTGTGGACGCGGACACGGACGCACGGACACGGGTGCGGTGGCATAGCCGCGGCCACGAACACGGGTGCGGGCCCCGTGGCATGGCCGCGGCCTCGGACGCGCACGCGGGTGCGGCGTGCGTCGAAGATCGCCGTCGTGGGTGCGGCGTCAGCCGAGGATCTCCGTGACGTAGCGCCGCTTGAGCGTGTCCACGACCGCGTCGCCGGGCGCGGCCCAGACGTCCGCGTTGAAGATCTCCACCTCGATGTCGCCGACGTATCCGGCCGCCTCGACCGCCGCCGCCATCGACCGGAAGTCGATCACGCCGTCGCCCATCATGCCTCGCGCGAGCAGGTTGTCCGCCGGAAGCGGCAGCACCCAGTCGCAGACCTGGAACGAGGCGATCCGCTCGCCGGCCCGGGCGATCGCGGCCGGGAGGTACGGGTCCCACCACACGTGGAACGCGTCGACCACGACCCCCACCTGCCCGGCCGGATGCGGCTCGGCGAGATCGAGCGCCTGGTCGAGCGTGGAGAGCACCGCGCGGTCGGCGCAGTACATCGGGTGCAGCGGCTCCAGCGCGAGCCGGACACCGTGCGCACCGGCGTACGGGGCGAGTTCGGCCAGTGCCTCGGCGACCCGCTCCCGCGCGCCGGGCAGATCCCGGTCGCCGGCGGGCAGTCCGCCGACGACCAGGACCAGGCACGCCGCCTCCAGCGCCGCGGCCTCTTCGATCGCCCGTCGGTTGTCGGCGATCGCCTCGGCTCGTGCGACCGGCTCACGCGCCGTCAGGAAGCCGCCCCGGCACAGCGACGACACCCGCAGTCCGGCCTCGCGGACGAGCTTCGCCGATTCGGCGAGACCGGCGTCGGCGACCTTGTCCCGCCACAACCCGATGGCGGGCAATCCCGCCCGTACACAACCCTCCACGGCCTCGCGCAACGACCACTCGCGCGTCGTCCACTGGTTCAGCGACAGCCGCGCGATGCGCGGGTCGCCGGGTCCGGGAGTGGGCGTACCGGCGGGAGTTCCGCTCGGTACGTCCGATGTCCTCGCGTCGATGCTTGCGTCGGCCCTCGCGTCGATGCTTGCGTCGCCGCTCCCGTAGGTGTCTCCGGGCCTCACGCGCCCACCCCCGCCACCGCGAGCAGCGCCCGCATCCGCGCGGCCGCCGCGTCGGCGTCCGGCAGCAGGCCCGCCGCGTCGGCGAGGCGATAGGCCTCGGCCAAGTGCGTGAGCGAGCGGGCCGATTGGGCACCCGCGACCATGGTGAAGGCGCTCTGGTGCCCGGTGAGCCAGGCGAGGAAGACGATGCCGGTCTTGTAGTGGTACGTGGGCGCGGCGAACAGGTGGCGCGACAGCGGGACCGTCGGAGCGAGGAGCGCGTCGTACCCGGCCGTGTCGCCGGCGTCCAGTGCGCGCAGCGCGCCGGCCGCGACGGGGGCGATCGCGTCGAAGATGCCGAGCAGGGCATGGCTGAAGTGCCGGTCGTCCCCCCGGATCAGCTCCGGATAGTGGAAGTCGTCGCCGGTGTACAGCCGTACGCCTGACGGCAGTTCGGCACGCAGCCGGATCTCGTGGTCGCGGTCGAGCAGCGAGACCTTGACCCCGTCGACGCGGTCCGCGTGTTCGCGCACCAGTTCCAGGAACACCTCGGTCGCCGCGTGCACGTCGCCCGATCCCCAGTAGCCGGCCAGTGCCGGGTCGAACACCTCGCCCAACCAGTGCAGTACGACGGGACGGCGCACCTGCCGCAGCAGCGTGTCGTACACCCGACGATAGTCCTGGGCCCCGCGCGCGGCCGCCGCCAGTTGCCGGCTCGCCATCAGCACGACCTTGGCGCCCGATTCCTCGACCGTCGCGACCTGTTCGGTGTAGGCCTCGACGACCTGATCGATGCTCAGGCGCGTCCCGGCGTGGTCGGTACCCGCGCCGCACGCGAGCAGGGCGTACGGATCGCCGACCGTGGCGGCCTCGGCCGCGCTGCGCCGGATCAGTTCGGCGGTGGCCGGCCAGTCCAGGCCCATGTTGCGTTGCGCGGTGTCCATCGCGTCCGCGACCGCGAAGCCGTGCGACCACAGGTGGTGACGGAAGGCGAGGGTGGCGTCCCAGTCCAACGCGGCCGGTCGGCCGGGAGTGTTGTCCGCGAGCGGGTCGGCCACGACGTGCGCGGCGGCGTACGCGGTGCGGTCACGGAAGGCCGGGCCGCCGGGGGCCGCGCCGAGGTAGTTCCCGATCGGCTCGTACGGCTCCAGCGTGCCCGCCGACGTGGGCAGCAACAGCGGGGCGGTCACGCGGACTTCCCGTCCAACACGGGCAGTTCCACCCGGCGGCCCTCGGCCGAGGAGCGCAGTCCGCACTCGGCCAACTGCACGCCGCGCGCGCCGGCGAGGAAGTCGAAGGCGAACGGCTCGTCCGAGACCACGTGCCGAACGAAGTCCTCCCACTGCACCTTGAAGCCGTTGTCGAAGCCGCCGTCACCCGTGTTGTCCGGCACCTCCTGCCACTGGTCGCGGAACGGCTCGGTGACCGGAAGGTCGGGGTTCCACACCGGAGTCGGCGTCGCCGAGCGGTGCTGGACCCGGCAGCGACGCAGCCCCGCGACCGCGCTGCCCTCGGTGCCGTCCACCTGGAACTCCACCAGTTCGTCACGGTTGACCCGCACCGTCCAGGACGAGTTGATCTGCGCGATGATCCCGCCCTCGAGCTCGAAGATGCCGTACGCGGCGTCGTCGGCGGTCGCCGGGTACTCGCGTCCGCGCTCGTCCCATCGGGTGGGTATGTGTGTGACGGCCTTCGCGGTGACGGCCTCGACCCGGCCGAACAGGTTCTCCAGCACGTAGGACCAGTGGCAGAACATGTCCACGACTATGCCGCCGCCGTCCTGGGCACGGTAGTTCCAGCTCGGGCGCTGCGCGGGCTGCCAGTCGCCCTCGAACACCCAATAGCCGAACTCGCCGCGTACCGACAGGATTCGGCCGAAGAAGCCGCCCTCGATCAGCCGGCGCAGCTTGAGCAGGCCGGGCAGGAACAGCTTGTCCTGCACGACGCCGTGCTTGACCCCGGCGGCGTCGGCGGCCCGGGCCAGGTCGAGTGCGCCGGTGAGTGTCTCGGCGGTCGGCTTCTCGGTGTACACGTGCTTGCCCGCCGCGATCGCCGCGTGGATCGCCTTCTCGCGCGCCGTGGTCACCTGCGCGTCGAAGTAGATCGTGTTGGCCGGGTCCGCCAACGCCGCATCCAAGTTCGTCGTCCACGCGTCGCCCAAGCCGTGCCGGTCGGCGATCGCGCGCAGCTTGTCCGCGTCCCGGCCCACCAGCACCGGTTCGAGCCGGACCCGGGAGCCGTCGGCGAGCGCGACGCCGCCCTGATCGCGGATGGCCAGGATCGAGCGGACCAGATGCTGGCGATAGCCCATCCGGCCGGTGACGCCGTTCATCACGACGCCGAGGGTGTGGGTGGTCATGGAGGCCTCTCGGAAGCAGGGGCGAAGCGGGGGCGGACGGGGACGAGCGACGGCGTTACGACCTGAGCCGGTGGGCCCGCGTTCCGGCGAGCCGGATCCGGGTCGGATCGATCGGATCCGGGTCGGCCGAGCCCGAGTGTCGGCTCGATCGAGCCCGGGTGGGCCGATTTTCTACTGTGCTCACGTATCGAGTTCGGGAAAGCGCTTTCCCGTAAGTTAGAGCGAGGAGACGACGGGGTCAAGAGAGCAAAGGCATCATGCGAACCCCGAGCCGCCTCGGCTCGGAACAACTTGGGTATGCGCTTTCCGCTCGCTACTGTGTGCCCATGCCGACTCCGACCTCCGACGCGCCCGCGACCCGCCCGGCGGGCCCCGTCACCCTCCAGCAGGTGGCCGAGCGCGCCGGGGTGTCCTCGGCCACCGCCTCCCGCGCCCTGCACGGCAGCAACGGCACCCGGATCGTCGGCGAGGAGCTGCGCCGCCGCGTCCTCGACGCGGCTCGCGAACTGCGCTACGTCTCCAACGCCCCCGCCCAGGCCCTGGCCCGTTCGACGACCACCGTGGTCGGCGTGGTCGTGCACGATGTGGCCGACCCCTACTTCGCCGCCATCGCCGCCGGCGCGATGGGCGTCGCCCGCGAGCACGGTCTGCTCGTGATGCTGGCCGCCACGTTCCGCGACCCCGAACTCGAACTCGACTACCTGGCCCGACTGCGCGCCCAACGCGCCCGCGCGGTGGTGCTGGCCGGGAGTGGCTTCGCCGATCGCGACTTCACCCGGCGCCTGGCCACCGAGGTGGACGCCTACCGTGCCGACGGTGGCCACGTGGTCGCCGTCGGCGCGCACGGGATCGACTCGGACACGGTCCGCCCGGCCAACCGGGCCGGCGCCGCGCTCGCGGTGCGCCACCTGTACGAGCTCGGCCATCGCCGGTTCGGCATCGTCTCGGGCCCGCGCGCGCTGACCACCGTGCGCGACCGCCTGGACGGCGCCCGGCGGCAACTGCGTTCTCTGGGCGTGATGTTGCCCCCGGCGCAGGTGGTCGACGGCGGCTTCACCCGGGAGGAGGCCCGAGCCGCCGCCCGCGCGCTGATGGGCCGCGCGCCCGAGCTGACCGCGATCGTCGTCCTCAACGACGTGATGGCCGCCGGCGTGCTGGGCGCGCTCCGCGACGACCTGGGCCTGCGCGTACCCGATCGGGTCTCGGTGGTCGGCTTCGACGACCTCCCCTTCGCCGCCGACCTCAACCCGCCGCTGACCACGATCCGCCTGCCCCTCGCCGACATCGGCGCCCGCGCGATGGACATGATCCTCACCGGCCCCACCATCGAACCCCGCACCATCGACCTCGACGCGGAACTCGTGATCCGCGCCAGCACGGCCTCGTCACCCCGCTAGCGTCACGGCCACGTGGCCGGGTCCGGTGCGTGGCGCGTGCGGCCCGCCGAGACGACGCGGGCAGGAGCGCCGTCGTGGTGGTCACCGACCGCACCCGCTCCGCCACCCGTGGGCCACCCGGCCGGCACCGGCGCGGGGCCCGGCGGGTCGGGGTCCGGCTAGGCTGAGTGGACAATGAACCGTTTCTCTGCGCCTTCCGGCGAGTTCGAGCTCACCCGTTATCCCGAGGATTCCCGCGATCTGCTGCGCGCGTGGGACGCGGCCGACGAGTACGTGCTGCGGCACCTCGCCGGGATCGACGACGACAAGCCGACGGATCTGTCCGGCAGCGTCGTGGTGGTGGGCGACCGCTGGGGAGCGCTGGCCACCGCGCTGGCCGAGTCCCGGCCCGTGCAGATCAGCGACTCGTTCCTCGCCCAGGAGGCCACCCGGGCGAACCTGGCACGCAACGAGGCGGATCCGGACTGGGTGCGGCTGCTGTCCACCCGGGACGCGCCGCCGGAGCGCGTCGACGTACTGATCGTCCGGGTCCCGAAGAACCTGGCGCTGCTGGAGGACCAGTTGCACCGGCTCGCGCCGAGTGTGCACGCGGACACGGTCGTGGTCGGCACCGGCATGACCACCGAGATCCACACCTCCACGCTCAAGCTGTTCGAGCGCATCATCGGCCCGACCCGCACGTCGTTGGCGGTGCGCAAGGCCCGGCTGATCTTCGCCACGCCCGACCCCTCCCTCCCGCGCACCCCGAGCCCGTGGCCGCGCGGCTACGCGCTGCCCGGCGACGTCGGCGCGGGGTCCGGGATCGTGGTCACCAACCACGCGGGCATCTTCTGCGGTGACCGGCTCGACATCGGCACCCGCTTCCTGCTGCGCAACCTCCCGCGCCGCACCGGACGCGACCGCGTGGTGGACCTGGGCTGCGGCAACGGTGTGGTGGGTACGGCGGCGATGCTGGCCAATCCGCGCTCGGACGTGCTGTTCGTCGACGAGTCGCATCAGGCCGTGGCGTCGGCGCGGGCCACCTTCCAGGAGAACCTGGGTTCGGACGCGGGTGCCGAGTTCGTGGTCGGCGACGGTTTGACGGACGTACCGGCCGAGAGCGTCGACCTGGTCCTGAACAACCCGCCGTTCCACACTCATCGGGCCACCACCGAGGCGATCTCGTGGCGGATGTTCGCCGGCTCGCGCACGGCGCTGCGCCCGGGCGGCGAGTTGTGGGTGATCGGCAACCGGCACCTCGGCTATCACGTGAAGCTGCGCAGGCTGTTCGGCAACTGCGACATCGTGGCGAGCGACCCGAAGTTCGTGGTGTTGCGGGCGGTCAAGAAGTAGCGGGAGGCGCGTGCGGCGACGGCTGCGGTCACGCGCACGAGGTTCGTGCGCGTCGGCCGGGCGGGGTTTCCGCGCGGCCGGGCGGTCCGGTCATCCCGCGCGGGCCCGCGCGGCCCGGTGTTTCGCGGGTCCGCGCGGGTCGGGTGTCGAGCGTGCCTGCCGGCGGGTACCTCAGGCAGTGTTCTCCACTCGGAGCAGCATGCGCTTGAGCAGGGCGACGAGTTCGTCCTGATCGATCTCGTCCAACGGCTCGACCATGGCGCGCTCGGCGCCGTCGAGTAGTTTCATCGCGGCCGTCCAGCGGGCGCGGCCCGACTCGGTGAGCTCGACGTCGACCCGGCGGCGGTCCTCGGTGCCGCGGATGCGGCGGACCGAACCGGCCTCCTCGAGCGTGTCCAACCGGCCGGTGATCCCCGCCGGCGACACCATCAGCTCCGCGGCCAGTTCGGACGGCGTGGCCCGGTACGGCGCACCGCGCGAGGCCAGTCGGTGCAGCGTGTCGAACTCGAACGCCTGGAGACCGACCTCGGCCAGAGCGCGTCCCTTGACCTGCCTGAGGTGCTTGGTCAGCATCTGGATCCGGGTGACGATGCCCTCCACGCGCTCGTCGAACGGCGCCTTGTGCCGCCACCGCGCGATGTGCCGGTCCACGGAGTCCTCGACCTCGATCTCGGCCGCGACCTCGGGCCGGTCCCGACCGCAGTCGCAGCCGCCGCGCGCCCGTCCCGGTTCGCGTCCCTCCGCGTGTTCGCGACCCTCGTCAGGTTCGCGACCCTCGTCGTGTCGTCGGCTCTCGCCGAGTTGTCGGCCGTCGCCGTGTTCGCGGCTCTCGCCGTGTTCGCGGCTCTCGCCGTGTTCGCGGCCGTCTCCATGCATGCGGTCAGTATGCTACGGCGGCTGGTATTTCGTTGACGAATGATTCGCTCACGAAATACATTCCCGTGCCATGACCCCTGCCACGCGCCGACTCCTGCTCGGCCGCACCTTCGCCGCCCTGGCGACGGCCCTGATTCCGATCACCTTGACCCTGGCTCTCGTGCACACCGGTTCGAGCACCGATCTGGGTCTGGTCCTGGCCTGCGAACTGCTGCCGATGTTGCTCCTGCTCCCGGTCGCGGGCGTGATCGCCGACCGATTCCCACCGCAGCGGGTGATCCTCACCGCCGACCTGGTGCGCGCCGGCGCCCAACTGGCGATCGGCGCCGAATTGCTCGCCGGCCCGGTACGGATCGCGGATCTGGCGGTGCTGTCCGCGCTCACCGGCGCCGCCGTCGCGTTCGGCACGTCGGCGATCCGCACCCTGGTGGTCGCGGTGGTACCCGAGCCGGAGCGGCTGCGCACGAACGCCCGGCTCGGCGTCGCGCAGGGCCTCGCACAGGTGGCGGCGCCCGCGGCCGCCGGTGGCCTGATCCTCGCGGTCGGGGCCGGCTGGTCCTCGCTGCTGACCGGTCTGCTGTTCCTCGGCTCGGCCGCCACGTTCGGCGGCCTGCGCCCGCAGCGCATCGAGCGCTCGGCCGAACGGGCGCCGTTCATGGGCGAGTTGCGCGCGGGCTGGGTGGAGACACGGCGCCACCCATGGTTCCTGGCCAACGTCTTCGCGCACGGCGTATGGCACTTGGCAGCCGGGTTCCTGCTCACCCTGGGCCCGATGATCGCGGTCGACCGACTCGGCGGCGACCGCTCGTGGGTGATCATCGCCCAGGTCGGCACCGCCGGCCTCCTGCTCGGCGTGCTGGTCTCGACCCGGTTGCCGATCCGCCGCCCGCTGGTGGCCACGTCGATCGGCGCCGCGGTGTACGCGTTCCCGCTCGCCGCCTTCGGGTTGCGCGCACCTATGGTTGTCGTCACCGCCGCGTACTTCGTCGGCATGTTCGGCCTCGGCGTGCTCAGCCCGCTGTGGGAGACCACGATCCAGCGCCGGATCCCACCGGAGGCACTCGGCCGGGTCGGCTCGTTCGACTCGCTGATCTCCTTCGCCGCCCGCCCGCTGGGCCTGGCCGTCGCCGCTCCCGTCGCGGCGGCGATCGGCAGTGCCACCCCGCTGCTGATCGGCGCGGTGCTGGTGGCCGCGACGAACGGGGCGTTGTTGCTGTTGCCGGACGTACGCGCGCTGCCGCCCGGGCCGGGAGGCACACCCGCGCCGGCGGCCACGAACCGGGCGAGTGTCGCCGAACCCGGCCCGGCGTGAGGTGGCCCGCGACAAACGCGCTTGTCCCGGTCCCGGGGTCGCACCCAGCCTGTGGGCGCGACGGCCACGGTGTGTAGCTCAGCAGCAGAGCACCGGACTTCGGTTCCGGAGGGCGCGGGGGCAGGACCCGCCATGCCGGCCAGGAACGACGACGATGAGCGGCGCCAGGGGCCTTCGCCCGCGACCGGGCGGACCGCTGTTGCCGTACGAGATCGAGACCCACGCCGGGTGGACGTCCCCGCCGACCGCCGCGCCCTGTTCGCCTGGGCCGCGGCTCGGGTGGTGTGGGGCCGAGTGGACAGCGCGGGCCCGGGCCGGGTGAATCGCGCCGGCCGGGTCCGGTGAATCGCCCCGCCCGCGCCGATGGCGGTGCCGATCGGGTCAGCGCGCCCTGGTCCCGTCCCGCCATACGCCTCGGATGCGGTGGTCGAGGTCGGTCGGGTCGAGGTCGGTGCCGGCGAGCAGCACCAGGTCGGCGCGCTTGCCGACGGCGATCTCGCCTCGGTCGTCGGCGAGGCCGAGCAGTCGCGCCGCGTCGTGGGTGGCCGCGCGAAACGCGCCGGCGGGGCCGAGACCGCACCGGGACAGGTGCTCGATCTCGCGGAGCACCTCGGTGTACGGGCGGACCGGGTTGTCGCTGCCCATGGCGATCGGCACACCCGCGTCGACCGCCAGGCGGACCGCGTGGCGATGGGCCTCGGCCGCGCCGTCGGGAGCGCCCGCGGGGTCGGTCTGCGTACACGACAGGGTCGGCACGAGCCAGGTCCCGTGCTCGGCCATCGCGCCCACGGCCGCCTCGTCCAGATAGGTGCCGTGTTCGATGCTGCCCGCGCCCGCGCGGGCCGCCGATTCCGCCGCCCGCGCCCCGTGCGCGTGCACCATGACGCGACGCCCGCCGAGCCGGGCGGCCTCGTCGACCAGGGCGGCCATCTCCTCGGGCGTGAACTGTACGTCGTGCACCCCTCGCCCCAGGGCCATCGACCCGGACGGCGTGGCCTTGATCCAGTCCGCCCCGGCCCGCACCATGCGCCGCACCACGGCCCGCGCCGCATCCGCTCCGTCGAAGACCGGATC
Organism: Embleya sp. NPDC001921; assembly: GCF_053594475.1. Classification (NCBI taxonomy): domain Bacteria; kingdom Bacillati; phylum Actinomycetota; class Actinomycetes; order Kitasatosporales; family Streptomycetaceae; genus Embleya; species Embleya sp. NPDC001921. Next base: position 14,063 of record NZ_JBSFEO010000003.1, read on the forward strand.
GGGCATGGACGGGTCCTCGAAGAAGTCCACCGCACCCACCCGGGGAGCCCAGTGGTCCCCGATCCCGCCGGTGGTACACACCTGTCGCACGCTGATCAGCACGTGCGGTCCCGCGACCCATCCGCGCTCGACCGCCATCCGCAGACCCGCGTCGGCTCCCCACGCGTCGCGCACGGTGGTCACTCCGAGCCGCAACAGGGTCCGCAGTACCGGCACCGCCGACAACGGCCGCACCGATCGGGGCAGTCCGAACGGATCCCGAACGGTCTGCCCCAGACACACGTGCGTGTGACAGTCGATGAACCCGGGGACCACCAACTGCCCGGCACAGTCGACCACTTCGTCGCCGTCCAGGTCGCTTCCGACGGCGACGATCCGCTCGCCCTCGATCACGACGTCGGCCGGGCCGACCTCCCCGGACCGCACGTCCAACACCGATCCCGCACGCAACACCACACGTCCCATCCGCCCATCCTGCCCCTTCGGCAAGGTCGTTGCCGAGACCCGGGACGGCGGAGTCGGAGCGGGCTGGGGCGGTCGTCGCCCGCCAGGTCCGCGCGGGCTTCCTCCACCGTGGGCAGGATGCCGTCGGCGCCGGTGGCCGCCACGATCGCGACCGCCTCCTCGACCGGCGCCGGCGCGTCGTCGCGGCGATCCTGGCCGGCCGCGAGGTACGCCGGCCCGACCAGGATCGCCGCGACGCCGGGCAGGAAGCCCAGTTCGCGGCGCGGCCGTACCGAATCCTCCAGCCGGCCCCGGGCCGTGTCCAGCCGTCCCGCGATGTGCGCGGCGATGCCCAGGTGCCGGAGCGCGTACGCGCGCCGTGCATCGCGGATCGGGGATCGGGGATCGGGGATCGGGGATCGGGGATCCGAGGGCGATGTAAAGAAAACTGGACATCATGTCATCGCTGCTTTACATTGACGCATGTCCACTTTGCTCGACCAAGGAGCCGGCGTGGCGTTCGAAGAGAAGCGCGCGTGGATCATGGTGTTCGTCACGGTCGGCGCCTACGCGACCTATCTCGCCGTGGTCCTCGGGAGAGCGGGCGACGCCCCGCTCGCGGAGGTCTCGTACGCGTCCACCCTGCTGTGGACGATCGGGGCCGCGATCCTGGCGGCGATCGTGCTGCACATCGTGGTCTCGATCGTCACCCCCGAAGGCGCCAACCGAAAGGACCAACGCGACCGGGAGATCGGCCGGTTCGGCGAACACGTCGGGCAATCCCTCGTAGTCGTGGGCGCGGTGGCGGCGCTGGGCATGGCGCTCGCCGAGTGGGACCACTTCTGGATCGCCAACACGATCTACCTGGCGTTCGTACTGTCCGCGATTCTCGATTCCGGAGCCAGGATCACCGCCTACCGCTGGGGCTTTCCATCGTGGTGAAGAAGCCGCCGACCAGGGTCACCAACACGATCCGCGCCCTGCGCTTCGCCCATGGCGAGATGACCCAGGCCGAGTTGGCCGAGCGCGTGGGCGTCACCCGGCAGACCGTGATCGCCATCGAGCAGGGCCGCTACTCGCCGTCCCTGGAAATGGCGTTCGTGATCGCCCGCGTCTTCGGGGTGCCGCTCGACGAGGTTTTCCAATACCCGGACGATCCAGCGGAGACAGGGGAGATGCCGTGAAGGCGTTCGTTCAGGACACGTACGGGCCACTCGGGGTACTGCGACTCGACGACATCGACCGACCCGTCGTCGGCGACGACGACGTCCTGGTCCGGGTGCACGCGGCGGGGGTCGATCCCGGCGTCTGGCACCTCATGACGGGCCTGCCGTACCTGCTCCGCCTCACCGGTTTCGGCTTGCGCGCACCCAAGGTGCGGGTTCGGGGCATGGACGTCGCGGGTCTGGTCGAGGAGGTCGGGCGGAACGTGACCGGATTCCGGTCGGGCGACGAGGTGTTCGGCACATGCAAGGGTTCCTTCGCCGAGTATGCGAGCACCCCGCAGGGCAAGCTCGCGCCGAAGCCGGTGAACCTCGACCTCACCCACGCGGCGACCGTACCGACCTCCGCCCTCACCGCGCTCCAAGGGCTGCGCGACAGCGGGCGGGTCCGCGCCGGGCAACGTGTCCTGATCGTCGGCGCGGCCGGCGGCATCGGCACGTACGCCGTGCAACTGGCCAAGGAGTTCGGCGCGCACGTCACCGGTGTGTGCAGCACCGGCAAGCTGGAACTGGTGCGTTCGCTCGGCGCCGACGAGGTGATCGACTACACGCGCGAGGACTTCACGGACGGGACGCACCGCTACGACCTGATCCTCGACATCGCGGGCCATCGCTCGCTGACCCGCCTGCGACGTGCGCTCACCCGCACGGGCACACTCGTCATCGTCGGCAGCGAAACGAAGGGCCGCTGGTTCGGCGGCGTCGACCGCGTCCTCCGCGCGCTCGTGCTGAACCCGTTCGTCCGGCATCGCCTGCGCGGGCTGATCCAGGTCGAAAGTGCCGAGGATCTGGGTACGTTGCAAAGACTGATCGAGGCGGGCAAGCTCACGCCGGTGATCGACCGAACGTATACCTTCGACGAGATCCCGCAGGCCATCGACTACATCCACCAGGGCCACGCACGCGGCAAGGTCGCCATCACGATGGTGTGAGTGTCCGTTCCGGGATGACCCGGCGCGGCCCGGTACTCGTCGGGGCCGGGCGGTCGGGCTTGGACGGTGACCCGTCGGAGGCGGCGGTCGTGCGCGGCACGCTCTTGTCCGATCGCACGACGGTCGAGGCGCCGTCGTCCGGCGGGCGCGATGTCCCGCTCACCGTCGACGACGGCGCCACCGGCGGAAGTCGTCCGAGTCGGCGCGGCCTGCTGCCGGCCGGCCTCGGGGTGGCGGGGGTGGCGGCGGTCCCGGTGGGCTTCATCTGGGGTTCGCGTTCGGGGCGTACGGACCGCCCGAAGTCGCCGTCGAACTCGGGGTCGCCCACGGCGTCCGGGTCGCCTTCCGCCTCGGGTTCACCATCCGCCCCCAGGCGAGTTGGCGCCCGGTGCCGCTCTCCGGCGGCGGCAGTGCCGTACCGCTCGCGGTGGCCTTCGCCCCGACCGGCGCGTTGCCGGCCAGTGCCGGTGCGGACGGCATCGTCAGGCTCTGGGACGCGGCGACCGGCGCGTCCACCGGAACTCTCGCGCGTCGGCCCGTCAACCCATGGACGCTGTCGCCCGACCAGGTCACCGCCTTCAACTCCCGTTTCACGGCCGCGCTTTCGGTCGCCTTCCGACCGGACGGCGCCGCCCTGGCCGTCACCAACGGGGACGGAACGGTCAGCCTGTGGAACATCGCGGACGGCACCGAGACGGTGCTGCCCTACCTCGGCCCGGAGCTGTGGAACGGCTCGACCGGCTCCGTGTCCTTCGACCCGCGTGGCGGCGTGCTCGCCGCCACGTTCGACGCCCCCGCCGTCCGGCTGTGGGACCTCGCCGGCCGGAGCAGTCTCGCCACCCTGACCACCGGTGACACCAGTTGGGTCTCCCGGGTCGCGTTCAGCCCCGACGGCCGCCTGCTCGCCACCACCAGCGGCAACGGCAATCCCGGCAACACCGTCTCGGACGGCCGCCTGCAACTGTGGGACACCGCGTCCCGGACCAGGATCGCCACCTTGGACAACGTCAATTCCCCGGTGTACGCCCTGACGTTCCGCCCGGACGGCAAGACACTGGCGAACCTGCGCAGCGACGGACGCGTCACCCTGTGGGACGTCGGAACCCGCACGGCCGGCAAAACCCTCACCGGCCCCGCGTCCGGCGTCACCTGCATTGCCTTCGGCCCGGGCGACACCCTCGCGGGCGGCTTCAAGGACGGGACGATCACGCGCTGGAACACCCGCTCCGGCCAGAGCACCAACGTCCTGGCCACCGGCACCGACGACCCCGTCACCTGCGTCGCCGGCAGCCCCGACGGCACCTCCCTCGCCGCCACCACCAAGACCCTCACCCTCTGGCGGCTCGCGACCTAGTCCTGTCCGGGGGTTGCGACGCAGGTGCCCGGGTGGGCGCGCGCACGGGTCTTCGTGGTGTCCCCGCAATGGCGCGCGTGGTGTGGCGTACGCGCGTGCGGGCCGCGGTGCGGCCGACCCCGAGGCGTGGCGCGGGCCCGTCCGCGCTTCGCTCGGGCCCACCACCCGCGGCGGGCCGATCCGACGAGAACCGGCGACGGACCCGGTGCGGCTGCCGCCGGGTCGGGTCGGGCGGACCGCCCTGCCGCCCGCTGTCGTTTCCGTCCTATACGGCCGCACGGCCACGGCATAGCGTGGACCCCGCAGCTCACCCCTTCACGAGGAGACAGCACCATGCGTGACCTGGTCTACACCGGTTTCATGTCGCTCGACGGCGTCGTGGACTCGCCCGGCGGCGGGCCCGGAGAGGAACACCGCAGCGGCGGCTGGGTGTTCAAGGACCTCGAGTTCGTCCCGGAAGCCTGGTCGCTGAAGGGCGAGGAGCTCGCCGACACGACGGCGCTGATGTTCGGCCGCCGCAGCTACGAGGCGTTCGCTCCGGTCTGGCCCGGCTCGGAAGACCACGCCGGATACAAGGAGCTGCCCAAGTACGTGGTGTCGACCACCCTGTCCGACGATGCCCTCGTCGACGGATGGGGGCCGACGTCCATCCTGCGCTCGACCGAGGACGTCGCCGCGCTCAAGGAGAGCGAGGGCGGCGCGATCTTCATCCACGGGAGCGCGGAGCTGGCCCGGCGGCTGTCGGACGCGGGCCTGATCGACCAGTACAACCTGCTCGTGTTCCCCGTGCTGCTCGGTAGCGGGAAGAGCCTGTTCGGCCGGGCCGACCGCGACAAGCAGATGTTGACGCTGCGGGAGTCGCAGAGCTACTCGAACGGGATCCTGAAGATGGTCTACGACGTCAAGCGCTGATCCAGGTCGAGGCCGATCGCGCCGCCGACGCCCTCGCGCAGCCGCTTCGCGGTGCGCCCGACGTAGGAGCGCAGCGCCCGGGCCAGGTGCGACTCGTCGAAGTAGTCGAGCTTGACGACGACGTCGGCGGCCGGGACACCGGCCGCCAGCAGCTCCGCCGCCGTACGGGCGCGCTCGATCTGCCGGACGGCGCCCGGCGTCAGCCCGGTCGCGGCCCGGAACCGGCGTTCGATCGTGCGCCCCGAGACGGCCGGGCGGTGACCCCGCAGCACCTCGACGACGAGCGGGTCGCGGACCACGACCCCGGCCCGGACGAGACGCTCGACCAGGGCCTCGGCGTCGTCGGGACCGGGCGTCTGCCACCGCGCGCCGTCCAGCCGGAAGGTGCGGCGGGTGGCGTCGGGAAGCTCGACACCTCCGTCGACCAGCGACGGTGTGGACACGGCCCGCAACGAGGTGCCCACGGCGAACTCGATGCCCGTGAAGGTCGCGCCCTCCGGCACCGGCGACGTGCCGGTCCGGGTCTCGGGACCGGTGATGGCCGCGTACGCCCGGCCGTCCTGCTCCCAGAACACCAGGCCCCAGCGCACGCCTGCGACGGACGTCATCACCGTCACCCGCTCACTGGTGCAGGTCCACACCGTGTCGACCCACGGTGAGTCCGACCGGCGCGTCTCGAAGCACAGTTCCACGGGCACAGGATACGTGGCGACCCATCGGCCGCCGCCGGGCTGCGCAATATGGATGACAACGACGGCAGTTCGACGGATTTCCGGGATCCGGCGACGCGACGTGGGCGGGGCAGGAGGTGCACCACATACCGGTGATCGACCGGGAATAATGCACCCCTTTCCAGGCCGCGGGAGGAATGGTGCGCATGCGCCCGTCGGCGGGTCGGAAATGGTGCACCGGCGCCGTATCCCCTGGGCTTCGAACAGGTTTACGTTCTCTGCTCGGCGCTGACTGTCAGGGCCGTCCGACATCTGGAGAGTGCATGCGCAAGAAGCTCGTGGGCGCAACCCTCGCGTTCGCAGCCGCGTTCGGGGGCATGATCGCGGTCGCTCCGACGGCCGACGCCGCCACCTCGTGCAGGACGTCGAGCAGGAACTTCGACCTGCCGCATATGGCCGACGAGAAGGTCACCATCAAGCTCTGCATCGTGTCGTACAGCGGCGGCATCTACAAGGCGACCGCGACGGTCAGCGCGTACAGCTGGGACCCGGCCCCGTGGGACGACCCGCGTTTCGACGCGTTCGAGTTGGATCTGCGCGTCGAGCGGCACGACTACATCATGAACCGCACCAAGCAGGAACTCGGCTGGGTGAGCTACCCGAACCAGACCCGTACGGTCGAGGTCTGGTACCGCTCGACCGCCAAGGGCGGATATTCGGCGGACGCGGCCGTGCTCTACGACATCAACAACGACGGCAAGGGCTACTCGAAATGGGATCTGTACGGGTCCCCGGTGATCAGCTGACACGCCTGTGGTGACGTGAAGAACCCCGGACGGGCGCCGAGCCTGCCCGACGTGGCGGAGCCGAGGGCATCGATGTCGCGGTGTCTTCGGCTTCGCCGTTCTCGCGTTCGGGGAACGCGAGCCCGTGCCCTGGTTCCGTCCTGCGCGGAAGCGGCATCCCGTCCACCTCCGCACCTCGACGCACGCGAGCGGACCGTCCGGCGGCACGGTGGCCGGCACCTGCAACTCGTAGGCACCCGCGACGGAGAGGCGACCAAGGCCCTGGCCGAACCACCCCGTGCTGTTCACGTCGCGTCGGAGGGAGCCGCCCCGCCCGGGTGGGCGAGGCGGCTTCGTTTGCGTCACATGTTGATCATGTGGCCGGCGAGGCCGTGGATGGCTTCCTTGACGGCTTCGCCGAGGGTGGGGTGGGCGTGGACGTTGCGGGCCACCTCGTGGACGGTGAGGTCCCACTGCTGGGCCAGGGTGAGTTCGGGGAGGAGTTCGGTGACCTCGGGGCCGATCAGGTGGGCACCGAGAAGCTCGCCGTGGGTGCGGTCGCTGATCACCTTGACGAAGCCGACCGGGTCGCCGAGACCGTGTGCCTTGCCGTTGGCGGTGAACGGGAACTTGGCGACCTGGACGTCGAAGCCCTGCTCCCGGGCCTGCGCCTCGGTCCAGCCGAAGCTGGCGATCTGCGGCTGGCAGTAGGTGGCGCGCGGGATCATCACGAAGTCGAGTTCCATGGTCTCGGCCCCCGCGATCGTCTCGGCGGCGATCACCGCCATCGACTCGGCCGCGTGCGCGAGCATCAGCTTCGCGGTGACGTCGCCGATCGCGTAGATGTGCGGGACGTTGGTGCGGCCCCGGCCGTCCACGTCGATCGCGCCGCGCTCGGTGAGTCGCACGCCGATGGTCTCCAGGCCGTAGCCGGTCACGCGCGGGGCGAACCCGATCGCCTGGAGGACCTTGTCGGCCTCCAGGACCTGCTGCTGCCCGTCGCGGGTGACGGTGACCCGGACCTTGGCGTTCGAGTCGCTGTCGTCGATCGACTCGACCCGGGTCGAGGTCAGGACCTCGATGCCCAACCGTCGGTAGCGCTTGGCGAGTTCGGTGGAGACCTCGACGTCCTCCAGCGGAACGACCCGGTCGAGGAACTCGACGATGGTCACCTTCACGCCGTAGTTGTGCAGGACGTACGCGAACTCGACGCCGATCGCGCCGGCGCCGGCGATGATGATGCTCTCCGGTAGCCGGTCGGAGAGGATCTGCTCCTCGTAGGTGACCACACGCTCACTGAGCGAGGTGCCCGGCAGCAGCCGGGTGGTCGCGCCCGCGGCGATGATGCAGTGGTCGAAGGTCACGGTCTGGACGCCGCCCGCGGTCAGCGAGACGTCAAGCGTGTGCGCGTCGACGAACGAACCGCGGCCGTCGTACTCGGTGATGCCGTTCTTCTTCATCAGGTAGTGCACGCCGTTGACCCGGCCGTCCGCGACCTTGCGACTGCGCTTGAACGCGGCGTCGTAGTCGAACGTCACCGAACCCTCGACGCGGATCCCGAAGGTCTTGGCCTCCTGCGTGAAGATGTGCGCGAGTTCCGCGTTGCGCAGCAGCGCCTTCGACGGGATGCAGCCGACGTTCAGGCAGACGCCGCCCCAGTACTTCTGCTCGATGACCGCGACCCGCAGTCCGAGCTGCGCGCTGCGCACCGCCGCGGTGTACCCGCCGGGACCGGCACCCAGGACAACGACGTCAAAATGTGTACTCATGATTCCCACGATATGCGGCCGGCCCGGATGGCGGCGCGGCGGCCGTGGCGGGCACCGACGCCGCCACCGGGACGGGCACCGGCGCGACGGCCGCGCCCCCGCCCCGCGCCTCCCGGTCCCCCGCGCCCCTACGCCCGGCCCACCACCGGCCGCACCCGGCGGCCGGTCACCCGTTCCGCGCGGATGCGGACGCACACGTCCCGGCGGCCCGCCGGCCACGGGCCCTCCCCGTCCGACGGCACGTCCGACGGGTCCTCGTCCGCCTCCGCCGTGCCCCGAATCAGGACGCTCCAGCCGATCCGGGCGGCGTCGACGATCTCGTCCACCTCGAACAGGACCGGGCCGGCGACGCCGGCCAGGGACGAGTCGGCGGCCGTACAGAACATCACGTCGCGGCCGAGCATCACGTAGTTGACCGGCAGTACGAACGGGTCGGGCCCGTCGAGCACCGCGATCCGGCCGACCAACTGGAGGAGCAGGTGGGCCTGGCACTCCTCGTCGGTCATCTCCACCAACTCCCGTCCCGGACCCGGATCCTGGCCCGGGGGCCGGGGCGGCGTCCGGTGCGTGAAGGCGGCCGGCGGCGCGGAGAGCAGGTCGTCGACGGTGGTCTCCAGCGCGTCGGCGAGTCGGGACAGCCCGGGCGCGGACGGTGGCGTGGATCCGTTCTCGACGGAGTTCACCCACGCTCCGGGCAGCCCGGTACGGCGGGCGATGTCCGCCACGGACAGCCCGAGTTCGCGGCGCCGGGCGCTCACTCGCCCGGGCAGCGCATCGGTGGATGGACGGACGGTACCCGCAGTCTCCTCGGTCATCGCACCAGCCCACTCCCCACGCACCGGTTTCGGCGGGCATTGCGCCGATCGACGGCGAGCCCCGACCACGCCCCGTCCCGACCGGTCTCGCCCCGACCACCTCGTGCCCCGGCCCCGTCGTGCCCCGGCCCCGTCGAGCCCGACGCCGCCGACGGCGCGGCTACTCGGCCTCGGCCGGGCGGGCCGAGACGCAGACATCGCGCACTCCGCCGCGCTACCGTGCCCCAACCCGAGACCGGGTCGCGCGACCACCCGCCCCGGGCCCGCAACCGCATGCGCAAGCAGTCACACCGCACACTCGCAATCGCACTCGGGGAGGCACGCGTGGGCATGTTCGCGGACGGCCGGCCGGTGGCCGAGGTACTCGCGGAGCTGACGGCGATGCACGCCGCCGACGAACCCGGGCGCGGACGGCCCGGCGTGGCCAACACGTTCGACTCCGGCGCCGCCTCCGTCGAGGAGGTCGCCGTGCGCGCGTTCGAGCTGTACCTGCACGTGAACGGCCTGTACCCGACCTCCTTCCCGAGTGTCGCGACGCTGGAGCACCAAGTGGTCGCGGCCGTCGGCGAGATGCTGCACGCGCCGGCGGGCGCGGCCGGCAGTTGGACCAGCGGCGGTACGGAAAGCTGCCTCCTGGCCGCCAAGGCGGCTCGGGACGCACGGCCCGACCGGGCCCGACCGCAGATCGTGTTCGCCCGCTCGGCACACGCCGCGTGGGCGAAGGCGGCGAAGTACTTCGGCCTCGACCCGGTGATCGTGGACATCGACCCTGTGCACATGAGCGCCGACGTCGCCGCGATCGACCGCGCGATCACCGACGACACCGTCCTGGTGGTCGCCTCGGCACCCTCCTACGGCCACGGCGTCGTGGACGCCATCCCCGAGATCGCCGCCCTCTGCGCGCGACGCGGGGTGCGCTGCCACGTGGACGCGTGCATCGGCGGCTGGGTGCTGCCGTTCGCCGAGCAGCTCGGACACGACGTGCCCGCCTGGGACTTCCGGGTGCCGGGCGTCGACTCGATCTCGGTGGACCTGCACAAGTACGGCTACGCGCCCAAGGGTTGCTCGATCCTGCTGTATCGCACGGCCGCGCTGCGCCGGAGCCAGTACTTCGTCGCCGCCGACTGGACCGGCTACCCGGTGGTGAACCCGACCATGCAGAGCTCGAAGTCCGGCGGCCTGATCGCCGCCGCGTGGGCGGTGTTGCGCCATCTGGGCGCCGACGGGTACCGCGACCTGGTCACCCGCACACTCGCCGCCACCGCGAGCCTGGTCGAGGGGATCGGCGCGGTCCAGGGCCTGCGGGTGCTGGGCTCGCCCGCCACCAGTCTGGTCGCGGTGACCACGGACGGCGTCGACTTCTTCGCGTTCCTGGACGAGTTGGAACGCCTGGGGTGGGCCGTGCAACCGCAGTTGTCCCAACCCGGCATCCCGCCGACCATCCACCTCACCATGACCGCGACACACGGCCCGTACGTCCCGGACCTGCTCACCGCGCTGCGGGCGGCGGTCCGCGCGGCCGGCGGGCGCGACCCGCTGCCCACCCCCGAACAACTGCGCTCCGTCGACGAACTCGCCGCCCTCGCCGAGTCCGAGGCGGGCGTGTCCGCCGACGCGCTGACCGAACTCATGGTCAAGACCGGCTTGTTGACCGATGGGCGGATGGCCCCGGTACACGCGCTCCTCGACCGCCTCCCGTCGCGGCTGCGCGAAGCCGTACTCCTGGCCTTCTTCGAGGGCCTCAACCCGCCACTGTGACGGCGGACGCCGGCGCGGCCCGGCCCGGGTCGTGCCGGCGGATCGGCACGGCCGCCGCCGGGACCGCGCACAGTGTCGATTCGCCATGCTTCGCCACCCGCGACGGGCAGGTCCCGTCCTACCGCCGGGACATACGCGCCGACTAGCGTTTCCGGAGCGACAAGAGCCGGTGCCGGGTCGGTGGGCGCCCCCGGGACAGGCCGGCGGTTCGCCGCGGGAGGCCTCCCCGCGCCGCCCCGGATCACTCCTGTCGACGTGCCGCCCGCTTTCGGACATCCCGCGCCTGGGACGCATCCATGACCCGTCAAGGAGCCTCGCCATGCCCGTGAACGCCGCCCTGCTCGACGAGATCGTCGATCAGACCGCCCGACTCATCTCCCTCGACATCTCCCGGATCGACCCGGACGACACATTCGCGGAACTGGGCGTGGACGCGACTCTCGCGGTCGAGTTCGCGGACGTCCTCGGCAAGCGGTACGGCATCGCCGTGGAGCCCACGGTGATCCTGGAACGCGCCACCCCGAGCGGACTGGCCGAGTTCGTCGACCAGGCGCGGGCGGGGCGCACGGGCCGAACCGGATGACCCGGCACCGTGGACGCGCGGCGGGAACACCATGCGCCGGCGCTCACTCCGGGGCCGCCGCCGCGGCATCCGCCTCGACACCACCGCTCGCCGACCGTCTGTGCCGCGACAGCGAACACCGAGGCGGCGCAGGTCCGGCGGGCACGGAACGCGCGGTGCTCGGGTCGGACCGGTCAGGCACCTTCGGCCTTCGCGGACATGCCCCGCCGACCCGCCAGGAACGTGCGCAGCACCGCCAGGGAACGCTCCGGGTCCTCCCGGAAGGCGCCGTGGCCGGCGCCCGGCAGGACGTGCAGCCGGGTCTCGGCGTTGACCAGCCCGGCGGCCAGTCGCCGGGCCGCGCTCGCGGTGGCCACCGGGTCGTGTTCGCCGGCCAGGATCAGCGTCGGACAGGTGATCTCGGCGAGCCGGGCCCAGCCGTCGAAATGGTCCGCCGGATGCCGCCGGAAGTGCGCCAGGACGTCGTGGTTCCAGCGGATCCGACGCTGCCGGTTCGCGGCGTCCGGATCGCCGTCCGTGCGTTGCGAGTACAGCGGCAGGCAGACGTCCTCCCAGTCCCGCCGGACGGTCTCGGGGCTCTCGCCGCTCCAGTACCGGCGCGCGATCTCCCGCGCCGGTACTCCGCCGAGCCGTTCGAACACGTCGAGCCGTTCGGCGGTGCGTCCGGGCATCACGCTGTCCAGTACGAGTCGACCGACCCGCCCCGGGTGTCGGACCGCGGCGGTCAGCGCGACCCAGCCGCCGCTGGAGGTGCCCACCAGGATCGGCGCGGTGATGTCGAGCGCGTCGCAGAACGCGATCACGTCGTCGGCCCACCGATCCCAGGTCCACTGCTCCGGATCGCCCCGGTCGGATCGGCCGCTGCCGCGTTGGTCGAGGTAGACGACCTGGGCGAAGCGCGCGGCCGCGTACATCGCGGGCTTGAACGACGAGTGGTCGGCGCCCGGCCCACCGTGCAACAGCACCAGGGTCGGCCGCTCGACCATGATCGGACCGTACGGCACGACCCTGGGTCCATCCACGTCGAAATACAGCCGGATGTCACCTATCGACACACGCATGTGAACATCGTGACAGACCACCCGACGCAAGGCGGCGGGTCGGCGCCGGCGCGAGGACGGGCGGGGCGGCCGGCGCGGGCGCGGCGCGCCGACCAGTCGCGGCGGCGCGCGCGAGCACGGGTACGGCCCGTGCGGACAATCCGCTTGCCCGCGGTGGACCGCAACGGCCTACCTGGACACGTCGCGTCGTGCGCCGGCCGGCACGATCGCGCCGCCGGGCGGGTTTCGCGCGGTGTCAGCGGTCGGCGGTTCCGCTCGCGGCCCCCTGCGCGATTCCGGGTGCCGCGGCGCTCCGCGGGGTCGGCGTCGTGTCGACCTCGATCAGCCAGTCCAGGTTGCCGTCCGGGTCCGGGCAGACCTGAAGGCGGGTCAGGATGCGACGCCAGGTGCCGTCCTTTCCCCACACCGTGTACCGGTGGTAGACGGTCTGCCACGGCCCGAACCGGTCCGGCAACTCACGCCACGGACAACCGTTCTCGTACTTCCAGGCCACCGCGTCGATCATCGCGCGGTGATCGACGCACCGACCGCCGCGCTGTGGCGAGGCGCGATCCGGCAACAGCGGCTCGACCATCGTCCACTGACTGTTCGTCAATCCTCCCCAACGACCCACACCCCACCAACGACGGACCCGGCGATCCGACACGGCTCCCGGTCGCCGATCGCACGGCGCGCTGCGCGCCGCCGGATCCGCCGGCGTGCGGCGGGGCGCGTGACCCGACCTGCGCCACTCGCCCCACTACCCGAACTCGCCCTCGTATGGCGCCGGTTCACCGTGGTCGGTCGGGCGCGCGGGCAAGCGTGCCACGGGTCGGGCACGCCCGGCTCGTACACCCGTACGCCCCTGCCGGGCGGCCCCGAACCGGGGGCAGCATGTGCGTCCGCAGGCAGCGCCCAGGACCGGGAAAGGACGTGGTCATGTCGGACTCCGCGCCACCGCGAGTCGAGCCCCACTCGCCCGTGAACACGCACGTGCCGCTCCACCGAGGCGTACCGCCCCACGAGGCCGTACCGCCCCGGGAGGCCGTACCACCCCAGGACGTCGCAGCGCTCGACCGAACCGGAGGCACTCCACTGCCGCACACGACCGCATCACCCGGATTCACCCGGCCCACCGGGCCTCCGGGACCCGGCCGACCCCACCGACCCGACCGATCCCACCGGCCCGACCGACACGCTCGATGCGCGCGATCCGCCGCACCCACCCGAGCCATCCCACCCGATCCCGGCGCCCCCTGCCGGGCGTCCCACCGCCCGCATCCGCGCGGCCTGCGCGGGGAGGTCCGATGAGGTTTCGTCGCCGGGCGCCGGCGCGGCGGGCGATTCCGGTGTCCGGGTCGGAAAAACTGCTGTTCGGCGGCGCGTTGCGCTACGACATGTCCTTCACCCAGCATGAACAGCCGCTGCTGCGCGTGTCGTTCTGGGCCATGGCGCGGCAACTGCCGAGCATGGTCGCGCTGGTCACGCGCGCCGCGTGGAGCGTGGACCGACCCGCCGTCCTGGCACTGCTCGGGGCCGAGATCGGCCAGGGTCTCGCGGCCGGGCTCGGACTGCTGGCCACCAACCGCGCGCTGGTGGCGCTGTTCGCCGACGTGCCGACCACCGATCGACTGCGCGACGCCGCGCCGGCGCTGCTGTTCATCATGGTCGTCACCGCCCTGTCCGCGCTGCTCGCCGCGGTCTCGGTGGGCGCGACCAGTCGGCTCGAACCGCAGGTGGAACGCGTCTGCACGGCCCGCTACTACCGGCTCGCCGCCCGGGTGGAACTCCAGGCGTTCGAGGAGGCGCGCTTCCATCGCACGCTGGACGCGGGCCGGTTCGGCACCGACTCGGTACGGCGGATGATCGGCGCCTCGGTCGCGGTGATCAACGCGCTGGTCGGCCTGGTCGCCACCGGCAGCGTACTGACCCTGCTCAACCCGATCCTGCTGCCGCTGCTGTTCCTGGTCGCCGCGCCGAAGGGCTGGGGCGCGGTACGGTCCGCCCGACGGCAGCACGAATCCGTACACGCGTGGCTCGAACACCGGCGCGCGATCGAGATCCTCGGTCGCAGCCTGATCGAACCGGCGCCCGCCGCCGAGGTACGCGCGCACCGCGCCGGGCGGCTGGTGCTGGACGCGTTCGAGGACATGTCCACCACGATCGAGGCCGAGCACCGCCGACTCGCGCACGCCAAGGGCGTGACCCAGGCGACCGCGTCCGCCCTGTCCGGGCTCGGCGCGCTGCTGGTGTACGCGGCCCTGTGGCTGCTGCTCACCGAAGGCGGCATGCCGCTGGCCGCCGGCGGCACGGCGGTGATCGCGATCCGCACCTGCACCAGCGGCCTCACCGCGCTGGTCATGCAGGTCAACCGCCTGTACGAGGAATCCCTGTACCTGCGCGACCTGGAGGACGCCTGCACCGAGTCGGAGCGCCGGGCGATCCCGATCGGCGGACTGCCGCTCCCGCACGACGTGGACGAGGTACGGCTGGACCAGGTCTCGTACCGCTATCCCGGCAACGACACGCCCGCACTCGATCGGGTGAGCCTGCGCATCCCGGCGGGCAAGGTGGTCGCCCTGGTCGGCGAGAACGGCTCGGGCAAGACCACCCTGTCCAAGCTGGTGGCCGGTCTGCTGCTGCCCAGTGAGGGCACGTTGACCTGGGGCGGCGTGGACGTCCGCGACGCCGACCGGGACCAGATCTTCGACCGGGTGGCGGTGCTCGGCCAGGACTTCCCGCGGTGGGCGATGACCGCGCGCGCGAACGTCTTCATCGGCCGTCCCGACCGGCCGCTCGATCAGGCCCGGGTGGAGCACGCGGTCGCCCGGGCCGACGCCGCCGACCTTGTCGACTCGCTGCCGCACGGCTGGGACACCCTGATCGTCAAGGGCTACCAGCGCGGTTCGCAGATCTCCGGCGGCCAGTGGCAGAAGATCGGCAACGCCCGGACCCGCTATCGCGGCGCGCCGTTCGTGATCGTCGACGAGCCGACGTCCGCGCTGGACCCCGAGGCGGAGATCGCCGCGTTCGCCGCGTTGCGGTCGATGACCGACGACGGGACGACGGTACTGCTGATCACCCACCGGCTGGCCGCGACCGCGACCGCCGACCTGATCTACGTCCTGGAGGACGGCCGGTTGATCGAACAGGGCGACCACGAGGGCCTGATGGCGCTCGACGCGGGGCGGTATCGGGCGATGTACACGGCGCAGGCCGCGCAGTACGGCATCCACACGAGCCCCACCATCCCGCACGCGCGCGCGGCGACGGCGGAGAGCTGATCGGGGACGGTGTGCCCGCTGTCCGGAGCGGGCGCCGGCCGCGGCGCGCACAGTCGCGCCGCGGCCGGGCCGGGGCGGTCAGCCGTACAGGCCGGCCGCCTCCTCGAGGTCGGCGATGCCGTCGGGAGCGCGGCCGGCGCTCGCCAGGAGCAGGGCGTGGTCGCCGAGGGCGCGCACGAGCAGCGGGTTGGTGCCGGCCGGGTCGGCGACGGCGACGGCGCGGGCGTGGTCGAGCGCCTTGGTGTAGGCGGGCAGGAGGCGGCGGGCGACGGCCTCCCGGGACATCGGCGCGAAGGTCGCACGGATGTTGAGCCGGCGTTCGAGCACGATGCGCCGGGCGGGCGTGGTGGACGGGGCATCGAGCGCGGCACGCAGGGCGGGTTCGGCTCCGGTGTGCCGGCTCAGGCGGGTGGGCGACCAGTGGTCGGACGTGGTGGCGTACGCGATGTCGGCGGGTTCGTCGGCGGCGCCGATCACCGCGAGGTGGTGGGCGAGGTGGTCGTGGCGCAGACCCCGGGTGGGACTGTGTACGGCGCGCCGCCGGTACTCCTCGACCGCGCGCTCGAACACCGCGCGCCCGTCGGCGGGACGGTTCGCGGCGGCGAGCAGGTGCGCGCCGTACAGCAGGATCGGGACCTGGCGGTCCGCGTGGGTCGCCTCGAGCAACGGACGGTAGGCGTCGACGGCTTCGGCGTACCGGCCGCGAGCGGCGAGCCCGCCCGCGTGTGCGGTGACGTACCAGTGTCGGTCGGCATGGGGCGGATATCCCCGGGAGAGGCCGGCGGTGACCGCGACCGCCTCGGCGAACAGCGGCTCGGCCTCGTCGTCGCGGCCGTCCTCGACCAGTGCGACACCGACCTCCAGGAGCGCCTCGGCCAGGGACCACCGATGTCCGATGCCGCCGCCGCGGGCCAGGGTGACGATCTCGCGCCGGACGGCCAGTGCCTCGGCCCGCCGGTCGTAGCGGTACAGCGCCCATTGGTGGGTGTGCAACATGCCGCGCAACACCGCGTCCCGGTCCGGGTGTTCGGTCGGGTCCAGGCCTCGGCACAGCGCGATCGCCTCGGTCAGCCGGTCGAGGGTGAGGGCCATGTCTGCCCCGTGGTGACCGAAGATGTGCCCGGTCGTGTGCAGCGCCTCGGCCAACCGCCGGGCGTACCGCGCGGGTCCGTCGACCTCCCCCAGGACGCGATAGATCCCCACCAATCTTTCCGCCGACACCGCGTCGACGTCGAACAGCATGACTCGCGCACGAGCCACTACATCGGCATTCGCCACATGAACCCCTGTCTCGGTTTCCACCCCGCCGCACCGAACGGCACGGCGCCACAACGCGCTCCGGATCCGGGCGCACGCGAACTCGGAACCACCGGACTCCCCCGGTGGCTCGAATCGGCATGGCAGGTACGACATCCGAGGCCGCTTCCCGTTCCGGCGGCTCGTTGTCGCGGAACCGTACAGCGGGGCTTGCGTCTTCAGGGCGCAGGCGATTTCCCATAGGGTTACGGTGCATCAACCTCCACGCCGGTAGGGCGCGAGGCGCACGGAGCCGACAGCCGCTCTCCGCGCCCGGCCCGCTCGGCCGCGGCACCGATGTCGGGCCCCGCCTCGATCGGTGCGGCCATCGACTCGCCGGCCGCTGCGAGTTCACGCCATTGAGGCCTTTCATCCACTTTTGCACGAGGCCGTGGAGAGCGCGGCCAAGATGGGCCCAACCTTTCGCCCCCGATCGCAAAATCCGCCGCTGACCTGGTACTTGCATGGCGAGCTGCATGGGCAAGTGTGCGGCGATATGGAGCGTGGGAGGCAACGGGGGCGGTGACGCGCGAGGTTCGGGAGAGCCCGGGGGAACCGGCGGGTGCCGGGGTGGGATTCACGGGACACGAGGCCTGTTCGCGCCCGATATACCACCAACGGGTCGGGCTGGGCCGGGAATCGGGGTATCCGGCGCAATCCGGTGCGGATCCTGGTGGGGTACGGGCCATCAGGTCGCGTGCGCCGACGCGACGGGGGGACATCCGGCCCTCCCGGGGCCATCTGGCGACCTGCGGAGGCTGTTCTGATGAGAAAGACGTCCTGGTATCTCGGCGCCGCCGCCACCCTGTTGGTCGCGGCGAGCGCGGTGACCCGGTTCGCCGTGCTGCCCGCCGTGCACCAGGTGCCCGACGACGCCGACTTCACGATGCACTTCGCCGGCGGCATGACCATGCTCGACCCGCAGGCGTTGCAGGCGGGCAATCTGTCCGGGGCCATCGTCCGGGATCTGCCGGTCACCGTCGATCGGCACGTACACGCCGTACACGCGTCCGGATCCACCGTCGTGCTGAGCGACCGCACCGTGGTGTCCGGCCCACAGAAACAAGCCCTCACCAGCGTCGAGAAGCGATGGGCGGTGGACCGCAAGAGCCTGCTCGAGCGACCGACGCCCAAGGGCGTGGCCGCCAATCCGCATCGGGGCCTGACGGCGGGCTTCCCGTTGGAGCCGAAGAAGAAGAACTATCCGTTCTGGGACTCGCCGACGCAGACCACGATCCCGGCCACGTACGTACGGACCGAGCGGCGCGCCGGCCGCGAGACGTACGTCTTCACGATCCGCACCAGCGGCCCGCTGACCGACCCGGAGTCCCTGCGCACGCTGCCTCCGGCCATGCCGAAGGCGGCGGTCCAGGGCCTGGCCGGCGTCGCGTTCCCGGGCCGGGTCCCGGACCTGGGCGGCCAGGCCGACCCGACCCCGCTGGCCTACACCTCGACCACCGACCTCACCGGCTGGGTCGACACCGAGACCGGCGTCACGGTGGACCTCGAATCCACCCAGGCCCTGACCGCGACCGCGACATCGGCGACCGGCGACCGGACCGAGGTCTTCCCGGTGATGTCGCTGAAGATGACCACCACACCGGCCTCGCGCGCGGAATTGGCCGACACCGCCGCCGACGGCGCCCGCGCGCTGTGGCTGCTCGGCGTGGTGGCCCCGTTGGTGGCCCTCCTGCTCGGCCTGGTCCTGCTCGGACTGGCCGTGTACCTCGAACTCCGGGCCCGGCGCCGCCGCACCGGCGCCACACTGCCGGGGCCGCGCTCCGAGGCCACCCCGGCGCCCGCCGCGGATCCGGAAGCGGCCTCGAACGCACCGGCCGGCTCCACTGCCTCCGCAACCGCATCCCCATCCGGGTCCGCCTCGACCTCCGATGCGGACTCCGAGACGAACGCGCCGAGCAGCTAGCCCCGGCCGGCCGGCGAGCGAGGGGAACGGCGGCGGGCAGGGAAGCCTGCCGCGAAACGCCATGGCCCGGCACCGGAATCCCATGCGGATGCCAGTGCCGGGCTTCGTGGTGTCCACCGCCGGCGGCTCTCACCGTGCGAAGCCTTGCGCGGCGCCGACCGCGGTTGCGTTGATCCGCACAGCCGGTATCACACCTCGTGCCGGTTTTTTCGGTGCGCCCGCTCTGCCATGATCACCGGTACCCGATCGAGGGGATGTGGTGGTATGTCGGCGGAACGGGTCACCGCGACGGTGCCGTTCGGGGCCGGGTCGATCTCGTTGCGGATCTATCCGCACGACGGGCTCGACGCGTCGGGCGTGGCCGGGGAGGCGATCCGGCAGGCCGTACTCGGTGTGGAGAGCGGCTTCGACGGCGTGATGACCAGCGAGCATCACGGCGGGTTCGCCGGATACCTGCCCAATCCGCTCCAGGTGGCCGGCTGGATGCTGGACCGGATGGCGTCCGGGTGGGCCGCCGCCGCCCCCGTGCTGCTCCCGCTGCGGCCCGTCGCGATGCTCGCCGAGGAGGTGGCGTGGCTGGCCGCGCTGCATCCCGGGCGGGTCGGCGTCGGGGTCGCGCCCGGCGGGCTGGAACGGGACTTCCGGCTGATGGGGCTCGACTTCGCGGCCCGGGCGGCCGGATTCCGGGCGGGATTGCCCCGACTGACCGAGTTGCTGCGTGGCGCGGGACTGGGTGAACTGGCCGGTGACCGGGCGCTGTCCGGGTGTGCCGCGCGACCGGTGCCCGTGGTGAGCGCGGCGATGAGTCCGGGCGCGGTGCGCCGGGCGGCCGAGGCCGGCGCGGGCATCCTCTTCGACGGTGCCTCGGAGCCGGCCCGGCTGCGCGAGTTGACGGATCGCTACCTCGACGCCGGCGGTTCCGGGCCCCGCGTGTTGATCCGCCGGGTGTGGCTCGGAGATCCGCCGCGCGAGGCGTTCGAGCGACAGTCGCGGGTGTATCGGGGCTACACCCCGGCGGCGGCTCAACGGCACTGGCGCGGCACCGGGTTCGTCTGCCACGACGACGCGGTCGCGCTCGCCGACGAACTCGGCGCGGTGCGGGCCGAGATCGGCGCCACGTGCGTCAACCTGCGGATCCATGTGCCCGGCGTGTCCTTTGAGGCGGCCCGTGAGCAGATCGCCGCGCTCGGCCACGAGGTGCTGCCTCGGCTGCGGGCCGCCGGCGCGGATGCGGCCCCGGCTCGCGGTGCGAGCGCGGATCCGGCACGCGGCGACGATTCCGTGACCGATACGACCACGACGACCGAGGGAGCGCGGCAGCGGTGATAGCGGAGCGAATCAGGTTGACCGGGCGGACGGTGATCGTCTCCGGGGCCGGTGGCGGCGGGATCGGGACGACCTGCGTGCGCGGGCTGCTCGAAGCCGGTGCCACCGTGCTGGGCGTGGATCGGGACGCCGATCGATTGGCCGCGATCGAGGCCGAGTCGGCGGACTCGACGGGTCCGGAGGGTTCGACCGGGCCGGAGGGTTCGACAGGTCCGGCGGGATTTGCGGATTCGGCGGGGCCGGTCGGTCCGCGCGGCACGTTGCTCACGGTGTGCGCGGACGTGTCCACCGCCGAAGGAGTGGCGACCGTGCTGGAGCGGGCCGCCGCCGCGCCCGGTGAACTGTACGGCCTGGTCAACGTGGTGGGCGGGAGCCTGCTGCCGCACTGGGCACCCGCGCTCGACTTCGACCGCGCGCAGTGGGACCAGTCCTTCGAGCTGAACCTGCATCACGTGATGTGGCTGTCCCAGGCCCTCGCCCGGCACCTGGTCGCCCACGAGTCGCCCGGCTCGATCGTGACCATCAACTCCACCGGCGGCGTGGTCGCCGCGCCCTATCACGTGGGCTACGGCACGGCCAAGGCCGCAGTACTCGGGCTGACCCGGACGCTCGCCCTGGAATGGGGCCGGTACGGGATCCGGGTCAACGGGGTCGCGGCCGGCTCGATCACCACGCCGCGCGCGACCGCCGCCGCGCAGGACCCGGAGCTCGCGGGCCGAGGGGTCCCGCTGCGCCGCCGGGGCACGCCGGCCGACGTCGCGGCGGCCGTCCTGTTCCTGATCTCGGACCTGTCCGCGTACACCACCGGCGCGGTGATCCCGGTCGAGGGCGGCGCGCTCCATCGACTCGGACTGTTCGACGAGGACAACGTCCCGGTACACATCACCAATCCGCAGATCCTGGCCCGAATCCACGGGGACGCGCCGGACTGACCGCCGGCCCGACCTGCCGGCCGGTCTGCCGACTCGGCCCGCCCCCTCGGCCCACCGGTCCCGGAGAACAGCGGGCCGATTCCCGGTCACGGCCGCGGCAGTGCGGTCGCCGCCGCGCGGACCAACTCGCCCAACAGCGCCGCGGCGGCCGGCGGATCCGGCGCCGCGCCGTGCACCGCCGCGTCGACGAGCCGTTCCTGATCGGGCAGTGGCACCGTGCGTACCGCCGCGTTGCGCTGCGCCGCCAATGCCAGACCGGGCAGTGTGGTGACACCGAGGCCGGCGGCGACCAGTGCCTGGACGGCGACGTAGTCGTCGGTGGTGAAGGCGACTTCGGGTACGAACCCTTCCGCCGCACAGGAGAGGATCAGGTGGGTGCGGCAGCGCTCGCACCCGGTGATCCAGCGTCGTCGCGCGTGGTCGACGAGCCGATCGCCGGCCACGCCCATCGGCGTCACCAGGTGGATCGGCTCGACCAACAGCCGGGTGCGACGCAGCCCGTCGGCCGTCTCCGCCGGCTGCCCCGGGTGCGTGAACAACAGCGCGACGTCCACCTCGCCTGCGCGCAACAGCCGTACGGCGTGCGGTGGTTCGGCCTCGACCAGACGCAGTTCGACGGCCGGATGGGCGGCGCTGAACGCGGCCGCGGCGCGCGGTACGAAGGTGCCCAGCGCGGAGGGAAACGCGGCCAACCGGACCCGGCCCGCGCGCAGTCCGGTGTAGGCGGCCAACTCGGCCTCGGCCGCGTCCAACCGGCCCAGGATCTCCTCGGCCCGCTCGGCCAGCGTGCGTCCCGCGTCGGTCAGTCGGATACCGCGTCCCACCCGCTGGACCAGCCGGCTGCCGGTCTCCGCCTCCAGGCGGGAGAGGTGGTGACTGACCGAGGGCTGCGCGTACCCCAGCACCCGGGCCGCCTCGGTGACCGAGCCGTGCCGGGCGACGGCGGCGAGCACGCGCAGTCGGGTGACGTCGAGCATGCCCGGCAACATATCAATCATGTCTATGGATGTCCGAGAAGACTGGCATTGGACCGATGGAATGCCGGCATCGGACGATGGCGGCATGGATGCCGACCCCGCCTTCGCGACCACCGCCCTCGCTTCCACGACCGGTGCCGGAGCCGACACGACCGTCCCAGCCGGCACGGCCGGCGATCCCACCTTCGCCGACGTCCTGGCCGCCCGCGATCTTCTCGCCGAACACCTCCCGCCGACTCCGATGTGGTCGTATCCCGCACTCGACGCGGCCACCGGCGCGCACGTGTACGTCAAGCACGAGAACGCCCAGCCCGTCGGGGCCTTCAAGGTGCGGGGCGGGTTGACCCTGCTGGCCGGCCTGAGCCCGGCCGAGCGTGCGCGGGGCCTGGTCACCTATTCGACCGGCAACCACGCGCAGTCGATCGCCTACGCGTGCGCCGCGTTCGACGCCGCCTGCACGGTGGTGATGCCCGCCGAGGCGAACGCGGCGAAGGTACGGGCGGTCCGCGCGCTCGGCGCCGAGGTGCTGCTGCACGGCGCGGACATGGCCGGCGCGCAGTCGCGGGCCGAGGAGTACGCGGTCGCCGGGGGCGGGCTCCTGATCAGTCCCGGCGACACCGCGGCCCTGGTGGCCGGGGTCGGCACGACGTACCTGGAGATCCTCACGGCCCGGCCCGGCCTGGACGCGGTCGTGGTCCCGGTGGGCAGCGGCACCGGAGCGGCCGGCGCGCTGCTCGTGGCCGCCGAACTCGCCCCCAACTGCCGGGTGTTCGCCGTGCAATCGGCCGCCTCTCCGGCCGCGCACGACTCGTGGCGGAGCGGCTCGTGCGTCACTCGCGCGAACACCACCGTCGTGGAGGGCCTGGCCACCGGTCGCGGCTTCGAACTGCCACAGCGCCTGCTGCGGACCGCCGGCCTGGCCGACTTCCTGCTCGTCACCGACGCGCGGATCGCCCACGCACAACGGTTGCTCGCGACCCACGCGCACACCCTCGCCGAGGGCGCCGGCGCCGCCGCACTGGCGGCCGTACTCGCCCACCCCGCCGAGTTCAAGGGACTGAACATCGCCGTCGTCTGCACCGGCGGCAACGCCTCCGCCGCCGAAATCACCTCCCTGGGCGGGGACCACACGTGAGCGGGTCGGTGAGGTGAGGTGAGGTGAGGCGGGGCCATCGGCTGCCCCGGGCCCGTCGAGACCCACGATCCGCGGCGCCGAGATCGCCCGCCGGGGAACGATAACCCAGGGGTTAAGGGTGGTTCGGAGATCGGCCGTTGTTCGGGGTGGTCGGGCGCGAGAGTCTTGAGGTGTCGGGGAGCGAGGCAGCCGGACGCGCAGGACGCGGACCGTCGCCTCACCACCAACCACCTTCATTCTCATGGGAGTTCATCATGGCTGCGATCAACCACACGCTCACCGCCGGCACCGACGCGATCGCCGGCACCCGGGACGTCGTCGGCCGCTGGCTCACCGCCGGCGCCGTCGCCAACACCCTGATGGCCGGCACCTACGTCGCCTTCTCCACCGTCGTCATGCCGCTGCTCGGCACCAAGGACGACGCCGACTTCGTGCACTCGATGCAGCAGATCAACACCGGCATCGAGAACCCGCTCTTCTTCACCGTGTTCACCGCCGCCCTCGCCGCACCCGCCATCGCCGCCTGGAAACTCCGCAAGCGCGGCGGCGGCACCACCCTCATGCGCTGGACCCTGGCCGCCCTCGCCCTCTACACCACCACCGTCCTGACCACCTCCGGCATCAACGTCCCCCTCAACGAGGCACTCGCCGCCGCCGGCGGCACCGACCCGGGCAAGACCCGCGCCGACTTCGAGACCACCTGGAACATCTGGAACGGCATCCGCGCCGCACTCTCCACCGCCGCCGCCCTCGCCATGTACAAGGCCATCCGCCTGCACCGCCGCAACCGGGTCTGAGCACCGACGCGGGCCGGGTCGCCGGCGTGGTCTCGCCGCCGGCGGATCTCGACGGATCGTTTGCCCATCCCGGTCGCACAGGTAAGGATCAGGGGCGATATCCGTCCGCATCGGAGGTTGTTGTGAAGGTCCTCGTGGTCGGTGCCACCGGCACTCTGGGTACGGCCGTCACCACGCTGTTGTCCGCACGGCACGACGTGGTCACCGCCTCCCGGAGCGGAAAGACCGATGTCGCGGTGGACATCACCGATCCGGCGTCGGTGGCGGCGATGTACGAACAGGTCGGCCGGGTGGACGCGGTCGCGTGTGCGGCGGGTGCTGTGCCGTTCAAGGTGGTCGCGGAACTGAGCCATCAGGACATCAGGAGCGCGGCGCTGAACAAGCTGCTCGGACAGGTGGAACTGGTCCGGGGCGGGCTCGACTTCGTCGCGGACAACGGCTCGTTCACGCTGATCACCGGCATCCTGTCGGGCGAGAGCATCCGCACCGGATCGATGGCCTCGATGGCCAACGGCGGCATCGACGCGTTCGTCCGCGCCGCCTCGGTCGAACTGCCGCGCGGGCTGCGGATCAACTCGGTCAGCCCGACGGTGCTCACCGAGTCGATGGACGCCTACGACTCCTTCTTCCCGGGCTTCCCGCCGGTCGACGCCGCCGTCGCCGCGATGGCGTACCGCCGCTCGATCGAGGGTGTGGAGACCGGCCGGGCCCTCCGCGTGGGCTGGTAGCCGATCCGCCGTCGAACCCTCGGGCCCACCACCGCTCGCCCCCGCCGAGCCGTGGAACTCCCGCGAGGATCGTGGTTCCGTCGCTCGACCGCCCGCGGGTGACCGCCCGGTCCGTCGGCACTCGATGACCGAAGGTCCGTGGGAGCTCAGCCGCCCCCGACGCGTGTGCGCCTTCGGGTCGGGCGGGTCCCGCGTGCGTGCGAACGCGGCGCGTTCAGACCTGCGTCGAACCCTGCTTCGGCCCCCAGATGTCCAGTCCCGCGTACGCGGGCTGCCACTCGTTTCGGTAGGCCGCGCGCAGGGGTTCGGGCAGCAGGCCGAGCACGTTCGCGACGGTGTCCGTGCTCGCGCCGTCCAGCAGCCACGGCAGGTACCGGGGGCTGTCGTCACCGATCCGGATGCCGTGCTCGGCGCCGAAGCGCCGGAGCACGTCCGGCGTCACGTGCGCGTCGACGATCTCGAGTGCCTCGTCCTCCTCGTGCGCGAGGTGCCCGCTCAGGCCGCCGACCAGGCGTTCGACGATCATGGCCAGTCGCTCCGGGCCGCCTTCGCGGTCGGCCAGTGCCGCGTCGACGGCGTTCAGACCGGGGTCGACGATGGCGTGTTCGGCCTCCATCGCGTCGAGCACCGCCAATTCGTCCGGGCGGTCCTGGACGGCCGACCGGATCGCGGGCCACAGCACGTCGTCCTCGGCACTGTGGTGTACGTGCAGGTAGCGCTTGAACATCTCCCAACCGATCGCCGCCTGGAGGACCTGACGCGGGTCGTCGCTCGCGTCGGCCGTGATCCTGGCGATCCGCCCCAGTTCCCGCCGAAGCGCGTCGTGGAACGTGTACATCATGGACATGTCGTTCTTGAAGGTCTTGCGTGTCATGGTGTGCTCCGATTGCGTGATCCGCCGACCCGGGCTTCGGCGCGCGGCATCGCCCGGCGGCGCGGTGTGCGACCGCGCGCCGGTACCGGTCCGTTCGGCTGGTTCGGCTGGTTCGGCTCGTGAGGTTCGTGGCGGGCTTGGTGTCGTCGACTCGTTCTCGGCGGGCTCGCTGCGGCCCGACACATCAATGACGGATCCCGGATCACGAATGTGACCGATCCCGGCCCAAGACTTTCCGACCAAGACTTTCCCGAACCCGCGGATCCGCCGAAACGCCACCGGCACCACCGGTCGCGCCGGCGCACGTCGCGCACATCGCGCGCGCCGCCGACGAGGGTGACGGGTCGGTGGGCCGACGGCCGTTGTCCGTCCTGTCGGACATCATGGGGGTATGAATACGCACCGGCCACGAGGCACCTGCGGCGTGTGCGGTCGTCGCGTCGCGGTGACCGAGACGCACGCGGTCTGGCGGCACGACGACCCCGGCCACGCGCGCGCCGACGACGCGCCGATCTCCTGCCGGGGATCGTGGACACCGGCCGCCGAGGCCGACGATCACGCCGCCGGACCCACCCAGCTCGACCTGCTCAGCGTCGCCACGATGGTCGATGAGGGCGAGGATCCCGATCGGGAGGCGGCCGACGAGACGGGTGAGCTGTTCGCGGGCTCGGCGCCGACCCCGTCCGGTGGGTCACTCGGCCGGTGACGCGCTCCGCGCCGAACCGGCGGGATCCGCGGCCACCGCCCGTGCGGTGGCCAGCAGTTCCGGAATGGTGCCGGTGAATTCCGGGAACAGGCGCATGGCCACGATCCACGCCTCGACGTCGGCCCCCAGGAACTCCTCGACCAGCGCGTTCGCCTCGGCCCGAGGCGCGCCCGAGGCCCACCACTCGGGCAACGTACGCGCATCCGTGCCGGCCAGCACCGACAACACGACCGGAGCCGGGTGGGCGTGCCGAAGCAGATCCGCGCCGGACACCCGGCCGGCCGCCAACGCCTCGTGCAGCCACGGTCGTTCCTCCCGGCTGCGCGCCGCCAGTCCCCTGGCCAACATCGCGACCAGCAACTCGTGGGGGCAGTCCGGGGCTTCGGCGAGCCGGTCGTGCAGCACGAGCGGCAGCGCGGCGGCCCGATGCGAACGGATCAGCTCCGCCCAGGGCAGGCTCCCGCCGTCGGCGAGGATCGCGTCGACCCGGCCGCGCTGCCCCCGGTCCTCGCCCTCGCGCGCCGCCTCGCACAACAACGCGGCGACCCGCTCGGGGTCCTCCTCGGCAATCAGGCGTGCGCGCAGCAGACTCAGGCCGTCGCGCAGGGCGAAGGCGTCCTCGATCGGTTCGCGCACGTCGGCGGGGAAGTCGGCCTCGGCCAGGACCCGACGAGCCTCGTCGACGCCGTATCGGGTCCACACGCCCACGATCACCCGCAGTCGGCCCGCCTCGGTGCGCAACGGCAGCCGGTTGACGACGACGCGGGCCACCTCGGGATCGCCCGAAGTGGTCCCGGCGGCCAACCACGCCGCGCAACGACCCAGGTCGGCGCCCCACAGCAGGGCGAGGAGCGGCTCGGCCACCCGGCCCCGCGTCCCGTCGCGGCGAACGCCCGCCAGCAGCCGCGCGCGTTCCGCGTCGGACAGCAGCGAACCGGCGAACAGTGCGGCGTCCACGTGCGGATCGTCCAGGTTCGCCAGCGCGTCCACCTCGTCGGCGGCGAGGTCGCCGCGAGCGGCCCGCTCGACCGGGCTCTCGGCGACGCCGGACCGCTCGGACCCGACGAACGCGGGCATCGGGAGCGGCGGCGCGGTGGTCGGCCGAGGCCGATCGTCGCGTCCCCCGCCCGCCTCGCCCGACGCGCGCGCCTTGATCGCGGCGGACAACGCGGCGTCACCCGACGCCCGCACCGCGTCGGCCAACACCGCCGGCACCGACGCCATCGCCCGCAGCGCCGGCGCGAGTTCGGCGCCGAGCCGGGCCACCAGGACGGGCACGAGGGCGGGATCCGCCAGGGTGAAGACGGCCCTGGCCACGGAGCGTTCGATGCTGTTCACGGGCGTGCTTCCTGTCGGGTGAGGGGCACCTGTCGGGCGGGCGGGACGGACCTGTCCGGTGGGCGGGACCGGCGCGCCGACCGGCGTCGTCAGACCCGGGCGCGCAGCGTCTCGAGCGCGTTCCGAATCACGCCGGGGTTGCGCGTGTAGTAGCCGAGTTCGCCCGACGTGTACGGGAGTTGGGCCACGTACGCGTCGGCCGCCTGCTCCGGCGTGCACTGCTCCGGGCCGACCACCTCGCGGATGATCACGATGCTCTCGGCCAGGCCCAGCGCGCGGCTCTTGAGCCAGGCCGACAGCGCGGGCATGCCTCCGCGCGCCGCCGCGCTGCGCGCGTCCGGCAACAGCGGGTCGAGCCACCGCAGCCGCCACGCGTAGCCGTCGGTGGCGGGCTGCTCGTCCTCCTCGGCCAGCACCGGTTCGAGCGCCGTCAGCAGCCGCGACATGAACTCGGCGCCGGTGCCGCCGATGTCCGGGTACTCCTTGGCGAACTCGTCCCAGTCGGCCTCCTGGTCGACGAACGTACCGGCGGTGATCCGCGATCCGGCCCAATGCGGCTCGCCCGCCACCAGGGTCCGGTGCAGCAGTTCGGCGCCCAGCGTCGTCGATTCGGCCAGCAGTACCGCGTCGTAGAGGTCCTTGCCCTGGGGGTAGGAGTCGGAGAGCAGCCAGAGCAGTTTCCAGGCCAGCGACTGCTCGGGGGTCGCGGCCAGGATCCGGTGCACCCCCGACCCGTCCCGGCGCGGTACGTCCGTGTACTCGGCCGCCGACGGGAGCGGTTCGTTGAAGACGAAGTCGAGTTGCACGGTGCCCGACGGCAGTCCGTCCGCGTGCCACGGCAACACCAGGCGCCGGCCGGGCACCCGGTCGTAGGTCCAGATCTCGTCGTCGATCGCGCCGTCCGCGTCGATCCGTACGCCCGGACCGGTGTGGGAGGGGGCGTCCGCGCGCGAGAGGGCGTCCGCACCGCGCGCGATCGCGGCGAACATCCGGTCGGTGCGCGGCTCGACCACGTCCCACGTGGCCGGTACCACGACGAAGTCGAGGTCGCCGGGCTCGCGCGCGGCGGCGCCGTACCAGGCCCGGAGCAACATGCTGCCGCGCAGCACCAGGTGCTCGGCCCACGGGGAGTCCGCCACCGCCGCCAGGACGTGGTCGACCGCCTGTCGGCGGGCGGTGTGCCAGCGTTCGGCGGTCTCGGGCGCGGTGAACTGCGGCTCACCGGCCCGCATGGCGCTGCCGTAGTGCTTCAACGCCGGGTCGAAGACCGGCCGTTGGCGTACGCCCGGGTAGGTCACCGAGACCAGGGTTCGTGGCAACTGCCTTGCCAGTCGGACGTGTTCGTCCAACGGCTCGGTCGGCAGGGTCTGCTCGTCCCACGGTCCCCAACCCAGGTTGTCCCAGGTGTTGTGCCCGCTGCTGTCGGTCATGGCCGCTTCCGTTCGTCGTGGCGGTCACCGTCGCGGTCCCCGTCCGGCGACCTCTCGTCGCGAGACGGCGCGAAGTCCCTCGGGTTCGAGCCGGATCGGAGCCGTTCGGGCCGGGTCGGAGCCCGTTCAGGCCCGTTCAGGCCCGATCGGACCGGTGCGCGCCGGCTCCGGCCGGCTCGGGTCGGTCGGTGCCGTCGAGGTCCTTCGCGTACCAGATCTCGGCGTACTTGCCGCTGTTGTGCGCCGGTACCTCCGCGTAGCCGCTCCTGGTGTACAGCGTGCGGGCCTCGATCAGGTCGAGGCGGGTGTCCAGGACGATCCGGGCCACGCCCAGGGTGCGGGCGGCGTCGTCCGCGGCGGCCATCAGGTGCCGGCCGCCGCCGGTGCCGCGCAGGTCGGGTCGTACGAACACGCGGGTCAGCTCGGCGGTGCGCGCGTCCCGCAGCAGCAGCCCGGCGCACGCGGCCGGCTCGCCGTCGTATCGGCCGATCAGGAACAGGCCCCGCGGCGGCGCGAGGTGGTCGCTCGGCGCGTCGGCCAGGCCCTCCTCGATCTCGGTCGGCGTGGAGTCCCGGCCCTCGTGCAGCCGGTAGTACCGATCGCTGACCTCGACGAAGTACGCCCGCAGCAGCGCGAGCGCTTCGGGAGAGCCGACCGCGGCGGGGGCGATCGTCCAGGTCTGCGGGTGCGGACTGCGTACGGCGGTGGACATGGGAAAAGTGTTCCGCACCCGTCAAACCGTTTGCCGACCGGGTGACGCGCACACCGCCGGGTGATCGCACGGTCGCACAACGCACCGCACCGGCGGCGCGGCCCCGTGGGACCGCGCCGCCGGTGCTCACCAACTCTCGGGCAGCGGCTGGCCCTCCGCGTAGCCGGCCGGGCTCTGGATGCCCAGCACGGCGCGTTCGTGGAATTCGGTCAGGGTGCGGGCACCGGCGTAGGTGCACGCGCTGCGCACACCGGCGCCGATCGAGTCCAACAGGTCCTCGACGCCGGGGCGGTTCGGGTCCAGGTACATCCGCGAGGACGAGATACCCTCCTCGAACAGCGACTTGCGGGCCCGGTCGAAGGCGGATTCGGTGGCCGTGCGCAGCCGGACCGCGCGTGCCGAGGCCATGCCGAAGCTCTCCTTGTACAGCCGGCCCTCGCCGTCGCGGTAGGCGTCGCCGGGCGACTCGTAGGTGGCCGCGAACCACGAGCCGACCATCACGTTCGACGCGCCCGCCGCCAGCGCGAGCGCGACGTCGCGCGGATACCGGACACCCCCGTCGGCCCACACGTGTCGACCCAGCCGGGTCGCCTCGGCCGCGCACTCCGCGACGGCGGAGAACTGCGGGCGCCCGACGCCGGTCATCATCCGGGTCGTGCACATCGCGCCGGGGCCGACGCCGACCTTGACGATGTCCGCGCCCGCCTCGATCAGGTCGCGCACGCCCTGCACGGTGACCACGTTGCCCGCCACGACCGGTACGGGCGGGTCGAGCGCCCGTACCGCGCGCAACGCCTTGATCATCTGCTCCTGGTGGCCGTGCGCGGTGTCCAGGACCAGGGTGTCCACGCCCGCCTCGATCAGGCCCTTCGCCTTGTGCGCGACGTCGTTGGTGATGCCGATCGCGGCGGCCAGGCGCAGGTGCCCGGCCGCGTCCACGGCCGGCGTGTACAACGTCGAGCGCAGCGCGCCGGTGCGGGTCAGTACGGCCACCAGTCGGCCGTCGGCGTCCACGATCGGCGCGAGCTTGTGCCGGCCCTCGTACAGCCGGTCGAACGCCTCGCGTGGGTCGACGCCGTCCGGCAGGGTGAGCAGTTCGGTGGTCATCACCCGCGCGAGTTGCGCGAAGCGGTCCACGCCCAGGCAGTCGGCCTCGGCGACGATGCCGACCGGGCGCCCGCCCTCGGTCACCACCACCGCGCCGTGGGCGCGCTTGGGCAGCAGGTTCAGCGCCTCGCCGACGGTGTCGGTGGGGGCCATCGTGATCGGGGTGTCGTAGACGAGGTGACGCCCCTTGACCCAGGAGGTCACCTCGGCGACCACGTCGACCGGGATGTCCTGCGGGATCACCGCGAGCCCGCCGCGCCGGGCGATGGTCTCGGCCATCCGGCGCCCGGCGACGGCGGTCATGTTGGCCACCACCACCGGGATGGTGGTGCCGGTGCCGTCGGAGGTGGTCAGGTCCACGTCGAGGCGGGAACCCACGCCCGAGCGCGACGGTACGAGGAAGACATCGCTGTAGGTGAGGTCGTGCGGCGGTACCTGATCGTGGAGGAATCTCATGTCGCGGTACGTACCCAGCCGGCAGGTGGATATCGATCTTCGGGGCCGGTGGGGCGAGTTGCGCGGGGTGGGCCGGCCGGGTCCGGTGTCGCCGGACCCGGCCTCGGTCACCGGGGGTCAGCTCGCGAGCACGGTCGGGTCGAGCCGGCTCAGGCGTTCGGGGTCGGTGAGGATGTCGATGGTGACGATCCGGCGCCGGACGATGGTGAAGGCCACCACCGACATCGGCTGACCGGCGACGCCCGCCACGAAGCCGGCCGTACCGTTGACCAGCGCGGGTCGGGCGACGGCGGCGAGTCGGGCGAAGGTGAGCGCGCCGCCGGCCACCTCCGCCGCGCCTCGGGTCACACCGCCGGGGCGCGGGCCGCCGCCGTCGGAGCGGGCCACCACGTCCGGGTCGAGCACGGCGACCAGCGCGTCGAAGTCACCCCGGCGGGCGGCGGCGCGGCGGCCCAACGGGCCCGGTCGTCGTGGCCGGGGTGATCCGGGGGCGGCGTCGCGCGTCGCGGTCCGGGCCCGGTGCGGCTCACGGGGTGTCCGGGGCGTGTGCCGTGCCGTCGGGCATCGGTCACGGTACTAGCATCGAGCCATGACTATTCGTAGCGCAACGGCTCAGTGGCAGGGCACCATCCTCGATGGTGCCGGCACCATTCGCACCGGCAAGGGCGGCCTGGAGGGGGCCTATTCGTTCAAGTCCCGCTTCGAGGAGGGCGAGGGCACCAACCCCGAGGAACTGATCGGCGCCGCGCTCGCGGGCTGCTTCTCGATGGCCCTGGCCAAGGGTCTGGGCGACGCGGGCTTCCCGGCCACGTCGGTGGACACCACCGCCAAAGTGCACCTGGTCCAGGTCGAGGGCGCCCCGACGGTGACCCGGATCGACCTGGAGACCGCCGTCGTGGCCGCCGGGATCGACCAGGCGGAGTTCCTCAAGA
Organism: Embleya sp. NPDC001921; assembly: GCF_053594475.1. Taxonomy (NCBI): domain Bacteria; kingdom Bacillati; phylum Actinomycetota; class Actinomycetes; order Kitasatosporales; family Streptomycetaceae; genus Embleya; species Embleya sp. NPDC001921. The sequence continues at coordinate 46,303 of NZ_JBSFEO010000003.1, forward strand.
TCGCGGACGTCACCAAGCAGAACTGCCCCATCTCCCGGCTGCTTTCGCCGGGCGCCGAGATCACCCTGACGGCTTCGCTGGGCTGACCTCACCCCGGACAACCCGGACGACCCGGACGACCCGGACGGCGAGGGCGTCGGCGATCCTTCGGTCCCCATCGCGACCGCGGGTAGCCCCGACTCCCTCGCCGTTCGCCGTCCCGGCAGCCCTCCGCCGCGCTTGCCGACGTACGCCCGGCGTGCGGCGAAGCGGCAGACGGGTGCGGACGGGTGGGCGGACGGCGGCGGAAAACCGGGTCGCCGGGGCGTCGGGCCGCCGGCAGGATGGCCGGATGCGTGTGGGAGTAGTCGGGTTGGGCATGGGGCTTCACCTGGCGAATTGGTCCAGCCGGGTGGGACTGGACGTGGTGGCGGCGTGTGATCGCGACCCCCGACGCCGAGCCGAGGCGCAGACGCGGCTCCCGGGCGTCGTGTTCACCGATCACTGGCGGGACCTGCTCGACCAGCGGCTGGACGGCGTAATCCTGGCCAACGACTTCGACGCGCACGCGCCGCTCGCGATGGCCTTCCTGGAGCGGGGCGTGCACGTACTGTCCGAGTCGGCCGCGTGCGTGAGCGAGGACGAGGGACGCCGGCTCGTCGACGCGGTCGAACGCTCCGACGCGACCTACTCGTTCGCCGAGAACTATGTGCTGCATCCGCACGTTCGCTTGCTGCGCCGGGTGGTCGAGGCCGGTGAGGTGGGTCGGATCACCCTGATCGAGGCCGACTACCTGCACGGCATGTCGCCCGAGACGGTGGACGCGCTGATCGGCGATCCCGCGCATTGGCGCGGCCGGATCGCGCCGACCGCGTACTGCACGCACACACTGTCTCCCGTGCTCGCGCTCACCGGCGAATGGCCGGTCGAGGTCTCGGCGTTCGTCGCGGACGAGGCCGACCCCAGGAGTGCGGTGGTGCTGGTGGTGCGGCTGTCCGGCGGCGCGTTGGCGGTCACCCGGCACGGTTTCCTCCAGGGCGAGCCGGACAGCCACTGGAGTTGGGTCTCGGTACGCGGCAGCCGGGCCTTGGCGGAGTCCGTCCGGGGACCGGGCGAGCGGGCCTGGTCGGTGCGGGTGCGCTCCGAGGGATGGACCACCGCGGACGGCCGGGCTCGGGACGAGGAACGCGTGCCGCCCACCCTCGCTCTCGGCGACGACACCGTCGAACGCTCCGCCGAGGGCACCGTGCTCCTGCTGCGGGCCTTCCGGGCCACCATGGAGCGGGGCGAGCCGGCGTTGATCCCGGTCCGCCGGGCCGTCGCCGCCTCCCTGGTCGGCGTGGCCGGCGCCAGGTCGCTGCGCAACGGCTCCCGCCCGGAACCGGTACCCGACTTCGCCGGCCCCGCCGCCCACGGCTGACCCGCGGGGCGCGCGACTACGGGCATCCCGCGCCCGAGCTCGCAGCACCTGCCGGCGCCGGTGGCGGGGCGCCCCGCCCGAGGTCAGGAGGCGCCCGGGGCCGGGGGTTTGCGGGCCAGGAGGAAGGCCTGCGGACACGGTCGTACGCTCTCGCCGGCGATCGGTTCGCGGATGGTCCGGGCCTGCACGGCCAGGCCCGCGTCGGTCACCAGGTCGGCGATGACCTCCGGCCGGCGGCGGTGGAAGTCGAGGTCCACCGATCGGCCGAACGCCTCGGTCATGCGCAGCGGCTCGTCCCCGACCTGGAAGGCGAGCAGAAGATGGCCGCCGGGCGCGAGCACACGATGGAAGCCCGCGAAGACGGCGGGCAGTTCCGCGATCGGCACGTGGATGGTCGAGTACCAGGCGACCAGACCACCGAGGCCGGCGTCCGGAAGGTCCAGGTCGGTCATCGTGCCGACCTCGAACCGCAGATCCGGGTACTCGCGTCGGGCCACCGCGATCATCTGCGGCGACAGGTCGATCCCGAACGCCTCCACGCCCAGATCGTGCAGGTGCGCGGTGACCCGGCCGGGTCCGCATCCGACGTCGGCCACGGGTTTGGCCTCGGCGCCCGACGCCCGTACGAGTTCGGCGAAGGCGGCGAGTTGGGCCCGGTCCACGGGCTTGCCCGCGAGTTCGGTCCGGACGTAGTCCGTGTACTCGCCGGCGACGGCGTCATAGGACGTGCGGGTGGCACTCAGGAAGTCTGGTTCGATCACGGCCGCGCACACTACTGCGGGCCTCCGACAACGCCGGGCGGGCGCGTCCCGGTCACACGACGGCGCCGGAATTCGTCAAAGCGTCGGGAGTTCGCTTCCCCTTCGCCGCTCCCCGGCCTGCCTCCCCTTCCACCGGCCCGCCCGTCCCCGACGACGACAACGCTCGACAAGCGAGGAATCCTGTGCGCAGCAAGGTCTTCCGACACGACATGACGATGGTGTTCGCGATCCACGACGCGCTGCGCCGCGATCTGGAGCGCATCGCCGAGATCGCCGCCCGCACGGACGACGACCCCTGGCACATCCTGCGGGTGACCACCGGTTGGGACCTGTTCCGCCGCTACCTGCGGGTCCATCTCGGCGCCGAGGACGACCTGCTGTGGCCGGTGGTCCGCAAGGCTTTGGCCGGTCGGCCGGCGGAACTGGGCGTGATCGCCGTGATGGAGGCCGAGCACGCCACGTTCGATCCGCTCCTGGATGCCGTCGACGCGGCGCTGGCCGACCGCGATCGGGGCCGGCAGCGGCTCGGCGATCTGCTCGACGCGCTGGTCGCGGGGTTGCGCGGGCATCTCGCGCATGAGGAGGACGAGGCGCTGCCGCTGGTCGACGCGGTCGCCACCGCCGAGCAGTGGCGCCGCTTCGAGGCCGAGCACGGCCGGCGGATCGGTTCCGGCACGTGCCGCTACCTGCCGTGGCTGCTCGACGGCGCGAGTACGGAGCACGCCGCGAGCATCCTCGGCCAGTTGCCGGAGTCCGTCCGCCCGACCTACCTGAACCTGTGGCGGCCGGCCTACGCCGCCCAGGACCCGTGGGGTACCCGCGGCCGATCGACGGCGTGAGCGGAATTCGTCCTCGCCGCGGCCACCGGCAAACCGAACGAGGCCGGATGGGAGTGCGTGCGGCGCCCGTGCGTCGGCACCGATGCCGTGCGGCCGGTCCCGACGCCGGTCCCGATGCAAGGGCGCCTCCGGGGGACCGACTACTTCTTCGGTACGAGCACCAAGGGCCCGGCGGCCACGACGTGGGTCGGGCCGTCCGGAAGGGCTCGCAGGGTGCGGATCGGGGAGCAGAAGACCGGGAGGAAGCCCACCGACAGGCAGGCGCCGCCGACCCAGATCGCGGTGTGCACGCCGGCGAACTGGCCGATCAGTGCCGCCGCCACCGCGCCGATCGCGGACGCGCCGGTAAGCAGGCAGCGGAAGGTCGCGTTCATCCGGCCGAGCATCGCGTCGGGGGTCAGGCGTTGGCGCAGGCTGACCCCGAGGACGTTGTCCATGCCCATCTTGGCGGTGGCCAGGAACCAGCCGAGGCAGGCGGGCACGAGCCACGGGCCGCGATCGAGCAGCGGGATCAGCAACCCGGCGGGGGCCAGGCACAGTCCGGCCAGGCCCAGCGTGCGACCGAAACCGAGCCGGGCCGAGATCGGCCGGGCGCAACGCGCGCCGACCAGGATGCCCAGCCCGCCGAGCGCCATGTACAAGCCCAAGGCACCCGCGGGCAGATCCAGTTCCCGAACGAACACCACCGGCAGCAACACGTTGACCAGTTGCGAACCGAAGTTGGTGAGCGCGGCCGTGGCGGCGAGGGCACGCAGCTCCCGTCCTTGGCCCACGTGCCGCAATCCCTCGGCGATCTCGGTGCGCAGTCGGCGTTCGGGACCGCCGGCCGTGGTCGGTGCGCCGTCCGCGCGGATCCGGGTCAGGCCCAGGCCGGAGGCGAGATAGCCGACCGCGGTGCACACCAACGCGGCCGGGGCGGCGACCAGTTGGATCAGGAAGCCGCCCGCGCTGCGGCCGGCGATGTTGGCGGTGGCCATCAGGCTGACCATGGCGGCGTTCGCCGTGACCAGCGCCTCGCGGCCGACCAGGTGCGGCAAGAAGCTCTGCGAGCCGACGTCGAAGAACACCGTGGCGCAGCCGTTGAGCAGGACCACGGCGTACAACTGGGGCAGCGTCAACGCGTCCAGCCACCAGGCCACCGGTATCGAGGCGATCAGCGCGGCGCGGATCAGGTCGGCGACCATCATCACCCGGCGGCGGCGCATCCGGTCCACCCACGCGCCCACGGGCAGGCCGATCAGCAGGAAGGCGACGGTGCCGAGCGCGGCGAGCGCACCCACCTGGCCGGGGCTCGCGTCCAGGGCCGCGACGGCGATCAGCGGGATGGCGACGTAGCCCATGTTGGTGCCCAGTTCGCTGAGCGCCGCCGCGGTGAACAGCGTGCGGAAGTCGGCGATGCGCCAGGGGGAGTGCGGTTGGCTCATGGCGGCAGCTTGGCGCGCGCCACCGAGCACACCCAATGATTTAGCCTGGGCTTAATGATCGAGATCGAGTTCACTCCGGAGGACGTGGCCCGCACCCGCTTCGTCGTCTCCCCCCTGTGGGAGGTGATCGCGAGCGTGCGGATGCTCAAGGGTGCCGACGAACAGGGCATCCACCGCACCTGGACGGATCAGGTCCGCGGGCGCCTGGCCGCCGCGAAGGTGGACCTGACGCCGCTCACCGATCTGGTCCCGGTACCGACCCGAGCCCTCGCGGGCTTCCTGTGCCCGCCGCCGACCACGCCGCTGACCTCGCTCGAGGTCGAGCTCGCCACGCTGCGCGCCACACCGCTCGACCTGCTGCGCACCACCTCGGACGTCGCGCCGGAGCGGATCGCCGCGCTGCGGGCCGATCCCGAGCGCGAGTTGGCGCGGTTGGCCGAAACCATCCGGGCGTACTGGGAGTTGGCGCTCGCGCCGTACTGGCCGCGGATCCTGACCTTCCTGGAGGGGGACATCCTGTTCCGGGCGAGGCGGCTGGTCGAGGGTGGCGCGCGCGGCCTGTTCAACGACCTGGATCCGCAGGTCACCTGGGACGCGGGCACGCTCCAGGTGCAGAACCGCTTCGCGTGCGGTCGGCGCACGCTGGACGGCAAGGGGCTGCTGCTGGTGCCGTCGGCGTTCGTCTGGCCGAGGGTGTTCTCGGTGCTGGACGGGCGGTGGCAGCCCACGCTGCGCTATCCGCCGCGCGGCATCGGCACGTTGTGGTCCACGCCCGCCCGACCGGTCGCGCCCGACGCGCTCGCCGGCGTCCTGGGCCGCTCCCGCGCCACGCTCGTGGCCGAGCTCGTCACGCCGGCCTCGACCACGGACCTGGCCCGGCGTACCGGCCTGACCCCGGGCGGCGTCTCGCAACACCTGTCCGCACTGCGCGCGGCCGGCCTGGTCGCCGCCCACCGCGCCGGCCGGGTGGTGCTGTACGCCCGCACCCAGGCGGCGGAATCCCTGCTGGCGGCGGCGCGTTCGACCTAGTGGTCTGCCCGGGGCGAGCCGGGCCGTGGCTTGGAAGCGTCGGCGGGTTCGGCACATCGGACCGGCCGACCGCGTACGCTCTCGGTCCTGTCCGCCGCCACCCGATCCACTTCTCACGTTCCACCGCGTCGAAAGCGAGTCCGACGGTGCCCACACTCCCCTGGACCACCCCGAATCCGACCACCCCCGGGACCCGGGCGCTCGTGATGGCCTCGCGCTTCGAGATCCGCTCGGCCAAGGACGTACCGAAGTTCTTCCTGAAGTCGCTGTCCGCCTGGCGCCAGGTGAAGTCCGCGCCGGGGGCCGTCGGGGCGTCGCTGATCGCCCAGCCGTTCAAGCGGGTCTTCTACACGCTGTCCGCCTGGGAGAGCCGCGAGGCGCTGGACACCTTCGTCCGAACCGAGCCGCACCGCGGCATCATGACCACCCTGCGGCCGACCATGCGCACATCGACCTTCACCTTCTGGGAGGTCCCGGTCGAGGACCTGCCGATCACCTGGCCCATCGCCCGGGAACGCCTGGCCGAACAGGCCCGCCGCGACGGCACCGGACAGGGCGGCCCGGCCGGCTCCTGATCGACCGGGCGCCGAAGCGGACGAACGCGCCGGCGCGTGTCCTGGACACGGCCTGGGACCCGCCTAGGACCCGCCGGGCGCGGAGGACTCGCCCGGCGGTTGCCAGCCGCGCGTGAGGATGTCGAAGATTGCCCCGACGGCGGCACGGCGATCCTGCCGCCCGCGCGTGAGCGCCGGAATTTCGAGGACGAAGCGAGCGAGCGCCACACATGCGACGTCGTCGTGGTCCACGCCGATCTCGTCGGCGATGGCCGCGCCGAGGGCGTCGGTGTGCCGGGTCCACATGCGTTCGCCGTACGCGCGGAGCACCGGCGTGGAGTCCACCAGGCCGGTGAACTCGGCCAGCCGCGGATCCGCCGCGAGCGGCAGCCAGGTGTCGAGAAAGTGCTGCCGCAGGGCGTCGACGATGCTCCGACCGACGGCTCGCTCCCGCACCGCGGCGATCAGTGCCGATTCCCGGTCCTCGGACCGGTCGAATACCAGCGCCTCCTTGCCGGTGAAGTGCTTGAACACCGTTGTCGTGGACACGTCCGCCGCGTCGGCGATGTCGCGGATGCTCACCTGGTCGTAGCCGCGCGCCACGAAGAGCTGCAGCGCGGCATCGGCGATCGACTGCCGGGTGGCCGCCTTCTTGCGTTCGCGGCGGCCGGCGGGAGGCGAAGGCACGGGCCCAGGGGCAGGGGCAGATTCAGGCATGGCCTGAGCATATCCAAAAGTTGCCTCAGGCGGATAGTGGTTCCATAAGCAAAGTTGAGTCGTTGCACTTTTTGGCTCGGTCTGCTTTTCTGGGAACCGCGGAGGCCGAAGCGCCGGGACGCCCGCCGGCCCCCGGCCGGCCCCCGGCCGGCCCCCGGCCCTGTCCGGCCCAGCCCCGCCCCGCCCCGCCCCGCCCACGACGTTTTCTGCTCTTCGCCGACGAAGGGAACACTCATGACCTCCCCACGCCCCACGCACGCCCGAATCGCCGTCATCGGCGCCGGACCCGGCGGGCTGACCTGTGCCCGCATCCTCCAGCAGCGCGGCATGGCGGTCACCGTCTACGACCGCGACCGGGGTCCCGACGCACGCGACCAGGGCGGCACCCTCGACCTGCGCGCCGACGGCAGCCAGATCGCCCTGCGCGAAGCCGGCCTGCTCGGCGAGTTCTTCGCATCGGCCCGCCCCGAAGGGCAGGAAATGCGGCAGCTGGACCCGACCGGCACGGTGGTGTTCCATCAAGTCCCGGAAGCCGACGAGCTGTTCAAGCCGGAGATCGACCGCGACCGACTGCGCACGCTGCTGCTCGACTCGCTGCAACCGGGAACCGTGCGCTGGGGTCACGCCCTCGACAGGATCGGCGGGCCCGCCGACGGGCCACGCCGACTGCACTTCGCCGACGGCACGACCGTCGAGAGCGATCTGGTCATCGGCGCCGACGGCGCCTTCTCCCGGGTACGGCCGGCCGTGTCCCCCGCCGTCCCCGAGTACACCGGGGTGAGCTTCCTGGAGGCATGGTTCTCCGACGTCGAAAACCGGCACCCCGACATCGCCGAACTGGTCGGCGCGGGCAGCGCCGCCGCCGCCGACGGCGATCGCGGCCTGTTCGCCCAACGCAACAGCGGAAACCACATCCGCGTCTACATCATCCGACGGACCCCGGTCGACTGGATCGCCGCGCGCGGCCTGGCCGCCGGCGACACCGACGGCATCCGCGCCCTGCTCCTGGACGAGTACGCCCACTGGTCACCCCGCCTGCGCCGGATGATCACCGACAACGACGGACGCTACGTCGACCGACCGCTGTTCGCCCTCCCGGTCCCGCACACCTGGGAACACAACCCCACGGTGACCCTGCTCGGCGACGCCGCCCACCTGATGCCCCCACTCGGCGTCGGCGTCAACCTCGCCATGCTCGACGCCGCCGAACTCGCCCTCGCCCTCGCGGACGCCGCCACGGTCGACGACGCCATCCGCACCTACGAGAAGAGCATGCTCCCCCGCTCCACCGAGACGGCCGAGGCACTCGAAGGCGCCGCCGAACACCTGTTGTCCGCCGACGTACCGGACTTCGGCAACGACTGCGGCGCCGGGCATTGAGCGCCGGGCGCTGGGCGCCGGGCGCCAAGTTCCGTCCCGCCCCGCCCTGTTCGGTTCCGTTCCGCCCCGCCCCGTCGCGCGAGCACGCGTCCTGTCCCGCGAGCACGCCGGAACGAAGCGGTCGATGGCCGTGTCAGGTCGGCCAGCAGCGCATCGCGAGGGTGGCGACGTGTTCCAGGGTCTCGCGGGAGACGCCGTCCACGGCCTGGGTGGACATGCCCTGGATCACGGCCGCGTAGTAGGTGGCGAGGGCGTCGGCGTCGGTGTCGGCGGGCAGCCGGCCGGCCGTGATGCCGGTGGCGATCTTCGCGCGCATCCCCGCCTTGGCCGCCTCGCGCAGCGCGCGCAGTTCGGCCTTGACCTCCTCGGCCGCCGACGTGCAGTTGACGGCCGCGGTGATCACCATGCACCCCGGTGGGTGGCCGGGCTCGGTGTACGCGTCGGCCAGCGCGAACAGCAGGCGTTCCATCGCGAGGCGCGCGTCCGGCTCGGCGGCGATCACGTCACCGGCGACCGCGCCGTAGGTGACGCCGTAACGCTGGATGGCCTCGCTGAACAGTCTGCGCTTGTCGCCGAAGGCGGCGTACAGGCTGGGCGGCTTGATGCCCATCGCGGCGGTCAGCCCGGCCACCGAGGTCGCCTCGTAGCCGTGTTGCCAGAACTCGAGCACCGCGCGGTCCAGCGCGGCTTCGCGGTCGAAGCCGCGCGGACGGCCCGGGGCACTGGTGGTGGACATGCGGCCATTGTATAGCGCTCGCTATGAAACCGGGGAATCTCTGTTACGGTGAGATTTGTAGCGACCGCTACACAACCGTCGCCCCCATCGGGAGCCCGCATGTCCACGCCCACCGTCGCCCTGCCCACCGTCGCCCTGCCCACCGGCGCCCTGCCCACACCGACCTACGCCCGTACCGTCCTGGGCTCGGGCCCCGGCCTGCTGATCGCACACGGCGCGGGCGGCGGCATCGCCGCCAACTACGGGCCGATCCTGACCGGCTTGGCCGCGGCCCGCACCGTGGTCGGCGTCGACCTCCCCGGCGCCGGCCAGACCCCGCGCGCCGACGCACCCCTCGAACTGGACCACCTCGCCGACCAGTTGATCGCGGCGGGAGTGGCCGAGGGCCTGGACACCTTCGCGGTCTCCGGCTACTCGCTCGGCAGCGCGATCGCCGTACGCGCCGCGACGCGCCATCCCGAGCGGGTCACCGCGCTGGTACTCACCGCGCCCTTCGCCCATGCCGACCACCGCCTGCGCCTGGCCGCGCGGGTCTGGCGCGGGTTGTACGAATCCGGCGACCGCGCGACGTTGGCCGCGTACCTGACCCCGCTCGCGCTCGGCCCGGCCGCGCTGGCCGCACTCTCCCCCGAGGAGTTGGCCGCGGTCCTGCGGATGACCTCGGAGACCCCGCCGCCCGGCACGCCCGAGCACACCGAACTGGTCGAACGGTTGGACGTACGCGCCGACCTGACCGCGATCGAGGTCCCGGCCCTGGTCGTGTCCACGACGGGCGACCGACTGGTCGAGCCGTACCACCACCGGAACGTCGCGGCCGGGCTGCGCGACGCGCGCGTGGTCGAACTCGACACGGGCCACCTGCCGTTCGCCGAACGCCCCGCGGAGTGGCAGGCCGCGATCGTCGACTTCCTCGACGGGGTCGGGGCCGCCTAGGAGGCCGGGCGGCGGGGGCCTCGCGGGTGGTCGCCGCGAGGCGTCGAGCCGTCACACCTCCGGGCAGAGCCTCGCCCATTCCTCGGCCGGCGGGCGAAGCGCGTTGGCCACGTACGCGATCGTGCGGCACCACCCCGCCGGCACCAGGACCTCCACGATCCGCGGCTCCTCGAACAGCGCGCGCAGATCGGCCCAGGTCGCGTCCATTCCGGGCGGCGAGTCGCCGCGCCGGGTCCCGAAGTGCGCCGGGGCTCAGTCCAGGTCGTGCAGGACCACGTCGGTGATCTTGCCCGCGTCGGCGGTCAGCGTCATGTAGGTGTGGTGCGGCTGCCGGCGTCGGTCGGTGGGCGAGCCGGGGTTGAGCAGGCGCAGCCCGGTGTCGGTGACCGTGTCCCACGGGATGTGGCTGTGCCCGAACACGAGTACGTCCACGTCGGAATAGCGCGCCGCGCACCGCCGTTCCCGACCCTCCGCCGGACCCGTCTCGTGCACGACGGCGAACCGTACGCCGCCCAGTTCGACGCGCGCCACCTCCGGCAACCGGCTGCGCAGATCCGGCCCGTCGTTGTTGCCGTAGACGCCGATCACGCGACGCGAGTGCGCCTCGAACAGGTCCAACGCGGCCCCGTCGACCCAGTCACCCGCATGGATCACGACGTCGACGGCCGCCATCTCGGCGAGCAACCGCTCGGGAACGGCCTTGGCGCGTTGGGGCACGTGCGTGTCGGACGTGAGAAGAACTCGCATGCCTCCCACAGTACGAGAGCACGAGCCGAGACACCGTCGAGGACACCATCGTGCGCGAAACCTCCGCAATTCCGCCCGCCTCGCGGAAGTTCGGAACGACAGACGACCCGCTCCCGTCACGCATCGCCTGCTCGGGTTCGGGGATCGCCGCCGACGGCTCAGTCATGACATCGGCGATGGGGCATGCACCCGGGCCTCCGAGGCCGGTATCCGATTTCCCTCCCGCTCCGACCACGGCGGGAGCGTTTCGCGCGTGAGCAGCCTCAGGGCGGCAGGGTCCGGATGCCGGTCCAGGTTCCACAGCCGAAGTTCCGTGCCCCGCTGCTCGGGAGCCCACCCGAGGCGGTGTGCACCCTCGATCACCGCGGCAACCACTCCCGGCGTGATCACAGCCGACTGCTCGAAGTTCGTCGACAGGCGCTGCCCCTCCTCTTCTGCGCGTTCGACGACAAGGACGATGGATCCGCTGTCGGCTGAAACCACCCAGCGATAGCGCTCCCCGTCGACCACGATGATCCGCGTGCCCTTCTTCGCAATGGCCATGCCGTCGACCCTCCCACGAACCCGGCGACACCGGACAGCGTCCGGGGTCCTTGGTTCACGGATATTCGAGCGCGGCAACATCACCTTCGGGATGTCCATGCTTCGGACTCCGGCTCGGGTCTCAGGTAGCGACCCCGGATCTGGGCCCTGCGATAGGGGCCGTGCCCGTGGGTTCGGAAGGATCAGGTCGTCGGCGTGACCTTCGCCAAGCCGACCGGGGCGTCGGGGTTGGCGCCGCGGTGCAGGGCGAAGGTCCGGGCGAGGCATTGCAGATGCACCGTGGTGGCGATGCCGCGGGCCGATTCGGAGTGCAGGTCGGCGAGTTCGGGCGAGACCATCGCGTACGGTATGCCGTCGGCCACCAGACGCGCGCGCAGGGCGGCGATGTCCGGGGCGGTCGGACCGCCGAGGTCGACCAGCAGGACCGGTACCCGGTCGCCGAGCGCCGCGATCGGCCCGTGCAGCAGGTCGGCGACCGAGATGCCCTCGGCGAACACCCCCGACGTCTCCCGGATCTTGAGCGCGCCCTCCAACGCCACCGCGCCGCCGAGGCCGCGGCCGGCCACCACCAGGCGGTCGTGGTGCGCCCAGTCCGCGGCAAGCGCCTCGCACTCGGCCGCGCCCGCCAGGACCCGGCCCACCGCGTCGGGGAGTCGGGCCAGATCGGCGAGGTCCGCGAGCTTCGACGGCAACGGGCCGAGCGCGAGGGCGATGCCGACCATGGCCACGAACTGGGCGGTGACCGTCTTCGTGGCCGGGACCGCGATCTCGGTGCCCGCGTCGGTCGCGACGAGCACGTGCGCCTCCGCCGCGAGCGCGCTGTCCGCCTCGTTGGTGACCGCCACCACCCGGGCACCCCGTTCGCGCGCGGCCCGGACCGCCGTGACGATCTCCGGCGTACGCCCGGACTGGCTCAACGCGGTGACCAGATAGCCGGTGTAATCGGTGCGCGCGTCGTAACGGGTGACCAGGCTCGGCGCGGCGAGGCCGGCGGGACGTCCGGACGCCATCTCGTACAGGTAGCGACCGAACACCGCGGCGTTGTCCGAGGATCCGCGCGCGACCAGCACGGCCCCGTGCGGCGGCGTCGGCAGCGCGGCCCGGATCGTCGCGCCGAGTTCCGGCAGTCGCGCGACCAACCGGCGCAGTACGTCGGGCTGTTCGGCCATCTCGGCGGCCATCACCGAACCGGGGGCGGGAAGGGTGGAGGGAGCGATGTTCGTCATGTTCATCCCATCGGTCGACTTCGGGTCACGACTTTCTTCACCACGCTGTTCCGGGCCGTACCGGCGTTCCGAGCCACGCCACCGTTCGGCTGTGCCTCCTCGCCCCCGAACACCCACCGCCCTCGATCCGCCTCATCGGGTCGCCGGCGCCCATCGCGGTCGTTCGCCGCGGACCACGTCCCACGCGAGGGCGGCGGCTCCGCGCAGCGCGCCGTCGTGGATATAGCGGGCCGCGACGATCACCTCGCCCGGATCGGGCGTACCCGGGGAGTGCTTGGCGAGGAAGCCGCGCAGGACGTCGAGGATCCGGTCGGATACCGCCACCAGCCCGCCACCCAGCGCGATCCGGGTCGGATCGAGGGCGAGGTGGAGGTTGAGGACGTGGCCCGCCGGCACGTCGAGGGCGTGTTCGGCGCCGGCCCGCAGCCGTGGGTCGGCGGAGGTGGGGATCGCCGCCGCGTCGGGCGGCGGCCCGCTGCCGGCGAGCGCGTACAACGTCTGCGTGCGGGCGGCGAGGGGACCGCCGCCGATCAGGGATTCCAGGTCCGGCTCGTCCGGCCGGCCCGGCACGAGCGAGTAGCCGATCTCGCCGGCCACGCCCCGGACGCCGCCCACGATCCGGCCGCCGACGGTGAGCGCGGCGGCGCTCGCGGGCCGGCCGCAACAGCCGATCCAGCGCGTGCGCCATGTCCTCGCCCGGCTCGCGGGTGGCCACCCGGCGGCCCGCGAGCACCGTACCGGCCGCGTCGGTGGCGGCCATCGCCGTCTGCGTCCCGCCGATGTCGCGCGCGACCATCCCGAGGGAGTCGCGCGGCAGCGGCGGGTCGACCAGGTCGGCGGAGTCGAACACGTCGTCACCATCCTTGTGGGGTCGGGCGAAGGGGGTGATGGCCGCCGTGCCGGCCGCCGCCGAGCGCGGCGAACAACATCGGCCTCGGCCTCGGCTTCGATCTCGGCTTCGGCCTTGCGCTGTGCTGTGGTGAGCGAGGAACGCGGTTCGGATTACCGGCTGTTCGGGGTCGATGACCCGATGCGATTCGCCTGGTGGGAGCCGAGCCGCCGACGGGGACGTACGGGTGCGGAGGTGCGCGTGACGCGTCTCGCGGGCTCGCGCCGTCGAGTGGCGGCGCGGCGTTCCGTCAGCGTGCGGCCGGTGCGAGCAGCGCGGCGAGGTCCAGGTCGGCCCGGACCGCCGCCGCCGCGTCCGCCGCGACGTCGAAGCGGATCCGCAGAGCGGTGAGTCCGCGCGATACCGCGCCCAACGCACCCGCGAGGTCGGCCAGTTCGGAGTGCGCGAGTTCGGGGCACGCGGGCAATCGTCGGCGCACCCGCTCGCGCAGCCGGGTGGTCATCGCGGCGTCGATGGAGGCGGAGACCCGGCCACCGAGGACGACCAGTTCGGGCTCGTACGCGATCGTCACCGCGATCAACGCCACTCCGAGCGCGCGCTCGAACCGGTCGACCACGGCCCGCGCGGCCGGCGAGGTATCGACGAACAGGTCGGCGGCGTTGGCCACATCGAGGCCGGCGTCGCGCGCGGCCCGCATCAGGCCCTCGGCGCCGACCAGTTCCTCCACGGTGTGGTCGTCGGAGTCCACCGGCAGGAAGCCGAACTCGCCGACCAGGCCGGTCGGTCCGCCCCGCATGTGCCGATCCACGGCCACACCGGCGCCGAAGCCCGCGCCGACGGTGAACATCACGGCGGTGTCGGCGGTACGCGCGGCGCCGTGCCGCAACTCGCCCTCCAGGGCCAGGTCGGCGTCGTTGCCGAAGGTGACGGTACCCTCCAGCGCGCGGCGCACCCGACGGGTGAACAGGTCGCCCTCGATCTGCGCGAGGTTGGTCGCACCACGCACGCCCAACCCGTCGGCCGCGACCGCACCGGGCAGGCCTATCACGCCGGCGCGCAGCACGCCGGGCGCGGCCGAGTCGGCGTACAGCGCCCGGACCCGCTCCGCGAGCCAGTCCGCGAGGTCGTCGGCGGCCAGGTGCCGGGGGGTGGGCTCCTCGCGATAGCGCGGTGAGCGCCCGAGCAGGTCGGTGGCCAGGAACCGGCAGGTGGTGCCACCGAGGTCGACGCCGACCGCGACACCGCGCTCGGCGGCCACCTCGATCACCACGCCCTGCCGGCCGCGGCGCCCGGTCTGGAGGACCGCGCCCTCGCGGACCAGGCCCTCGTCCAGCAGCCCCTCGACCACCCTCGAAACGGTGGCCGCGCTGAGCCCGGTCCGCTGGGTGAGCCCCGCGCGGCTGTGCTGCCCACCGGCCAACAGCACCGCGAGCAGGCTGGAGCGGTTGGCCCACCGGGCATCGGCCGTCTCCGCCACATTCACCTCTCATAGTGAAAATATTTCAGTATGAGAGAAAATTAGGCCCGTCACGAAGGGGTGTCAAGAGTCCGTCAAGACCCACCCCAGACCCGACACACAAACAAGCAACGCAACGCGAATGGGTGGGTAACACACCACGGCGCGGCGCGGCGCACCGCATTGGGGCACGGCGCGGCGGCCCATCGGTCGGGGTGCGCGCGGCTCGGATCAGCCCTGCCGCCGACCGGTTTCCACGTAGGCGCGGAGGTGGTCGAGGCCGCGTTCGACGATGTCGCCGACGGCCAAGTCGGCGTCCGTGCCGGTCCGGCGGTGTCGGGTGAGCGAGTCCACAGGCAGGGCCTCCCGCCCCTGCTTCCCCCCGAACTGGCTCGCGTCGTGGATGCGCTCGCGCTCGACCGCCCCGAGGTCGAGCGGGTCCTCACCGTCGTCGACCACCACGGTGACGATGCTGTCCACGTCGCTCGGACCGTCCTGAACGATCACCATGCCGGTGTACGGCGTACCCCGCACGGCCCATTCGATCCGCGTACCGGGACCGTCCCGTTCCAGATCGACCTCGGCCGCGACGGAGTGCGCCGCCTCACCGGCGGTCACCACCACCGCACGCCCCGAGGTGGCCCGGACAGCGGTCACCGGAGGGAAGTATTCGGGGAGCTTGTCCGTGTCGGACAAGAGCATGTACACCCGGTCGGTGGACGCTGCGACCTGCACGGAACGCGTGTGAAGAACCATGCGCGTACTGCTATCCGTTCAAGCCCGGTTCCATTCGCGATCGCCGCCCTCGCAAACCCGGAAAACCCCGATACTCCGCCCCCGGTCGCGGCGCGGCCGACCGGCCTCGACCACCACACCGGGCGCACCCCGTCGGTCGGTCGTGACGAGGTGGGCCCGGCCGCGACGGCATCGGGGAGGTGATGACGACCTCGGGGGAGGAAGTGTTCACCCGGTGGTGGTGCCCGCAGTGGTGTCCTCGCCCCCCGCGGAGTCGGTCGGGGTGGCCCATTCGACAAGCTGGATGACGACTCCATTGGGGTCGGTCATCTGGAAGAGGCGTTCGCCCCAAGGCTCTTCGCGCAGGGGCATGGTGATGGGGGCGCCTTCTCCTCGCAGCCGCGCCTCCTCGGCTTCGAGGTCGGTGACCGTCAGCGCCAGGATCAGGCCGGTCGCCTGTCGGTCACGCTGCTCGACCGGGAGCACCTCGATGCCTCGGCGGAGCAGGACGATGTCGACGGCGTCGTCGTCCCGGCCGAGCGAGGCGAAGCCGTCGGCGGACGCGGTCACCCGGTAGCCGAGGTGGGAGGTGAAGAAGTGCCGAGAGGCATCCACGTCGGCGACGGTGAGGGAAAGCGTGGAGGTGACGACATGCATGGGGGCTCCTCGAAGTGGTGGCCGGCAAGGCGGACGGGCGCTCGGCCCGGGCGGGCTCAGTAGGTGCGGCGAGGTGCCTGGTACCTGGTGCGGACGGTCGCCCTGCCGCGGCCGGTACGGGGCAGCTCACGCATCAGCCGCCGAGGCGTCGACGCCGGGGCCGCCGGGGCCGGGGCAGCGCCGAGGCCCTGAGCGGTACCGAACTTGACGGGTTCGAGCTGCACGGAGCCGACCTGCACGAGGCCGAGCCGGGCCGCGTCGGGCCCGGCCGGGTCAAGCCCGGCCGGGTCAAGCCGGGACGCGTCGAACCCGACGATGTCGAACCCGGCAATGTCGAATCGATCGGTGCGCGAACCGGCGGGGTGGATCTTTCGCATCTGCAATCTCCCTCCATCGAACCTAACTTTACGACGGACGTAACTTTATGCAGAGCCACTCATGCCGTCAAGCATATTTTTACGACGAGTGTAAGATTCGCACATGGGTATCGAACCGCTGGGGCTGCGCGAGTCCAAGAAGCAGGAGACCAGGCAACTGATCTCCGACCACGCCACTCGGCTCTTCATCGAGCAGGGTTTCGAACAGACGACCATCGCCGAGATCGCGACCGCGGCCCGGGTCGCCAAGAAGACGGTCACCAACTACTTCCCGCGGAAGGAGGACCTGGCCCTCGACCACCACGAGGAGTTCACCGCGAGCCTGGCCCGCGCCGTCATCGGACGCGCCGACGGCGAATCGGCACTCGGCGCGCTACAAAGGGAGTTCGACGCCGCCCTCGACGAGCACAACCCCGTCGCGGGCTTCGCCGGCTTCGACTTCGCCCGCATGGTCGCGGACAGCCCCACGCTCACCGCCCGCCTGCGCGACCTCCACGATCAGCGGGAGGACGCTCTCGCCGAAGCCCTCGCCGCCGCCGCTCCTCCCGACGCGAGTACGACCATCGCCCCCCGGGCCGCCGCGGCCCTCCTCGCCGCCGCCCACCGCCTGCTCTTCCAACGCGTCCAGGAACTCACACTGGCCGGCGACCCCACCGACCGCATCGCGGCCATCGTGACCCCGGAAGCCGATCACCTCTTCAGCCTCCTGGCCCCCGCCCTCGGCACCTACCCCGACGCGGACCCAAGTCCGAACCACCCGTAGGCGTCACCCGCAGAGCGAGCCGCCTCCGCCTGCGCGTCGCCGCGACCACCACCGCGCCGGATGGCGCTCGCAGGGGGCGGCCATCCGGCGTGGGGCGGGGGTTGGAGCGGGTCGTCGTGTGTGGGTCAGGTTCGAGTGTCGCCGAGCGATTCCAAGAGGGTACGGAGGCCGTCGGCGAGGGCGGCGCGTTGCTTGGGGGTGAGGGCGGCGAGCACGCGTTCTTCGGTGTCGATGTGCGCGGGCAGGACTCCGTCGATCAGATCGCGGCCCTCGTCGGTGAGCGCGACGAGGACACCGCGGCCGTCGGATGTGCTGGTGGTGCGGGAGATCAGGCCGCGCGCCTCCAGGCGATCGAGCCGCTGGGTGATGGCGCCCGAGGTGACCATCGAAGCGCGCATCAGTTCGGTGGGGCTCAGTCGATGCGGGGGCGGGTGCCGGCGCAGCGTGGCGAGTACGTCGAACGACGAGGCGTCGAGCCCGTGTTCACCGAAGGTCCGGGTCAGCTCGGCGCCGACCAGTCGCGCGGCACGAGACAGCCGGGCGAGTACCGCCATCGGGGACGCGTCCAGGTCGGGGCGCTGCGTACCCCACTGCTCCAGCACAAGGTCGACGTGATCTGCCACGGCGTCAGGTTAGCCGAGGCGATCCGATGAACCGGGCCGCCTCCCGCTTCCCAATTATCTTAGCGTTGAGGTATCTTTTGCTTAGCACTAAGGAATCAACCGCTCGGTTCGATCCATCCGATCCATCCTGCCCAGCCTGGCCCGAGCAGTCGGTCGAACCCTCCGAGAGAGAGGCACCACCATGCGCATCACCGTGTTCGGAGCAGCCGGAAACGTGGGCAGCCGCGTCGTGTCCGAGGCCCTGTCCCGAGGCCACGAGGTCACCGCCGTGGTCCGTGACGCGGCCCGCTTCGCGAAGCTGCACCCCGATGCCGCAGCCCGAGTGGGCGACGCCGCGCAAGTCACGGACGTGGCCGCGCTGAGCACCGGCCAAGACCTTGTCATCAGCGCCACGCGACCGGCACACGGCAGCGAGCAGGCGCTGGCCGACACCGCCGAGGCGCTGCTGGCCGGCCTCACCGGAACCGGAGTCCGCCTGCTGACCGTCGGCGGCGCGGGCAGCCTGACCGTCCCGGACGCGGGCGACACGATGGCCGTCGACGACCCGAGGTTCGTACCGACGGCATGGCGCGGCATCGCCCTCGCCTGCAACGCCCAACTCGACGTGTTCCGCGCCGACGACAACGTCGACTGGACCTACCTGAGCCCGCCCGCCAACCTCGAGCCCGGCATCCGCACCGGAACCTTCCGGGTGGGCACCGACGAACTCCTGATCGACGCCGACGGCGTCTCGGCGATCTCCATGGAAGACCTCGCGGTCGCCCTCATCGACGAGGCGGAGCAGCCGAAGCACCACCGCTCCCGCTTCACCGTCGCGTACTGAGGCCGTCCCGATCCGCTCGGATGACCGGAGAACCGACCCCGAACCGGCGGTGGCGGTTCGGGGTTCCCGGTGGGTAAGGACCTCGGTGATCGAGTGCGCGAGGCGGCGTTCGACCGCGTCGCACCTGGATTCGACACCGGATCCGGTGTCGAATCCAGGTTCGAGTCCAGGGTCGAATCCGGGTTCGGGTTCGGTCATCGCCAAGCAACTGGTCACCGGGCGCGGGCGGATCGACTGAACCCTCCGAACAAAGGGAGAGGCCCCGCCCTTGACCCGCACCCCGGCGACCACCCGCCGCCCACTGGCCGTCTTCGACCTCGACGGCACCCTCGTCCGAGGCGACTCGTTCGGCCACTTCAACCGCGCGCTCCTGCGCCGCTCCCGATGGCGCGTCGTGGCAGCGGTGCTGTGCCTACCGATCGTCGGCCCGCTGTACGCCTTCCACGCAACCCGACGCCACGCCTTCGCCATCCTCCTCCGCGTCGCCACCATCGGCCTGCCCGCACTCCGATTCGAGGCCCTGGCTGTTTTCGACAGGTTGTTTCGGAGCCACTCGGGCAACGTGATCGGGAGCCAGGTTGCTCCGTTCGTGGTGGGCGTGGACTGTTGTTCAGGTCCGGTTCGGGCAACGAGTTTGAGAGCCACCCCTTTCGGGTGACTTCGGGTGTGCCGGGATCGCGGTCGGCGTAGAGGCCCTTGGGTCCGCAATAGCGTGAGTGGGCCGGGCCCTCGCGCGGCCGTGTCCCTGACAGGCGTGGTGCGCGAGGGCCCGGTGGCACGCAGGTGGCAGCGCCTGTTCCGCTGCGAAGGCCATGCTCTAGCGGAGGCGGGCCAGCAAGTGGGCGTCGAGGAAGCCCCGCTCAGAGGCCGGGTCGTGGAGCAGCCGGGCGAACGTGACGAGCCCGGCCCGGGCCAGCAGCTTGGCGAACCGGTCCGCCGGCCAGCTATAGGCGGGTGTCACCTTGTGGTCGAAGCGGACCGGCTCGGGTCCGTCGGTCGCGAAGAACGAGGCCAGGAGCAGGCCCCCTGGTGCCAGGACACGCGCCTGCTCGGCGAGCAGCGCGGGTAGTTCTTCGGGAGGGGTGTGGATCATCGAGTAGTGGGCCAGCACGCCGCCGAGCGCGCCGTCCTCGACCGGCAGGGCCTCCATCCGCGCCTCGTCGAACCGCAGCGCCGGATGGGCCCGCCGGGCGTGGTCGACCATGGCCGGGGAGAGGTCGAGCCCGAAGGCGTCCAGCCCCAGGTCATGCAGCATGGCCGTCAGATGTCCGGGCCCGCAGCCGACATCGGCCGCCCGCGGGTTCCCCGTCCCACGCACCAGCTCGGCGAAGGTGCCGATCATGTTCCGCGAGAACGGCTGCGTCTCCAGCCGATCAGCGAACAACGACGCATACAGCTCCACGACCCCGTCGTAGGCCGACCTGGTCTCCTCCTGATGCTCCACCACGGGAAGGAAGCTAACACCCGCCGTTCGCAGCCGTTCTCCCGCCCTGTGCCGAATACCGCGCCGCGGCGGATGCCGGCGACGCGATGGTCAAGTACTTGAATTGCTGAGGCAGGTTCAGAGCCGCCCGTTCCGGGCTGCTTCGGCGGCGTGTTCGGCTTCGGTGGCCCGCAGGCGGAACGACTCGGAACCGGTCTGGACGAGGATGCCCTTGAACGTGAGCCGGTCCGCGATGGCCGCGCAGAGCCTCGGATCGGTGAAGGTGCGGTCCCACTCGGTGAAAGGCGCGTTGCTCGCGACCGCGGTGGACTTGCGTTCCTCCCGTTCGGTGAAGATCTGGAACAGCAGCTTCGCGCCCTTCTTATCGAGATTCAGGTAGCCGAACTCGTCCAGGCAGAGGAGATCGACCTTGCTGTAGCGGGCGATCACCGACGAGAGGCGGCGGGCCTGTTCGGCCTCGGCCAGCTCGTTCACCAGCGCTGAGGTGGTGGTGTAGCGGACCGACAGCCCGGCCTCGGCGGCCGCGGTCCCGGCCCCGATCAGCAGGTGCGACTTACCGGTCCCGGAGTCGCCGATCAGCACCAGCGGGCGGCCTTCGCGGACCCAGGACGGGTCGGTGATCAGGCCGACGACCTCGGGCGGGACGTTCGGGTTCCAGGTCGGGTCGTACTCCTCCATCCGCTTCTGCCTCGGGAACTTCGCCGCCCGGACCATGCGCTGCTTGCGGCGGGTGTCGCGGTCCACGCACTCAACCTGCAAAAGGTCGGCGAGGAACTGCTTGTAGGAGTACTTCTCCCGCGCGGCGGTCCCCGCCAGTCCCTCGAACCTGGCGCGGATGGTCGGCAGCCGCAGCTCGCGGCATGCCTCGTCGATGACCTGGTCCTCCCACTCCGAATCCGGGAGCGGGACCCGCGAGGGCGGGACGTGCCGGTCGAACACCTCCCCGGCCACCTCCCGTGCCGCGTCGGCGGCGTGCTCGGCGGTGGCCGGCCTGGAGGGGGTGGGGCTCATGCGCTGCTGCCTCTCTGCTGGTGCTCGCCGTGCTGGTCACGACGGTCGGAGTGGGGAAGGGCCGGCCGCAGCAGCCGGTCGTACTTGGCCATGTTCGGCAGCGGCCTGGTGTCCGGCGGCAGCCGCCGCCCGTGCAGGACGATCACCCGCCCGCCATCCGCCTCACCCGGCGCAACCGCGGTGGCGTCGTCGGCGGGGCCCTCGGCGAACTTGCGGGCCTCGATCGCCACCAGGTCCGCGCTGACCGACCCGATCCGCACCGCGGTCCGCAGCGCGGCCGCCATCGCGTCGGCGGGCAGCTGCCGGTGCAGCAGCAGCACCTCGATGAGCATCCGGGTGCCCTCGCGTTCCCCGCACTTGGCCTTCGCCGCGGCCCAGAACTCCTCGTGCGCGGAGGTGAACACCCCTTCAGCGCGGGCCTGGGCCAGCGCGGCGGCCCCGGCGAACGCGCCGGGCTTGACCAGCAGGATCTCCAGGTAGTGGTCGAGGATGTCGTGGTAGGAGTAGCGGCGCGTCAGCCTGGGGTGCCGCGCGACGACCTCGCGCTTGTCGAACACCCACAGCTCGTTCGCCCGCAGCCGGACCCGGACCTTGGCGCCGATGAACCGGGCCGGAACGGAGTAATACGCCTGTCGCACCGTGATCCGGCCGTTGCGG
Organism: Embleya sp. NPDC001921; assembly: GCF_053594475.1. Lineage (NCBI taxonomy): Bacteria > Bacillati > Actinomycetota > Actinomycetes > Kitasatosporales > Streptomycetaceae > Embleya > Embleya sp. NPDC001921. The sequence continues at coordinate 67,987 of NZ_JBSFEO010000003.1, forward strand.
TGGACCACCGGCGTCAGGTCCGTGCCGGTCTCGAAGTCGTCCGCGGGCAGCGGCCGCAGCAGCTCGCGTTCCCGCTCGAAGTCGAACCCGATCGAGGTCGGCCGGCCGTGGACGTGCCGGGCGTCCTCGCAGGTCGATCGCCGCCAGCCGCTCGTTCAGCTCCGACAACGACTCGACCGCGGGCGGCGGGACGAGGTGCTTGCGGCGGAACCGGCCGCCCTCGTGCTCGACCCCGCCCTTCTCGTGCGCGCCCTCCTCGCCCGGGATGCAGTAGAACGGCTCGAAGGAGAACCACGACCGGAAGGACGCCCACCGCGAGGTCTCCGTCCGCGACCGCCCGAAACACACCGCCTTGACCGCGGGCTTGAGGTTGTCGTACCGGATGTGGACCGTCGGGCAGCCGCCCAGCGCCTCGAACGCCTCCACGTGCCCTTCCAGGAACGCCTCCTGGGACGGGGTCGCGAACACGCGGTGCACCGTCGCGATCACCCTCGCCCGGGCCCGAGCACACCTCGCCGCCGGCGACCGCGTCGTGGTCGCGACCTCGTGCGCCGACCCCCTGGCCCGCGCCATCTGCCGCGAACTCGGCCTCGGCTCAGCGGACGTGATCGCCTCCCGTGTCATCCCGGGCCGCACCGGCATGCGACCGCTGCCCGCCTGTCGCGGCCCGCGCAAGGTCGCCCGAATCCGCGCGGCCGGCATCACCGATCCGATCACCCACGCCTACACCGACAGTTCCGTCGACCTCCCGCTCCTGGCCGAAGCGACCCACCGCTATCTGATCGACCCCTCCCCCGCCCACCTGACCCGGATCCGCGCCCGACTCGGCGCCGATTACGTGGTGTTGCGCTCCCGGTAGCCGATGCAGCGCATGGGTACGCACGCCCATGCGTTCCCGCCGGGCGAACACCGCCACACACGCCCTGATCCGGGTCCGGGCCGGGGCCAGGCCGGGGCCAGGCCGGGTCCGAGTCCGAGTCCGCCAGCCATGGCCGATGCCTGGAGGCACACGATCCTCTGTCCCGAGGCGAAGGAACGGCGTGGCCGGCATGCCTCGCCGGCGCCCCCCAAGTCACCCCTCTACGCTGTCGCGATGGAGATCACGGAGCGTGCCGTCGGTGCCGTCGTCGGTTCGGCGGTCGGGGACGCGCTGGGCGCGCCCTTCGAGTTCGGGTCGGCCGGCGCCTTCGGGACCCGGTTTCCCGAGGCACCGCCCGGGAGTTCGCGTGCCGAGGGGCGCTACGCGAACGAGATGTGCGGTGGTGGCGGGTGGGACGCCGGCGAGGCGACGGACGACACGCAGATGGCCGTGCACGTGGCGTACTCGCTGCTGGAGCGGAACGGTCCGGACCTGCCCGACATGTTCGCCCGCTTCCAGCGCTGGGCCCGCTCCGAGCCCAAGGACATCGGCCTGCAGACCGAGGACGTACTCACCAACGGCATGCCCTGGGACCTCGCGGCCGGCGTGCACTTCCAAACCACCGGGCGCGCGGCCGGCAACGGATCGCTGATGCGGGCCACCACGCCCGCCGTGTACTTCGCCCGGGACGGCCGTACGGCCACCATGGCCGCCGCCCGCCGGATCGCCGCGCTGGCCCACGGCGACCGCGCGGCGTGGGAAGGCACCGCGATCTTCCACGAGTTGCTCCGGGTGACCCTGCTCGGCGGCGACCTGCCGACCGCGCTCGCCGAGACGCTCGCCGAGGTTCACCCCGATCACCGTGAGCGCTACGCCACCGTCCTGGCCCCGACCTGGCATCCCACCGACGCCACGGAGTTCAACGGCGCCGTGTGGCCCTGCCTCGGCTCGGCGGTCTGGGCGCTGCGCACCACGTCCTCGTACGAGGGTGCCCTGCGCGCGGCGATCGACCTCGGCGGCGACACGGATACGGTCGCCGCGGTCACCGGCGCCCTGGCCGGCGCGCGCTACGGCCTGCCCGCCATCCCGGTTCGCTGGACGGACCGCCTCCACGTACCGATACCCGGTTCCGAGTCCACCGGTGAAGTCCTACGCCTGCCCGACCTCGTACACCTGACCAACCGCCTCCTGAGCCGTACGTCGGAAACCGCCGAGCCGTTCACCACCGACCGAGCTCGTCCCACCACCTCGCTGCCCATGCCATCGAAGCCGACCGGTGACGATCGGGCCGCCGGCCGGCCTCCGCTCACCACGGATCGGGCAAGCCCGCTCCCGTGGTGATCAGGCTGCGCAGGCTGCCGTCGACGTAGTGCAGCCAGGCCGTGGAGCACGCCCCGAAACACTCGACGTCCGGCACCAAACCGACGTGGGTGAACCGCAGTTCGGTGCCGCCGCCCGCCGGGACGAGGTCGAACACGATCTCGGTTCCGGTCCACTCACCCGGCTCCGGGATGAAGGACAGGTGGCTGTCGGTGACCCGCCAGACCACGCGACTGGCCGGCACGAGCTCGACCACGCGCTGTCGGCTGTAGTGCTGGGGAGGATGCCGGTAGGTGAATTCGGCACCCGGCTCGTCGGCACGCCCCTCGACCCTGCCCGTCCACCAGGCGCCGACGTTCAGGATGGCGGCGAAGACTTCCGTCGGCGGCTGCTCGACCGTGTACGACGTCGAGTAGCCGCGCTCGGTGCGCGCCGCGTCGGCCGTGCTTGACGCGCCTGCCGCGCTCATTTCGTGGCTGCCCGGTGTTTGTGTCGTCATGAGTGATCGGATCCTTGTCTCTTCGTGTCCGTTGATCGCGTGGTTGCGGAACCGGCGCCCGATGCCGGATGTCCGCGGTCTCGTTCCCTCTTCCGCGCTTTCCGGGTGCGTGCGCCCGCTTCAGGGCGTGGTCGTTCGGCGCCGCCACGGACGTGGCGGCGAAACGGGGGTTTACGCGGGTGCGGTCAGCCCGGCTTGCTCTGCTGGATCCGCTCGGCGATCCGCCTGATCCGCTGCAGCCGGGCGTCCCAGGTCGCGCCGACCGCGGACAGTTGGGCGACCGCACGGGCGAGTTGGGCCTCGTCCACCCGGTAGAGGCGTGCGCGCCCCGCCGGCGCCACGTGCACCAGGCCGACGCGCTCCAGCACACCGAGGTGCTTGGCGACCGCCTGCCGGGTGACGGGAAGCCGCTCGCTGAGCGTGGTCGCGGTACCGCCGCCGTCGGCGAGGAGCAGGTCGAGCATCCGCCGGCGGGTCGGGTCGCCGACCGCGGACCAGAGGTCGTCGTCGATCGCGGTGCTCACGGCCGCGCGTCCAGCTTGTCGGCGTACGTGACGAGACGCGGGAGGAACTCGTCCCAGCCGCGCACGTGGTCGAGGTAGGCCTCCTCCAGCACTGCGGCCTCCCACCCGCGCTCGCGAAAGCCGGTCTCCTTGAAGCGCAGCAGCGTGCCGTCGCCGGACGGAACGAGGTCGAAGGTCACCAGGAACGAGTTCGTCTCGGTGGCCGGGCCGTCGTCCTGGGCCCAGCGGAACACGAATCGGCGGGGCGGGTCGGCCTCCAGGACGGTGAGCGGCACAACCGTCGCGTCGGGTCCCGTCGGGTCGCCGAAGGTGATCGCGCCGGTGGCGCCGGGGACCGGATCGAACTCGGCGTCGTCGGGCCACCACTCGCGCAGGTGCTCAGGGGAGCTGATCACCTCGTAGACCACCTCGGGGGCGGCGTCGATGCGGAGCTCCCGCTCGATGCTTCCGTACTCCATGCGATTCTCCCGACCTCAACGCAACCAATGGTTGCACCTCAGGCTATCCGGAGCATTTCGCTAACGCAACCTTTCGTTGCACAAGACGTCCGGACGGATCCCGGACGCCGCATCCGCCGGACCCGGTCGGGTCGGGTCGGGTCGGGTCGGCCCACCCTCGGCTGCGACGACTGCGGCTGTCGCCGCGTCTGTCGCTCGCCCTGCGCTTGACGGCGCTTACGACGGCGACTGCGCGGGCGGCTGCGTCCGCGGCTTCGCCTGCGTCTGCGTTCGCCGGGCGTACGCGCGGGCCGCGCGCACCCGGTCGCCGCAGCGGACCGAGCACCACTGGCGGGAGGCGTGGGTGCGGACGAGGAAGCGGCGACAGGAGGTGGCGCCGCACGGGGCCAGGCGCTCGGCGTCGGGGCCGGTGAGCAGGTCGGCGGCGTCCGCGGCGAGGATCGCGATGGCGTGGTCGACGATCTGGTCGATCGGGTGCGCCTGGGCGCGGTACGGCCCGCGCGCCTCGTCCCAATAGAGCAGCGCGGCCGACGGGGCACTGGTCAGCGCGTCGTTGATGGCTCGTACCGATGCGTCGGGCGCCGGAAGATCGTCGATCCGAGACGAGAGCAGTGTTCGCACCGCGTCGCGCAGCGCTCGCAATCGGCCCGCGCACACGTCGTACAGCAGGGTGTCCGGCGGCGCGAGTTCCCGCGTCACCAGCCACTCCTTCGCGGACGCGGGCGTGCCGAGCAGATCCACTTCCTGACCGCCGGGCAGTGCGAGGTCGGTGTTGGCCAGGTCGAGCGCGAGATGGCGCTCCGCCCCCGGCGCGGCCGGCAGGACCGGATGGGCTGCGCGGGCGGCATGAGCGGGCTCGCCCAACACGGTCTCCTTCATGAGTCTCATGTTAAGCCTTGCCGTTGTCCGTGAGGATCCGCTAGCTTTTCTCACGGCAAACACAACGATTATCCGTGAGGTGTTCAGTGACCGGCAGCAGTGCGACCAACGCGCGGAACGACCAGGGCAACCTCGGCAACCAGAGCGATGCGAGCGATCAGCGCAACCAGGGCAAGCAGGGGAACGAGCAGGTCGCCGTCCGCGTCTTCGGTGGCCCCTCCGCGCTGATCGAGTTCGGCGGGCTCACGTTCCTCACCGACCCCGCGTTCGACGCGCCCGGCGAGTACCCCGTCGGCGGAAACCGCGTCCTCACCAAGACCGCCCCCGCCGCCGTCGACCCGGCCGACCTCGGCCCCATCGACGCGGTCCTGCTCTCCCACGACGAGCACCCGGACAACCTCGACCACTCCGGCCGGGCGCTGCTCGCCGACGTCCCCCTGGTACTCACCACCCCCAGCGGCGCGGGCCGACTCGGCGGCACGTCCCGGGGCCTGGCCCCCTGGGAATCGGTGGACCTGCCCCGCCCCGGCGGCGGCACCGTCACCGTCACGGCCACCCCCGCCCAGCACGGGCCGGAAGGCTGCGAACCGATCACCGGCGAGGTCGTCGGCTTCGTACTGACCGCCTCCGACCTGCCCACCGTCTACGTCAGCGGGGACAACGCGTCCCTGGCCGTGGTCGAGAAGATCGCCGCGCGCGTCGGCCCGGTCGACACCGCCGTCCTCTTCGCCGGCGCGGCCCGCACGCCGCTCTTCGACGGCGCGCTCCTGACCCTGGACAGCGCCCAGGCCGCCGAAGCCGCCTCGATCCTCGGCGCACGGCGCGTGGTCCCCGTGCACTTCGACAGTTGGGGCCACTTCACCGAGGGCCGCACCGCCCTCATCGACGCCTTCACCGCGGCCGGCCTGATCGACCGCCTGGAATTGGCCTGACCCCACCGACCCGAACCCCGGCTCCCGAGACCTCACCCACCTCGGGAGCCGCGCGCCCTCGTCCCCCGGCCGCATGGCTGCCATGGCTGCCATCGCTGCCCCGGAAGGCCCCGGAAGGCTCCGGATCCACGGCGTGCGAGTACAAGTACGAAGGACGAAACCCGATCACGACGTACGGAGCCCCGCCGCGATGAGCGAGCACCCGGCCGCGGAACGCCTCACCCGATACACGAAGGCCGAGCAGAACGAGATCCTGGGCGACGGTGCCGACCCCTTCGGCGTCGCGGACACCGGCCTGACCTGGCTGCCCAAGGAGGACCACTTCGGGATCAGGTACGGCGGCCGGCTCGTGGCCCACGCCGGATCGTTGCGGTTGCCCGTGTCGATCGGCGAGGTCGACACGGAGGTGGTGGGCATCGGCGGTGTGGCCGTCGCACCCGATGTGCGCGGCCGCGGACTGGCCCGGACGGTGTTGGCGGCGGCCCTGGATCACGCCCGAACGATGGGGCCACGACACGGCATTCTGTTCTGCCGACCGCCCCTCGTCCCCCTGTACCGGAAGCTCGGGTGGCATCGCCTCGACCGAGACGTACACGTGCGACAGCCCGACGGCCTCGTTCTCATGCCGCTGCGCACCATGTGGACGCCGCTGCGCGATGCCGCGACCTGGCCCGACGGCGCGGTACGCCTGCGCTCCTTCCCGATGTGACCCGAGCCGGATCGGCCGCCGCCCCACCTCGCCCCGCACGATCGATCGGGCCGCCACGCCCGGCCCGGGCACCCGCCCGTTCGACCACAGGGCCGGCGGAATTCGAGCCGGTAGGATCAACACCCGATGAACTCCGGTACGACAGACACGATGATCGACATCCCGTCGGGGCGGGTCACCCTGACCGACCGCCGGACGCAACGCAGTTGGTCGGTCCAGCCGGCGCCCTACCGGCTCGCCGCGTACCCGGTCACCCGGGCGCTGTACGCGCAGGTCACCGGCCTGCGACCGAGCGGCCCGCAGGGGGACCGACTGCCGGTCGAGAGTGTCTCCTGGTGGGACGCGGTGCGGTTCTGCAACGCCCTGTCCCGGCGCGACGGGTTCACGCCGGCGTACCGCGTCGACGCGGACGACGAGGGCGTCGAGTGGGATGCCGCCGCCGACGGGTACCGGCTGCCGACCGAGGCCGAGTGGGAACACGCCTGCCGGGCCGGCACGACGGGACCGCGCTACGGCCCCCTGGACGAAGTCGCCTGGTACCGCGCGAACTCGGGCGAGCGCGTCCACGACGTGGGCGGCAGACAAGCCAACCCGTGGGGCCTGTACGACATGCTCGGCAACGTCTGGGAGTGGTGCTGGGACGTCTACGACGCCGAGGTGTACGGCTCCTACCGGGTGCTGCGCGGCGGCGGTTGGTTCGACGAACACTGGAGCTGCCGAGCCTCCGTCCGCCGCCGCAGCCACCCGACCTTCAAGGTCGACGACGTGGGCTTCCGCCTCGCGCGCAGCGCCCGCTGACCCGCTGGGCTGCCGGACCGCCGGGGCGCCGGGCCGCCACCGGCGTACAACGGGTCGAAGCCCGGTCCGAGTCCGGTTCGGAGTCTGCTCTCGGTCGCGTCGCATCGACGCCTACCCCTGGTCCCTCCCACTCGCTCCCAACACGCCGGCCGTGAAGCGCGCCAGGTCCGCCCGCATCTGCTCCCGTGTCATCCGCTCGCCCCCGACGAGGTGTTCCACGAGGTCCGCGCGCACCGCCGCGAGCAGGGCGTGCGCCGCGAACTCGCCGTCGCCGAATCCGGGGATCCGCTCCAACGCGGCCCGGAGCGCGCCGTGCCAGCGTTCGTAGTGTGCCGCCGCGTAAGGGCTGTCACCGCCGGTCCCCTCCAGCGCCAGGGCGAGGTGGCGATGGTCCAGCTTGAAGCACAGGACTGCGTCGAGCAGCGCCGGTACGCGCCGAAGCGGGGGCGTACCGGGCCCCAGGGGCGGTGGGCCGGATTCGACGGCGAGCTCGATCGGCGCCAGGCGCATCGCGTACAGCGCTTGAATCAGGCCGGTGCGGTCGCCGAAGCCGCGGAAGAGCGTCGCCTTGCCGACGCCCGCCGCCGCGGCGATGTCGGCCATGGTGACCGTCTCCGGGCTCTCGCAATGGGCGAAGAGCGAGTCGGCAGCCGCCAGAACGGCCTCGCGATTGCGCGTGGCGTCCGCACGTGGCTTGCGTTCGGTCATGCGGTTCCTTCGCCTCCGTCGTCCATGCCGCTCCTCGGCCATTTCTTCGGGCGCTTGCAAAGCGGACCCCGGGTCCGTATTGTCGATGAAACGGACCCCGGGTCCGTATCGTACGGGACGGAGATACCCATGAGCGCGAACACCACACCCGCGGACCTGTATCGCCACGGTCTGCGACTGCTGCTGGACAAGGACATCCCCGCGTGGGTCGACCTGTGGGACGAGGACGGCGTCTTCGAGTTCCCGTTCGCGCCGGCCGACCGGCCCCAGCGGTTGGTGGGCAAGGCGGCCGTCGCCCAGTACATGCGCCACTACCCCGACCACATCGACCTGCACGACTTCCCCTACGTCGAGATACACCGGACCACCACGCCGGAGACCATCGTGGTCGAGATGCGCGGCGTGGGCCGACTGGTGGCCACCGGCAGCCCCTTCGACATGTCCTACATCGCCGTGGTCACCATCGAGGACGGCCTGATCACCCGCTACCGCGACTACTGGAACCCGCTCGCCCTCCAGGACCCCGCCGCCGACTTCGCCGGGAGCAACGCGTGAACGAGATCCGACCCGCGCGGGAGACCCAACACGTACAGGAGGGCCGACTCGCGAACGAGACCCGACCCGCGAGCGAGGCCCGACTCGGGGACGAGACCGGGGAGTTCATCCTGGTCATCGGGGCCACCGGCACCACGGGCAGCCGCGTCGCCGCCCGGCTCGTCGCCGCGGGACACCCCGTCAAGGCCGCGAGTCGGCGCGCCCGTCCGGTGCACGGCGCCCATCCCGTACGGTTCGACTGGGACGACCCCACCTCCTTCGAAGGCGCCCTCGAAGGCGTGGACCGGATCTACCTCATCCCGCCGCTCGGCTCCCCGGACCCGGCGGCCGTCATGGTGCCCTTCCTCCGCCGGGCCCGCGCAGCGGGGATCCGGCGCGCGGTACTGCTCGGTTCGTCGGCAATCCCCGCCGGTGGTCCGGCAGTCGGCCGCGTCCAGGCGGCCCTGCCCGACCTGGTCCCCGAATGGGCGGTGCTGCGTCCCTCGTGGTTCATGCAGAACTTCACCGGCGACCACGCCACGCCCGGACGATCCGAACGCACGGAGCCATCCGCACGGCCACCGGTGACGGCCGCGTCGGATTCGTCGACGCCGACGACATCGCCGCCGTCGCCGTACACGCGCTCACCGACGCACAGGCCCCGAACGCCGAACTGGTCCTCACCGGCCCCCAGGCCCTGGGCTACGACGACATCGCCGCCGTCCTCACCCGGGTCACCGGCCGCACCGTCACCCACCAACGACTGACCCGCGAGCAGATGTACGACCGCCTGGCCGCCGACCTCCCCGCCGAATTCGCCGCGATGCTCGCCGACCTGGACCACGCCATCGCCACGGGTGCCGAGGACCGCACCACCGACACCGTGCAACGCCTCACCGGCCGCCCGCCCCACCCGTTCCACACCGTCGCGCAACGAGAACTGGGCCGCCACGGCACCTGATCCGAACCACGAGCTCGGATGCCCACCAAGCGCGGCGGAAGAGTGCCCCGCCCCCTCCGATCACCGCACCCGCCCGCTCAGCCAGGCCGCGGCGCCGAACCACTCGGACAGCCGACCGTCCAGTTCCGACTGATCCTCACCCACCCACACCACGTGGCCGTCCGGACGCAAGAGCACCGCGGGCACGTCCGGTTCCTCGCCGACCTCGGCGACGTGGTCGACGCGATCCGCCCAGCCCGTCACCGAAAGCCGGCCGGTCCGGTCGAGCAGCAGTCCGCGGCCAGCGTGCATCCGCTCGTACAGACGCCCTTCCTTCAGCGGCACGTCCCGCATCCGCCGGCCGAGCAGTTCATGGCCCTGGTCGTCGCCGAAGTCGTAGCGGATCCCGACCGCGGAGATGATCTCGGTGATGTACCGGTTCACCTCGTCGAAGTCCATCAGCTTCGAGAACAGCTCCCGCAGCGCGGTCGCTCCCGGATCGGCCCCCAGCAGGGTGATCTGCGCCCGGGTGTTCTCCAACACGGCGGCGCCCACCGGGTGCCGTTCGGCGTGGTAGCTGTCCAACAGCCCTTCCGGTGCCCAGCCGTTGACCGCGGCGCCCAACTTCCAGCCGAGGTTGAACGCGTCCTGCACGCCGAGGTTGAGCCCCTGCCCACCGGTCGGCGGGTGGATGTGCGCCGCGTCGCCGGCCAGCAGCACCCGGCCGACCCGGTAGCGCTCGGCCTGCCGGGTGGCATCGCCGAACCGGGACAACCAGCGCGCCGAGTGCGCGCCGAAGTCGGTACCCGCGACGGCCCGCAACCGCTGCTTGAACTCCTCGAGGGTCGGCGCGGTCGAACGGTCCTCGGCCACCCCGTCGGCGGGCACGACGATGCGGTACAGCCCCTCGTTCTCGTCCTGGAGAGGCATGAGGCCGAACCGCAGTTGGGTCTTGTGGACTTCCGCGACGACGGCGGCGATCGTCGCCGGATCCTCGGTCACCTCCATGACACCCAGCATCGTCTCGACCTTGGCGGGCACACCGGGGAAGCCGACGCCGATCCCCTTGCGCACCGCGCTGCGGGCGCCGTCGCACCCGACGAGGTAGCGCGACCGCAGGTGCGTACCGTCCGCCAGTTCGACGCTCACCCCGTCCTCGTCCTGGCTCACCCCGACCACCTGGCAGCCGCGCCGGATCTCGGCACCGAGTTCGCGGGCCCGCTCGTCGAGCAGCCGCTCGGTCAGCGGCTGCGGCGTGGCGAGGCCGTACGGGTGCGCCGTGTCCAACCGCTCCGGCCACGGCTTCATGATGCCGCCGAAGAGACCACCGGCCTGGAACTTCTCACTGACCGCGAGGAAGCGGTCCAGCAGACCGCGCTGGTCCATCATCTCGACGCTGCGCGTGTGCAGGCCCTGCCCGCGGGATTCCCCGGTCGGCTCGGTCAACTTCTCCAGCACGACCACGTGGACTCCGGCCAGCCGCAGCTCGCCGGCCAGCATCAGGCCGGTCGGTCCGCCGCCCACCACGATCACGTCAATCATCAAAACGCTCATTTCCGCAGGTTGTGGAGCTCAGGTCGATCATTCTGCGGCCCGACGGGGGCCTTGCCGCAAGCCCCCCGGTGCGCTATACGTTGAGGTAGGCAAGGAGTGGGTACTCCTTGCCTTTCGCTTTCCCCGCTCCATGCGGACGAGCGCACGCCGGCGCACCGCGACGCCCCACGAACGCCGACCGGAACTCACCGATCACCCACACGACTTCGAACCCGCCGACACCCCTCGGTCGGGTGGTGGGGTGCTCGGGCCGGTGGTCGGGTCGGGTCGGGTCAGTAGTCGAAGTCGATGTAGTCGATGGCGGTGAATTCGACGACGAGGTCGTCGGCTCGGTGGCCGTTGTCCTTGAAGTAGGCCTCTTGGAGGCCGGTGGCGACAATACGTTCGAGGTCCTGTTCGCGGGCACCGGCGTGGCGGGCGTCGAAGAGCTGTTGCGCGTATCTCGGGGCCAACTGCTGGGTGATCCGGCGCATGCGGGGGTCGTCCGTGGAGCCGGCCGCGGCGGAGAAACCGAAGCGGGCGCGGGCCTCGATCGTGACACCGCCGACCGACGCGGCGCGCTGCTCGGCGCGGCGGCGGACCTGGGGTTGCCAGCGGCGCAGGACCTCGGCCTCGATCCGGGCCGCGATCGCGGGCGGCGGGTGCTTGCGGTCGCCCTTGAGGTAGCGCTCCACGGAGCGCTGACTGACGCCCAGCCAGTCCGCGACCACACGCGTGCGGCCCTTGGCCCGGCCGACCAGGAAGCGCACCCGGGCCTGGGTCGACTTGGGCGGCTTGCGGGTGAGGACGTGCTGTGCGGCCTGGTCGAGACCGTCGCCGATCTTGCCCACCGGGGCTCCTATTCGCCTTCGGCGACGGCGTCGACGCCGTCCTTGATGTGCCGGGCCGGGTTCTGCGCCTCGACCAGCAGGCCCAACGCCCATTCCAGCGAACGGGTGCCCTCGTGCTTGACCATGCCGGGGCTGACCCCGAGCCGGAACCCGCCGGGAACGGTCTTGCCGTCGGCCCCGCGCGGCAGCACGTCCAGGGGTGACGGGCCGGACGAGGGATAGACGACGCAGTCGGACAACACCGCGAGCGGGTACAGGTCGGCGACCGTCGCGAGCTTGCGCATCTTGCGGTGCATCCCGACGCGGGCATTGGCGATCACCGCGGCCCGGATGTCCGGACGCCACGTCGGCCGCTCCAGCGCGGGCCAGCGGTCACCGGGTCGGTAGCGGGCCCCTTGCGGTCGCTCACGCAGTTTGCCGATGCCGCCCTTGACGGTCGCCTTGATCGCGGAGAGCACGACGGCCCGGCCCGGATCGACCTTCTTGTGATGGCGCATCGCGTCGAGGAAGGCGGCCTCGTCCAGGTCCGGCGTCACGCCGAGATCGGCCATCGTGGCCAGATAGGCGTCCCGAAGTCGGCCGTACCAGGGATCGAGGTAGGAGCCGTGGTCCGGCCGCACCCACGCCTCGAACGGGTCGACGACGGCGCCGAGTTCGACCGCGTACGCCACCGTCGGCGTGGCGTACCAGCCCGGACCGGTCGGCGGGACGCCGTCGGGGGTGAACGGACTGGGCAACCTGGGATCGACCGCGACGCCGGACAGATCCACGTACCAGCAACCCGGCAGCTTCTTGTCGAACGTCGGCGCCTGTACGTGGACCGGCCCGCCCAGCCCCACCGGCAACCGGCTCGCGGCGGCCAGGAACGCCGCGTTGACGTCGAGACCGACCGCGTACTCCAGATTGCCCTCGTCGTCGCCGACCAGGTGGATGGCCCGATGCCAGTCGTACGCCTCCTCGACCAGCACGTCCGCGCCGGTGCGCGTCTGCGCGACCGGATGCTCGTCCGGCGCCTCCGGCGGCGCGGGGTCGACCGCCTCGGTCAACGACCCGGCCACCGGGCCCGAACGCCAGCCGCCGGTCGTCGCGTCCTTCACCGCCTGGGTCGGCGGCCGGAGTTCGGTCATCAGACTGAGGCCCGCGACGGCGGTGGAGCCGCGCGGGGTCAGTACGCGCGTGGCGTATCCGCCGAGTACGTCGGCCAGCTCCGCCGCCGGCAGCGACTCGGCGGCACCCCACGAGCGGGTGTCGAGCGCGCCCCACGGCAGGATCGCGAACTGCACGCACTGTCGGCGACCGCCCTCGACCGGCCGGTAGACCTTGGCCCATGGGCCGAACCCGCGACGGGTCAGCTTCCAGCCGTCCCGGGTGACCTGCTTGACCACCTTGTGGTCCTCCGGCAGCCGCAGATTGCGTCGGTCCTCCAGTTCCGCGGGCAACCCGAGCCGTGCGGTGGCCGCCGCCGTGAGCACGATCAGCGGATCGGCGTCCCGTCCGGAGCGATGCAGTCGCTCCGCGCCGAGCCCGGCTTCCAAGGCCCAAGTGACCACGGCGGGAAGCGACTTCGCGGGACAGACCAGGGTCCGCAGGTCGGTCAGACGAGCACGGAGGGCGGAACCGTCGACGTCCAGGACGGCGAGGGGGCCGGCGGGGAATCGGGGTTGGGCGGTGGCGGGGTGCGGCGGTGCGAGGGTCGCTTTTCTTTCGGGCTTCGTGGGGGCGGGGGCCGGAGCCGAATCCGGGTCCGGGAGCGGGGGCGGGGGCGGAGTCCGGGGTTGAGGCGACGTCGGCTGCGTCTCCTGCTCGGCAACGGATGGTGCCTCGACCTCCACGGCCACGACCGCGGCCACGTCCGTGTTCCCCTCCGGCCCGGATTCCGGCACGTCCACCGACGCGGCGACCGGTTGCGACTTCGACGCCGGTTGCGAGTCCGGGTCCGAGAGCATCGCCGATGCCGAGGGAATCGCCGGCTCCGCGTCCGTTGACGGCTTCGCGTCCGTTGGCGGCTCCGCGTCCGTTGGCGGCTCCGCGTCCGTTGGCGGCTCGAAGCCCGACAACGGCTTCACGTCCGCCGCCGATGACGCTGCCGCTTCCGAGGCCGCCGATTCGGGCGACCGCACCGTTGTCTCGCCGGCCTCCCGCCCGGCCCCGCCCAGCGTCGGATACCGCGCCGCCAACCCGTCGAGCAATCGGACGTACGCCTGCCGTTGCGGCGGCCGAGGTTCGCTGCGGCCCTTCTCCCAGGCGACCACCGTCTCCCGGGCAACCCCGAGCGCGTCCGCGATCTGACGTTGGGTGAGCCGTGCGACCTTCCGCAACCGCTCCCGCTCGGCGGGCGGCGGCAACTCGACCTCGGCCGCGGCCTGCGCCAACAGGGCGTCGACGGCGTCGAACAGCTCGGACACGAACGATCTCCTCACATCGATCACACACCTATATCACGCCCCACCTCACACCTATCTCACGTCACCTGCCCGCACGTCGCCGAAGGAGCAGCACACGGTGCGCGGGCTCGCGTCGTGCGCGTGGTCGGTGGCCGTGGCCGTGGCGTCGGCGACGACGAAGGCGCGGTACCCGAGGGTGAAGGCGTCCCGGGCGCCGGACTCGCAGCACACATCGGTCGTGGCGCCCGTGACCAGAGGCCGGGGCGAGCATCATCACCCTGTGTATTCACCGTCGGCTGACCCGTGACGCGCGGGGGATACACACGACATGATGCCGGTTACACCATGTGGGGTACACAGGGCCGGGCCGCCCACCGCGACCTCTCCCCCATCGGTGCGCATGGCCGGCACCGACCATCGACGGGGGATCCGAACTCGTGCTCTGTCCATCCTGCGGCGCCCGCTCGACGCTGCCGGACCGCTGTACGAACTGCGGTCACCAGGAATACGCCCCGCCCACCACCCCGGTATCCGACTCGACGCCCCTGGACCAGCGCTTCGCCCGGTTCGGTCCCGCCGCGACGCCGCCGCCGGGTTGGTACGCCCCGGTGTTCCGCTCCCTGCGCGGCCCCGCCCTCGCGCTCTACATCCTGCTCGGCGTCACCGCCGTCCTGTCCTTGCTCGCGGCGATCGCGCTGTTCCACCGTGCAAGCCTGGTCGACGAGACCCTGCGGGGTGGGTGGGTGTCCGCCGACCCCGACGAGGCGAACCGCTCCATCGGTGTGTGGTGGGGCCTGGCGAGTCTGGCCATCGTCGCGGTCATGGTGATGTTCGTCATCTGGTTCCACCGCGCACGCCGTAACGTCGAACTCTTCCCGCCTTCGGTGCAACACCTGTCCAGCGGTTGGGCGATCGGCGGCTGGTTCTGCCCGGTGGTCAACCTCTGGTTCCCGCCGCTGATCGCGCACGACATCTGGAAGGCCAGCGACCCGCGCGCGCCGATGCGGGGCGGCCTCACCCCGGGCCGGCATCCTCTCCTGTCGGCCTGGTGGTTGACCTACGTGGCGGCGAACGTCGTGATCCTCTTCGGTGTCTTCGGGCGTGAGAGCGATGGCGGCGACGACTTTTCCGGCACCGATTCGTGGCGGGAGTACCACGAGTCGTACCGCACCGCCGACACCGCGGCGGGCTGGGCCTTCCTCCTCCTGATCGCTGCGGCCGGCCTCGCCATCGCGGTCGTGGCCCGGATCACCGCCTTCCAGTCCGAGTACGAGCGCGCCTTCGTCACCCCGCCGACGATGCACCCCATGCACGCCGTTCATCCCATGTACGCGATGCATCCCATGCACTCCGCGTATCCGATGCACTCCGCGTATCCGATGCAGGCGATGCACCCCACGCACAACGTGCCGGGGACGCCGGGGCCGCCCTTGATGCAGCCGGCACCCTCGACGCAGCCGACATCCCCGACGCAGCCGGCCCAGCCGACGCAGCCCGATGCCGGTCCGACGACCGGAAGCCACGAGCCGCCCCCGGTTCCCCACCAACCCCCGCCCCGCCCCCGGAACCCGCCGGCCCCGTTCTGACCGAGCCGGGACTCCCCTCCTCCCGGGACGAAGTCGCCCCGGCCAGACGGAAATTCGGCGTCGACGCGCGCAAACGCCCCCGACGACCGAAAGCCGCAGCTCGCGTCGGGCGTGCTCACGCGCGGTCCCGCAGTCGCGCGGTCACGCGCTTGTGCCGTCAGCCGCTGTCGCGTGTCCGTCCCCGTGATCGGGGTATCTCGGTCGCGGCGGCGATCTCGCGCAGAGCCAGCGTCGCCGCCTCGATCGCCGCCGCCGGTGCGCCGCGCCAGACCTCGGCGTGCGCGGCGGCGTTGGCACGGACCGCGTCCTCGGCGACCTGTACGCCCCGCGGCGTCAAGCTGATCAGCGTGCCCCGCCCGTCGCCCTGATCCGGGAGGCGCTCGGCCAGACCTTCGGCGACGAGATGGTTGGTGACGTTGCTGGTACCGCCCGAGGAGAGCAGCAGCGCGCGGCTGAGTTCGGTGGGCTTGAGCCGATAGGGGGCACCGGCCCGACGCAGCGCGACCAGTACGCCGAACTGGGCCGGGGTGAGCCCGAATTCGGGTAGCTCGCGCCGGGTCGCCTCGTCCAGGTCGGCCGCGAGCAACATGATCCGCTTGCTCAGTTCCGTCGTCGCGTCCAGCACGTCGGGCAGTTCGGTCTGCCACGCGCCGATGAGGGCGCTCGCACGGTCCTGGGGGGCAGTCATCTTGACAGCGTATTACAGCCACCTGATAGCTTTCAGAAAAGCTTTCAAGTGAGCTTCTTGCTCTTGATCCCGGCTCGATCCCGTTCGATCCCATTCGAGCTCGGCCCGACGCCGGTCCGAGGCCAGTCCATTCCCCATCGGCTCCGCTCCGATCCGGCCCACACAAACCACACCTCGACGCACCCTCCGGAGGCACCCGTGACCGCCCCTGCCACCCACACCCCCACCCACTCCCCCGACCGGTTGCTCCTGCGCGGCGGCACCGTCGTCGACACCGACCCCCATGTCACCGCCCGACCGAACACCGACGTCCTGATCGAGCACGGCACGATCGTCGCCGTCGGCTCCGGGCTGTCCGCCGAGGGAGCCGAGGTCGTCGACGCCCGCGAGCGGATCGTGCTGCCGGGATTCGTCGACACCCATCGCCACGTCTGGCAGTCGGTACTGCGGGCGGTGGCCGTGGACAGCGACCTGGGCGACTACCTCGGTCTGGTACTCGGCCGGCTCTCCCCCGCGATGCGTCCCGAGGACGTGTACACCGGCAATCTCGTCGGCGCGCTGGAGTGCCTGGACTCCGGCATCACCACGGTGCAGGACTTCTCGCACGTGCAACACCGCGCCGAGCACGGCGACGCGGCGGTCGGCGGACTGCGCGCGGCCGGCATCCGGGCCGTCTTCGGCTACGGCCACCCGCCGTTCGACCCGGCCGCTCGCGACCCGCGCCTCGTCCGCGACCTGCGCGAACGACTGTTCGCCGACGACGACGAGTTGGTCACGCTCGCGCTCGCCCCCGGCGGGCCGTCGTACACACCGATCGACGTCGTCGAGGAAGACTGGCGCCTGGCCGCGGAGTTGCACATCCCGCTGGCCGTACACGTCGGCAGCGGTCCGGTCGCCCAGCGTCCCATCGAGGCGCTGCGCGATCGGGGCCTGCTGAACGCACGCACGCTGTACATCCACGGCAACTCGCTGCCCGACGACGAACTCGCGATGATCGCCGACTCCGGCGGCGCGCTGTCGATCGCGCCGCACATCGAGGCCCAGATGGGACACGGCGCACCGATGATCAACCGCTCACACGCCGTGGGACTGGTCACCGGGCTCGGGGTCGACGTGGTCACCAGCGGCCCGGGCGACATGTTCTCGCTCCTTCGCGCGGCTCTGTTGACCAGCCAACTCGCCGACGGGCCAAGGCTGTTCGCAGCAGACATGCTGCGCATGGCCACCATCGGAGGGGCCGCCGCGCTGGGCCTGGCCGATCGCATCGGATCGCTGGCCGTGGGCAAGCGGGCCGACGTGGTCCTGCTCCGCGCGGACGCGGTCAACCTGGTCGGCGCCACGCACGACATCGCCGGAGCGGTGGTGGCGTCAGCCCATCCGGGCAACGTCGACACCGTCCTGGTCGCGGGCCGCACCGTCAAGCGCGCGGGCCGACTCACCCACCCGCACCTGGCGACCGCCCTCGCGGACGCCCACAACTCCGCCGCCCGCCTGGCCACCACGCCCTGACGCACCGAGCCCGAGCCGGCGCGACCAGGTACAACCGGGCGGTCAACAACGGCAATCGGCATTCGGCAACCGACACCCGGCAACCGGTCGGGAAACGGCATGCCGTGCCGGCAGCACCCCACATGTCCTCCCGGTTCACCCACCTCCCGCTTCCCCGTTCGTTGACCTGCGGACAGTCCTCATACAGGCTCTGGTCTCAGGTGCGGGGGGATCATCGTGGGGAGGCACAGGATGGCGTACTGCGGGGGCTGTTCGGGACAGCGCTATATCCCGATGGACACGATATGCAACGGCTGTGGCGGATCCGGCCAGAACGGAATGGGCTCGGACAGCAACTGGTCCTGCTCGGGGTGCGGCGGTTCCGGACGGATGCAGTCGATGGTGCCGTGTCCGACATGTGGCGGATCCGGAGGCCACGCGGACGACGGCGGCCAGGCGTACGCACCCCCGCGAACCCCACTCACGCGTGCCGGGCGAATCAAGGTCAAACTCTTCAACCTGATCGCCCTCGGCGGACTGGCCGCATACGTGTACTACACGACGCGATAGGCCCCGCCGAAGCCGCGCCTCCTCCGCACGGCGGCTTCGGACGGACCAACGGTCACCGACCGTCTTCCGCCCGAGGCCGCACGAAGGACGACACCCACGCGGAGGACGGCACCCATGTAGCGAAGAAGGACACCTCTATGTAGGGAACACCTCTATATGGAGGACGCGCCCATGGCTGGAACGCGCCCATATATAGGGGCACCGTCCAGGGGCACCGTCTTCACAGCGCTTCGTCGATGACTACCGCCTCATTGCGCCTGCTCGCGAGTGCACTGGCCAGGTATCGGTGCCGACCCGGCCCGACCCGGCCATCCAGGACCTGACGAGACGCCACCCGCCCGAGCTGCTGCGCACGGTCGGCCGCCGGCTGGTGCGCCACGGCACCGAACGGGACGTGGTGTCCGCCGGCCTGGCCGCGCTCGCCGAGACGGCCACCGAGCGAGCCCTGACCACGGCGAGCTTCGCCGACCGCCCTCGCGGCATGACAGACGGCATGGGGAATCGACGGCACGAAACCACCGGTGATCAATCTTCGATGACAACGATCAAGGTTCGTCGGCACGCGACAACTCGCTGTCCGAGCGCTCCGTTAGTGTCGCTCCCCCGGTAATCGAACAAAGATTCGATCAACAAGCGACCACTCTCCTCGTCGAGCTCTCGGAAAGGGCCCCTGTGAAGGTACGGATATCCCGCGACCGCCTCGTCGAGGGCATCGGCTGGGCCGTGCGCGCGCTGCCCGCGCGACCGGTCATTCCCGCTCTCGCCTCGTTCCGACTCACCGCGACCGACGGCACCCTGGCGATCTCCGCGTACGACTACGAGGTATCGGCCGGTATCGAGGTCTCGGCCGAGGTCGGCCGGCCCGGGGAGATCCTGGTCCCCGGTCGGCTGCTCGCCGACATCGCCCGCGCCCTCCCCCACGACCACCCGGTGGACCTGACCGTGGACCCGGCCCGGGCCCGGGTGACCTGCGCCGGTTCGTATTTCGCGCTGCCGCTGCCGGCTCTCGCCGACTATCCGGCCGCGCCGCTGTTGCCGGAGACCGCGGGTACCGTGGGCGCCGCCGGATTCGCCGAGGCCGTCGCGCAGGTCGCCATCGCCGCGGCCCGGGACGAGAGCCTGCCCGTGCTCACCGCGATCCGGCTGCACCTGGCCCACGACGCACTGATCCTGGCCGCGACCGATCGTTATCGGCTGGCGGTGCGACGGCTGCCGTGGCGCCCGGCCACCGAGGATCCGGCGCGGACCGCCCTGGTGCCGGCTCGGGTACTGGCCGATCTCACCAAGCACCCGGCGACCGGCGAGGACCTCCGGCTCGCGCTCGGCCCGGAACCGGGTCGCCGCGGCCTGCTGGGCCTGGCCGGAGGTGGACGACACGCGACCACGCGACTTCTCGACCACGAGTTCCCGCGCTACGACTGGCTGTTCGACAACGAGACCACCGCCGTCGCGACGATCGACACCGCGGCGCTGATCGAGGCCGTGCGGCGGGTGTCCCTGGTGGTCACCCGCAACGCCCCGGTCCGGCTGTCGTTCGCGCGGGACTCGCTCCGGATCGAGGCCGGTACGACCGGCCAGGCCGAGGCACGCGCGACGGTGCCGGTCACGATGGCGGGCGAGCCGACCAGGGTCGCGTTCAATCCGACCCACCTCCTGGACGGCTTGGGTGCGCTCCGTACACACACCGCTCGGCTGGTGTTCAGCGCACCCACGAAGCCCACCGTCCTGACAGACGACCCGCACGCGGACGAGCCGGAGCGCACGAACGGGTCCGACGATCCGAACGCCCCGGTCGACCCGGACACGCCGGTCGACCCGAACAACCACGCAGGCAACGCGACGCACGACGCCGACGGCCCGGGCGCCACGGAGCCCCCGGACTACCGCTACCTGCTGATGCCGATGCGCGGCACCTGATCAACCGGCCGGCCCCGACGACCCGCCCGGACTCACGCCGCGCGGCCCAGCAGCGCGTTCAACACCTCGTCCGTGTCGGCCAGGTCCGCGAGCACGACGTCGGCGCCCGCCTCTGCCAAATCGGCCATGCTCGTCCTACCGGTCGCCACCGCCACGCACCACGCGCCCGCCGCCCGGGCAGTGGCTACATCGCGCACGGTGTCCCCGACTATCACGGTGTCCGCGCCGACATGCCGCAGGCCGAGGTGCTCCCGCGTACGTGCGAACGCCCGCGCCGGCAGGTCGGTCCGCTCGTAGGCGTCGTCGCCGTACGCGCCGAGCCGGAAGTCCACGTGGTCGGCGAGACCGAAGACCGTCATCTTCAACACGGCGAGCGAGTAGAGGTTGCCGGTAAGCACCGACTGGCGTACGCCGGGCATCGTGCCGAGCGCGGTCAGTGCCTCCGACGCACCTGCCAGGACACGCCCCTCCGCGGCCAACTCGGCTTCACGTTGCCGGAGTTCGGCGACGATCAGGTCCAGGAAGGCATTGAGCATGCCGCCGTCCGGCGGCATCCCGTGCGCGCGCAGCACCTCGCTCGCCGCGGCCAACTCGGTACGCCCGTCGAACTGCCAGGGCTGGTCCAGCGCACGCCCGGAAAGTTGACGAAACGCCGCCGCGTAGGCCCGCCTCGACACCGTTCCGCCGTCGATCAGCGTGTGGTCGATGTCCCACAACACCAGCCGGGGGCCGGCTTCATCAGTCGCCATGCGCACTCCGATCGTCGACAACCATCCGTGCGGCCATTGCTCAGAGCATCGCACTCGTCGCCCCACGCATTGACGACGGGGTCGCCGGAACAACTACGGAGTGCGCTGCCATGGGCACCCGGAGTGCCCGGCGCCGCATCGCATCCGCTCCAGGTGCGCCCGACCAAGACACATCGAGGCAGGCCGAGCACGCCGGGCACTCTCCCTTTTCAGCCGTAAAAGCAGATTTCCTAACGGTTCAAGCAGGTTTTGATAGCCGATCACGCGCCCCGGGCCATGCCCGGAAAGCCCGGACACCGGCAATTCACGGCCTCACCCGGCCGGCAGCCGTGGGATCCCGGGAGCCGGCCGGCCCCGATATCACCGCGAATCCACCCGACCCGCATAGCGGGCGGACGCCGAGAAGGCGCGGGGAGGACGCTCGAAAGACACTGCGGAGACACCGGACAGTCGCGAGGGGCACCGTGCGTGGCGTCGCGCAGTCGTCGAATTCACGATGGTCGTCGATCGACTCGAAGCACCTCTGAAATGGCCTGTGACCTGCAACTTGCATGGCAACCAGTTCGGCAATCCGCATGGCGGACTGTCCGTGGATATATGCGTCGTGATGTGCGCATGGATGTACGGCCTTCTGGAACCCAACCCGTTCGTCAACCCGCATGGCTGTATGGGCGGGTGTGCGGGTGGCTGTGCGGCTCGCTCGATAGACGCACGGAGTCCTGGGCGGCCGGTCGGAGCAACGGGCGGAACAACGGCCCGAGCGGTGGAGCCGCCGGTGGATCTCGCGGCGGGTCTCACGACGGTGCGTCGGCTCGGTGTGGCGACCGGTCGCGCAATGGCGCGAACGGTGGATCCGACGGTCGGTCGAGCATCGGCTCACGCGAACGAACACGCGACGAAACAGACAACGGAGCACACACTCGGCGTCTGGGTATTCATGCGTGACAGGGGATGGATGTGCGGGTGGATCTTCCAACATGCAGATCGAACACGACGCCAATGCCTTATTTTCTGGGCTTTTGCGCTGTTCTCGTGAGGACGTCATCGCAATACGCGACACGCCGACTCTCCTGACAGGAAGTTATTTGCCGGAGATCGCGATAGGCTTCGAGCGTTGACACGAAAGGACGGTCATGGCCACTTCCCGGGAGCGTTGGACCGTGGCGAGGCTCGCGGCCATCGCGGGTCTGCCCAGCAAGGTGGGCTACGAGGCACGGGACCGAAACGTGCTGCACCCGACGGTGCTCTCGCCCAGCGACGTATTGCCCCTGCTCACCTTCGAGGCTTTGCGAAGGATCAGCTGGCCGGGCGAGAACTATGCGCGCAACACGCCACAACGCCTGCGCCTGTGGGAGCACCTGGCCATCGAGCACTCACGAGTGGGCGATCTCGCCGATGTCGACCCGATGACCGGCCTCTACGTGCATCCCTCGGGTGCCGACCTGGCCGTTCGACCGAGTGAACACGCCGCGCTCGCGCTGCGGTTCGTCGAAGAGAACACGCCTTACCAGTACCTCACGCTCGGCGCGTGGGCCCAGCAGGCTCTGCGGGCCCTCGCCGCCGAACAGGAGCAGGTCGGACGACGCCACGGTGCCGCCTGACCACCCCGCGGCAGATTCGGCCGCAAAAGCAGAGCGAGTGGCCTAGGAGTCCAGCCCTAGTCCACTCGCTCGCAGCTCAGCGCCCCTAAGGGCGCCGTCGGAGAAAGGAGGCCTGTCGGCCGCTTACACAACCGAACAGTGAGACCCAGCCGTTCCGGTACTTCCACGCGCCGAACGGTCGGGTCACCCCTACCTCTTTCTCTTCACCAGCTTCAGGAGCAGATCATACCTGCGATCCCCGAGGCAGGCCCAGTGCTGTCTTCAGCCAGGTCCTTGCCCTCTTCAAGTGTGCCCGAATCCTCTGGATTCACGATGCAGGCTCGGGTCCGCGCCGCCTTGCGCGCCGCGCGGGTTCGCGTCGGTGGCGCCCGAGGCGTCGATCCGACCATGCCGGACTCGGTCCGCCGCGCCTCCGTCAAGGTCCCGCTGTGTGTGGTGACCGGCGAGGCGTACAGCGACCTGGCCTTCGTCTTCGCCGCCAAGGTCGGCCATCTCGCGGCCGGCCCGAACCAGCCCGGCTGCATCGCCGACCTGACCACCATCGCCCGCTACCTGGGCCTGACCGTGCGCTCGGTGACCCAGCCCGACGGCCGGGTCGCACTCAAGGCCCCGTCGTCCCTGTACGCCGCGCAGAAGCAGCTCACCGCCGGCGAGGAACTGACCGTCGTACGTCGCACCAAGCCTTCCGGGACCGGGACTTCGGCCGTTCGCCGGCTGCGCACGCCGGAGAAGGGCGAGCCGTGGGTGATGGTGCCCGTGGCCCTCCTGGGCGCGGTGCCGCACCGACACGCACGGGCGTACGCGGTCATCTGCTACGCCCGGGCCCGGGGTCACCACCTGACCTACGCGGAGCTCGCCGACGTACTCCGGCACCAGTCCGGACGCCGGATCGGCGAGCCGGTGAGCGTTCGCGCGGCCCGCGGCGTGGTCTCCGACCTGGAACGCTGGGGCTGGGTGGAGGTGGGCCGCCGCGAGGGGTGGCAGGGCCGCAACATGCTCGTGCCGCTCCGACCGTTCGAGCACCCGAGCGACCACGAGTCGGCGGCGACCGCGGGTGTGGACACCGAGGCGGCCGAGGCGGTGGACATCTTCGCCGGAGATTTCTCCGAGGAGGGGGTCGCGGAGGGCACCCGGGAGGACGGCGCGGAACTCGCC
This sequence comes from Embleya sp. NPDC001921, assembly GCF_053594475.1. Lineage (NCBI taxonomy): Bacteria > Bacillati > Actinomycetota > Actinomycetes > Kitasatosporales > Streptomycetaceae > Embleya > Embleya sp. NPDC001921. The sequence goes on from NZ_JBSFEO010000003.1 coordinate 91,669, forward strand.
GAGCAAGGCAGTGCGGAATTCTCCGCGGAGGGGAGCGAGGAAGAGCCGGGGGGAGAGCCTGCGGGGGAGGTTGATGCAACGAGCGAGGCCCGCCGGGCGAGCGGGAACGCCGAATCGGTCGGGGCCGTCGGGGCGGTCGGGGCCGTCCGTGACATCGCCGCGGGGGAGTCGCGAGCGGTTGCCGCGATGCTTCCCCCGGCGCGTTCCGCGATGCCCTCGGAGGGGACTTCGCGAACCGGTGTCGTGGGCCCGTCCGAGTCGGCCTGGAACGGTATTTCGGCAGGTCGGAGCCTATGTGCGGAGGGTCAATGGACGTCGGGTGCGCAGGGGGTTGGGACCTCCGTCACGTATAAGGAAGACACTCCGATTGACCTACAGATGAACGCGGACTCCCGAGGGGGTTCCGCCCGGAGGGCGTCCTGCGGAGTAGACGGGCGCGAGTCCGCGACAGGCCCGCGATCGGCTCCCACGACGACCCCTGCGAATGGGACGCCTCCGGCGGAACCCCGTCGAACTCGACACGTGACGACGGCGAACCACCGGACCACCATCTCCGCGACGGCGGCGAAGGCGTTCGCCGGAATCGGCCCGCTGGTGGCCAGGATGAGCACCGGACAGCGGGTTCTCGCCGCTGGTCTGGTGGACCGGGCCGTGGCCGAAGTCGGGGACGCGGACCGGGTCTTCGCCCGGCTGGCGGACCGCTGGCGGACCCAGGAAGGGGCCGTCCGGAGCCCCGTGGGCTGGCTGGACGGTCGCGGACTGGCCCGGCGTGGCTGCGCCGACCCGAACTGCGAAGACGGCCGCCTGTGGCTGCCCGCGACCGGTCCCGGCGTCGGCGTGGACGGCGACCCGTACGCGTGCCGCAACTGCGCCCGCCGGGACGAGGATCGGCGGGCGGCGGCGGACGACCGCTTCGGTGCCGAGCGGCGTGCCGCGTACCGGTCCCGGCAAGCCGAGGCCCCGGTCGTGCCGGCCCGACGGACGCCGGCTCCGCTGCCGATCGGCACCTGCGACGACTGCGACCGGGCGGTTCGGGGGCTGCGAGAGGACGGGGTCTGCGCCGAATGCCGCGAGGACCGGGAGGCTGCGGGAAGCGCGTGCCGAGCCCTTCAACCGGCCTTCTGAGCGTCTTCGGGGCGGCCGGCGGGAGTTCGGTGGCCTCGGGGCCTGTGAAGGCCTCAGCGGGCCGCTCAGCGACTTTGCGGTGATCGGGGCGTGGCCGGCGATCGCGCGGGGAAGGCACGTGGGTTGCCGCTCGATCGGGTTCGGCGCCTGCGCGCCCGTGCTCGTGCTCGTGCTCATGGAGGGGCACATGAGTGCGCCGTCGGCGGGCACGGGGGACTGGATGGCCTCCATACCCGCCGACGGCGGGTTACTGCTGGGGCGAGAAGATCTCGGGGCGGCCGAGGGCACCCTCGGCGTCGAGGCGTTCGAGGAACAGTTCGACGGCGGCCGAGAACAGGTAGACGACCAGGCCACGCTTCTCGGTCGCGGTGAGCTCGGTGTCGAGGTCGCGCGCGAGTTCGTACACGGCCGGGCTGACCCGGTAGCTGGAGGACTGGCTCGGGTCGGTGATACCGCCCCTGGCACGCAGGAACGAGCGGATCATCTCGATCTGCTCGTCGTTGTCCTCGGGGAGTTCGAGCAAGGCGGCGTTGAGGTAGTGGCCGAGCGCCAGCCGCCGGTTCTGTGACGAGCGCTTGTCGGCCGTGAGCCGCTTGCCCAGGCGTGCCTTGACGTCGGGCAGGAGCCGGAATCCCCAGGTCTCCCAGCCCTTGGAGTTTATCCGCGCGTCGAGAAAGCTATCGAGCAGCGACGCGTGCGCCGACTGCTCGCCGGCGGCACCTCTGCCGACCGTGGCCGGCGCGGCGGGGGCCGGAGCGGGAGCGCTGCGCCGAGGGGCGCGGGCGGCCGGGGCCTTGGCGGGCGCGGATGCCTTCGCCGGCTGGGGCGTCGGGGTCCGAGCCGGCTCTGCGGCACGGGGGGTGGCTTCGGCAACCGGGGCGGGGGCGGGGGCTTTCGCGGGCTCCGGGTCCGGGTCCGGCTGCGGGGTCGGCTCGGGTGCCGGTTGCGCGGTCGGTTGCGCGGTCGGCTGAGCGGTCGGCTGGCGGGCCGGCTCGGGCTGCGGCTCGGGCCGGGCCGCCTCGAGGTGAGGTGCCGGGGTGGGAGCGGGTTCGGGTGTGGGTTCGGGCCGGGGAGTCGGGGGGTCGGCCACCGCCGCCGGTTTCGGGGTCGGCTCCGCGGGCGCGGGCGTGGGCGTCGGGGTGGGCTCGGCAGCCGTGACCGGCTCGCGCGTAGGCGAAACCGGGGCCTGGGCGGTCTGCGGGGCCTCCTCGCGCGCGGCCGCCGGAGCGGGAGCCTCCTCGACGGCGGGCGCCGCGGCGGCGTGTACCGGCTCGGGTTCGGGGGCGTGCGCCGGCTCGGGTTCGGGTGCCGGTACGGCGGTTGCCGCGTTCTTGAACGGCGGTCCCGAGGTCGTACCGCCGGACGTGCTGCCGCCGGCACCGCCCATCTGTGCGAGGAGCGCCGCCGTCGAATCGGTACCCGAGTTCAGGAAGCTGCCGTTCATGGCGTCCTGCAGCGCAGCCGCCAGGACCGACGACTGGACGGCGGGGGCCTTTCGGGCTTTGGCCCTCGACTTGGGCACGGGCTTCTCGTCTGTCATCAGGCTGCCTGCTTCACACGGTCGAACAGTTCGATGGCCAGCTCGGTGTAGGCAACGCTCGCGGCGATGTTCGGTTGCTCTATGCAGACGGGGCGCCCGATCTCGTACGCCTGCGAGATCCGGCTGTCCCGGCGGATCTGCGTCTGGAAGGGGTCGAGGCCGTAGTCGGCCAGCCGCTGCTCGACCTGGTCGTCCTCGCTGGTGCGGCGGGACGGGGCATTGGCCTTGTTGATGACCGTGCCGAGGAAGCGCGGCTCGCACTCGCCGAGGGTGCGCTCGGAGGTGGCCGCCGTCAGGCCCTTGATCACCGCGGCGCCCTGGACGGTCGCGTACAGCGGTTCGCACACGGCGACCACGAAGTCGGCGGCGGCGAGGGCGACCGCGGACAGTGCGCTGACGCTGGGCGGGGTGTCGATCAGGATGATCGTGGGGGTACGGCGGATGGGTTCCAGAATGCGCCGCAGGATGCCGGTGGTGGAGAAGTCCATCCCGGCGATCTTGCGCTCCGCGTCGACCATGGTGCTCTGCACAGAGCCGAAGAGGCTGAGGCTGCCGGTGGTCTCGAACGACTTCAGCAGTTCGCTGCGGTCGAAGATCATCTCCGGTACGTCGGGCGTCATGCCGTTCAACTGGGCGTACAGCGCGAAGCCGACCGAGCGCTGGGGCTGCGGGACCACGCCGAGCGCGACGCCGGCCTGGGCCTGCGGCTCGAGGTCCACCACGAGGGCGTGAAAGCCGTTGATCGCCAGAGCGCTCGCGAGGTTCACCGTCGTCGTCGTCTTCCCGGGACCCCCCTTCTGGCTGGCCACCGCCACTACTGCACCCATCGTGCGTCCTCTCGAGGTAGAGCGGCCGAACGCCTGCGGGAGCCGGGTTTCTGCCCGGTGGCCTGTCAGAGCCGTCCACTGCACCTGACAGGGAAGACGACGTACCTCCGGGGTAGCTGCTCGATACTTCCGTCGGAAGTCCGAAAGCGCAACGAACCAGGATCTAGCGGGCAGAACCTTCAAGACGTCCTTGAGGGGTCCGACCTAAGTTTTGTCTGTCAGGTTAGCAGCGGAATCCCAAAATTCACTGTGACACTCGGAAAACCCACCCGTATGTCCCGGTTAACCCGTTTGGTCGGGCGAATCAGCGCCCCCAACAGACTCTTTTGGCGCACGAATTGCCGATCGAACTCTCGATTTATGGGGCAGCAGTTCGACATATCGAGACACAGGGCGAATCGTCGACCCGGACCATCTCCTGGACACCGCCCGAACGGGCCGGCGCTCACCGCTCGGATGGACGCCTCACCCCGCACCCCCGACCCCGATTGGCCGGGCGGGTGACACCCCCTCCCCGCCGCCGCGGCCTGTCGCCTCTCGACCGGCCCCCCGACCGGGCCTCCGAAATCACCCGTGAGGGGGCCCGGTCGGGCGTGTCGCGACTCCGGCGGTTGCTACGGGCATCCACACAACGCGCGCACGGTTCGGCCGGGTTGGCGGAGGTAGCCGGCTTGGCCGGCATCGCCGGTAGGTGGTGTCGAGGAGGTGGGGGCAGCCGGCAACTCGGTGCTTGGAGGGGACGGGGGTGGTCGAGCGTGCGGGTCCCGGGGCCGCCCGCGCGCGTGCTGAGCGGGTGAGCGTGGGTCCGCAACGGCCGCCAGGCCGGCCGAGCGGCGGGCTGCCCGGATGGGCCTCGACCGCGGCGGCTTCGAGGCGCGCTCGATCCGCAACCGGGCGCCGCCGGCGGCTTCCGGGGACGGCGGCCACTGCGGGGTTCGCTCCGGAACGGCGCGCACTCGGGCTCGGGGCCGGGCTCGGCAGCGGCGCGCGGCTGCCCGGGTCCGACGCGCGGCGCACAGCGCTGCCCCGGGCCACCCCCAACGGAAGCGATCAACAACGACCCGAAGCTTCCCCTCGCATCCCCGCGCCCAGACCGGAGCCAGGACAAGCGCAAGCGCAAGCCGCAACCGAGCACTCGTCGCCGCCCCGTGACGGATTCCTCCCGGTGATCGGTTCGACCTGGCGCCCGCCGGTCCGTCCGCCGTTCTGTTCGGGCGGCGCTTCGCGGAGTGGCCCGGGCGCTCGCCCATGCGTCGTTCCGGCGGTGCGGCGCTCCGGCCGCAACCTCGCCCACCGATCGAGGGCCGGGCCCGTGGTTCCGCCTGTCCGCCTGTTCGTCCGCCCGCGCATCTGCCGGTCGAGCCCGCCGTCGTGCGCGGAGCGGAGCGCTCTGTCGAGTGTGAGAGCCGCACAGCGCTTGTCCCGATGCTCGGATGTGCGTTCCGCCCGTCCCGGCCGCCACAGAGGCACCGAGGGGCCGCCCCGGCCGCAGGGCCGCACGCGCGTTGCGAGCTTGCGTGTGTCGGCCGTCCGCCGAGTCGACGATCGACCCGAACGAGCGCCCCTCCGCCCGTCGGTCGTTCGCTCGCGACGTCGTTCGAGCGTTCCGCCGCGTCGGCCGCACAGCGCGCCGGCTGTTCCGTGATCCGCAGGCCGGTTGATCGCAAGGCCGGTTGCTCGCAAGACTGTCGGATCGCGCCGTACGCAGGCCCGTCCGGAGAGGCGAACGCACGCCCGACGGCCCATGGACCGGCCGATCGACCGGTCCGCAGGCACACCCGGTCGGCCGCACGCCCGTTGTTCCGGCCGCACGCCCGTCGCCGGTCAGGAAGAGCGATCCGGCCGTAGACCGGCCCCTCCGCCCGGCCACCGCTCGACAGTTCCGCCCACCCGCACGTGCGCCCATCGTCCTGTGCGCCCGGGCACCGATCCGCCCGTACGTCGTCTCATCCGTACGCAGGCCCACCCGTCGTTCCGACCGTCCGCATGCCCATCCGTCCGCACGCCCGTCCGCTCCAACACCCGCCCGCCCAGACGTCCGCCCGCACGATCACCCACCCAGGTATCCATCCATCCGCAGACCCACTCACCCGTACGCCCGCCGTTTCGTCCGACCGCACGCCCGTCCAACCACCGTTCTGCCCGCAGGCACATCCCTACACCTGCCCACCCGAAGACACGCCCGCCCGGCCGCACACCGGCCCGGCCACCCGCACGTTCATACAGGCATCCGTCGATCGATCCACCCGCACACACGGTGATCCATCCGCACAACCACCGCTCCGCCCGAACGCCCATCGATCCGAACATCCACCCCTACAGCCGTCCATCCATCCGCACACAGGCACATCCACAGAAACGCCCACAGGCACATCCGTCCGCCCATCGGTACACCCGACCGCACGTCTGCCCGCCCAGTGCAACATTCATAGATCCGCACGTCCGTAGACAGATACGCACGCCCGACCGTAGGACCGCCCATCGATCCGTGCACCCGACCGCAGATTCACAGACCCATCCATACGCCCATGCGTCCACCCGCACATCCACCGCAACAAACGCCCGCACACCCGCCCGCACAGCCGCCGTTTTAGTGTTGCAGTCCCTCGAACATACCCCGTTGCGACTCCAAGCACTTGTCCTCATGCAACCTAACGAACATCTCGGCGAATATCTCCCAGAGCATCTAGCCAAACACCATACAGAACAAGCTTATGCACATGCTCCGCTTTAGACTCCGTCCCATGTTCTGTTGCATGAGTTGTGAACTTGTGAAATATGCAGGTCAGAGGCGCCATCTCAATGCAGCAGGTGACCCACAAGCCTTGCTGACCGGCCCGTGACCTTTGCCTCAGAAGCATCGGGCGAGTGCCTCCGGATGCGCGTCATTCATCGGCCCCAATCGGAAGCCGGGACGTAGACGGCCACTCCCACCCTCCGCGTAGTCCGAGTCCGACTGGCCGGCTCGACCGGGGCCACGCGTACTCCGCCAACATCCCCCGTCTTCGCCTTGGCCCGCCGATGTCGTAGAGGCTCCGCTGCCAAGAACATGTCAACACTGCCGCTGGAGCGTCGCCAGGCGACGCGCTTCACGGTCACGAGGCACCTCGCATCCAGGGCACGGCTGAAGACTACGCGGGCTCGACTCCGCCGAACCCAGAGGAATCCGTGCCCAAGGCCGCTCCTGACCGGAAGGCCATCATTCGGTCCGCATAGGCAAACCCGCCTCGACGCGCCCGGATGAGCAAATCGCACCCACGAAACGTCGCCCACGAGCTTGCCCCATACATCGCTGAAGGCCCGTCGGCGTGGACGGGGTGTGCGCACATCCGCCCACAGACCCGTGGCAAGCCGCTCGCGGGGCCCAGCCGACAGGCCCTTCAAACAACTACGACCCTGTCACCGCTGCCATCATCCACGCCCGCCCGGACGAGACGGACCCGCTGGTGGCGGCTACCGCCCGACCAACTTCAGCCCACTCCCCCATCGCTCCACCCCTTCCCGCTCATTGCCGGAGCCGTGATCGAGCGCACCCGCCCACCTCAAGCCGGCAGTGTGCCGAGTCACGCCGAGGCCGCACGCACACTTGGGCGCCAAACCACGAAGCCCAGTCCCAAGGCCGGGGGCGCCGTGACATCCCGTCGCCAACACTTCGCCGATGCGACGATGTGCACATTGCGTTCTGCGGGAGGCCACGGCCGAGGCAAGGCTGATGAGGGAAACCGCCCCATCGCAGGCAAGGCCGAGGGGTCAGTCCGTCACCAACTCCCCCGAAAGGCACCGTGCTCTGCGGTTCGCCACGACAACTCCGGCCGGACCGGGACGACAACGATGAGCCGACCCCAGCTCGTACCGAGGGCGGCGGAGACAGCTCTCGATGTCGCACCCTGGCACGACACGCACAGGATTCGAGGATCCGGATCGCCTCCGGGTTCGCCAGTTGTATGCCACCCCGAAGCCGAGTGCCCGCAGCGACGACGTGGCGGCAAACTCAGGAGCGGGTTCAGGCCGGCGCTCGTGGTCGTCTTCCCAGGGCGAGATTTACGGAAGAAACCCGATCACCAGCTCGTACACCCCGTCTGACCTGCGCTTTTCTTCGAATTCCCGCGTGCGGCGCGATCCGCTGACGCCCGGTGTGATTCCCTGTGCTCCCTCAAATCAGCCCCTCAGAGCGCCATCTGGGACATCGTCGCAGGTCAGAGCCTTGTCCCGATGGCCGAGACGATGCCTGGCTTGATCTGATGTGAGGAGCTTGCGGCGGCATGGCGGTGAGGCAGGTGAACCAGTGCGTCCTTCATGACGAGTTGTGGTGGGACTCCGAGTTCTCTTGCGAGATGCTGACCGTCGGATCGTCCCGGCATCCGGATTTCATGACGAAACGCGGAACCGTAACGTGGCGGGTGATGAACATCCTGATCGTAGGCGGCAGTGGTTTCCTTGGCCGCGAGTTGGCCCGGCGGGCGGTGACGACCGGACACGCCGTGACGGCGACCTTCGCCACCACCGCCGGCGACATCCCCGGTGTTGCCTGGCTGCCCCTCGACCTGCGCCGCAGCGAGGAGATCACGTCGGCGCTCGGGCGGGTCCAGCCGGACGTCGTCATCAACGCGGCCTCTCGCAAGGCCGACTGGGCAACCACGGCCGACGGCGCGATCCGCCTGGCGATGGCCGCCATCCGGCACGGATCCCGGTTGGTACACGTATCCAGTGACGCCGTCTTCTCCGGCAGCGACGTCCGCTACGACGAATCCGCCACACCGGATCCGACTACCGCCTACGGGGCTGCGAAGGCTGCGGCCGAAACGGCGATCCGGCTATTCGCCCCGGCCGCTCTCATCGCCCGCACCTCGTTGATCATCGGCAACGGTGGCTCCGAGCACGAGGCGCTCATCCACGATCTGGCCACCGGGCGACGAAATGGCGTGCTGTTCACCGATGACATCCGGTGCCCCGTTCACATCACCGACCTTGGCCGGGCCATTCTGGAGCTGACCACCTCCGACCGCGCAGGCGTGTGCCATCTCGCCGGGCCGGATGCGATCAGCCGTCATGAACTCGGTGTTCTGATCGCCGACCGCGACGGACTCGACCACTCCCGATTGACCGCCGGCCGCCGCGCCGACACCGGTCCCCAAGGGCCACTGGACGTCCGTTTGGACAGCACCCGGACGCAGCGCACGTTGCACACCACGCTGCGCGGCGCCCGCGACTTCCTACGCCCCGAGCACTGACTCGCACGCCTTTCCCGACATCACCAACCTGCCTGCTGCTCGTGCCGGTTCGACCGGCACGAGCAGCAGGGCGGCGAAGTCACATCACGCGACGGCGGTTCCCTCGAGTTCGACCATCTGGCCGGGGATCGCCAGTCGCGTCACCCCGAGCATCGTGGTGGTCGGCGCCACCCCGGCGGCGCCCAACCGCGCCGCCAGGCCGCCGTAGTGCTGGAAGAGCAGATCGACGTCGGTCGTGTAGACGTTGAGCCGGATCAGGTTCGCGAGGGACATGCCGGCCTCGCCGAGTACGGCCTCCAGGTTGTCGATGCTCAGCGTCAACTGCGCCGCCATGTCCCCGTCGTGCTGGGGCTTTCCGTCGCTGCTCATCGCGGTCTGGCCCGAGATGTACAGGGTTCGTGTCTGTCCGGAGACGACCTCACCCTGGTTGAACCCCATGTCCACCGACCATGTCACCGGGTTGACAGCCGTTCGTTCCATTGCTTCGTAGCTCCATTCGATGCGATTCATGGGGAGTGCGTTCGTCCATCGGCTCGGTAGCCGCCGACTTCGACGTCACGTTGACGAGCCTCTCAACAAATCACGACACCCTTGGTCATGTATTTCGTTAGAGTTTTCGCATGCGCGCCGACCGATTGGTTTCGCTGGTGCTCCTACTGCGCCAGCGCGGGCGGTTGACCGCGGACACGCTGGCCCGCGAGTTGGGGGTATCCACCCGTACTGTGCTGCGCGACATCGAGGCGCTCTCCGCGGCCGGCGTCCCGGTCTATGCCGAACGTGGCCGGCACGGCGGTTTCGCGTTGTTGCCCGGATTCCGGACCGAGCTCACCGGGTTGAACCACGACGAGGCCCTCGCCTTGTTGACTGCCGGATCCGGCCGCGGCGAGCTGGTATTCGGCCTCGGCTCGGCGCTCGCGTCGGCCATGCGGAAGGTGGTCGACGCGCTCCCCGAAGGGCACCGGGCCACCGCGAGCGACGCGGCCCAGCGATTTCTCGTCGATCCGGAGACCGACCTGCTCTCACGTCGGATGGTTGCCGAGGAGGTAGCCGACACCACAATGATCGAGATCCGGCGTGCGGTGCTCGCCGGACACAAGCTGCGCATCCACTACGCGGCCACCGGCCAGGCGCCACAGTGGCGCACGGTGGACCCGATCGGGCTGGTCACCGTACGCGACCGGGGCTACCTGCTGGCCACGAGATCCGGCGCGGACCGCACCTACCGGCTGTCACGGGTGTTGGCCGCCGAGGAACTCCCCGAAATGGCACAGCGACCGGACCGGGTCGATCTGGACCGGGCGTGGCAGGAGCGCAGCACGCGGTTTCGGACCGGCGGCGACCAGGTCGCCGTGCTGGTGAGGGTGAACCCGGCACGACGGGAGGAGCTGGTGGGCACCGCGCTGGCCGTCCTCGCCGAGGAAGCCGAGGCAGACGGCCGGCTGCGGCTGGAGGTCACCTTCCAGGACTCACGACACGCCGAATGGGCCCTGTGGCAGCTCGGCATGGACGGGGAAGCCCTGGCCCCGCAATCGCTGCGCATCGCCCTCCGCAACCGCGCCGCCGCGATGGCCACCCGCTACGGAGACTCCCTCTGAGCCGGATCTTGCGCATTCCGGGCGCTGGTTCTCCTGAACGGTCCCCGGCCCGAGCAGGATCGAGGATGGCCGCACCGAGATCGCGACGCGTCGGGTCGAGTTGTCAACCGTGCACTGCACTGCACTGCCGAACCGGTACCGAATGATGTTCGTTGCCCATCGGCGAGCGGAAGCGGAAGTGGGCATCGCCCGCTTGGCGTTCGACGGCGGTGGGGCGGTTTTGCGGTGGTTGGTGGTCCGTTGACGGGGGATGGTGCAGGGGCGTGCGAGGCGGTCCGGGGATGGTGGTGGCGAGGACGCGAGGATGGTTCGGTGGTTCTATCCGTACTCCGTTGCGGGGAGTCGTTCTGCGAACGATCATGGCCGTCATGGCGCAACCGAGGCAGGTCATCGAGTGTGGAGACTTCGTTCTGCGACGCTGGCGGGGGGAGAGCGACTTCGCTTCCGCCTTCACGTTGATCGAGGAGTCTCTGGAGCATCTGCGTCCCTGGGAGCCGTGGGTCGCCGGTCACAGCGAGGAAACCACGCGGGGCCTCCTGGCGAGGTCCGAGTCGCGGTGGGAAAGCGGTGACGTGTACAACTACGCCATTGCCCAGGACGGCACCCCCATCGGCATGTGCCAGACCTCGCGCGGGACCGAACCCCGGGGTCGGCGCATGGGGTACTGGTTGCACCCCGCCGCCACGGGACAAGGCATCGCCACGAGAGCGACAGCGGCCCTGATAGCCGAGATGTTCACCCTGCCGGACGTGGAGTACCTGGAAATCTCGCACGACCTGGCCAACACCACCAGCGCCGCCATACCGCGCCGGTTGGGCTTCACCGAAATGCGGCGCGAACAGGCGAGGCCGCCCGTGGCTCCTGCCGGTGCCGGGATCGATGTGGTCTGGCGGCTGAACCGTCCCACGCCGCCCGTCGACGGCACTCGCCGCCCCTGAGATTCCGAGCCCACCGACCACGGCTCCGGCCTTTCGACACCAACGCGACGTCCCCGGGGCGCCATTCGGAAGCGCGGGTACGCATTCGTCGCGCTCGGCCTGTTCGACGCGATCGACGAACACCCGTGGCTCGCCACGCAACTCTCCCGCAGCCCTTGGGGTGCCCCTATGTGTTTGGTCAAGGTCGGAGGTCAGTAGGTTCGTGTGATCGGGGTCGAGCTGTGGGGGTGTGCATGGGTGATGGTCAGGTGACGATCACGCTGACGAATGACGAGGCACTGGTGCGGTCGGACTGGCTGTATCGGCTCCAGATGACCAACCTCAGCCGTGTCGTGGATGACCCGGCGGTGTGGGCGCCGGTCCATCGAATCGCCGGAACACTGGACAAGGCGCTGCCCGAGCTGTTCGCGCCTGACTACAACCAACGGCTTGAGGCCGCTCGAGAGCGGCTTCGCCCGGAAGACTGACCTGTCGATGCGGCGTCATGCCGCGGCGGGTCGGGGTTCGTAGAAGGTGCCGTCGCGGAGCATCGCGAACAGGACGTCGGCGCGGCGTCGGGCGAGGCAGGGCAGGGTTTGGGTGTGGTGCTTGCCCTGGGCGATCTTGCGGTCGTAGCTGCGGGATGCCGGGTCGGCCAAGGCGGCGAACGCGGACAGGAAGAACGCCCGTTTGAGCTGCTTGTTTCCTCGCCGTGACGGTTGTTCGCCGCGGATCGAGAAGCCTGAGCTGCGGGTTGCCGGGGCGAGGCCGGCGTAGGCGGCGAGGTGGGCTGCGGACGGGAACGAGCCGGCGTCTCCGACGTCGATGAGGATCCTGGCTCCGGTCCTGACGCCGATGCCGGGCATCGAGGTCAGGACCCTGGAAAGAGGGTGCGCCTCCAGCAGTTCCTCGATCCGGGCGGCCAGGAGTTTGCGCTGGTCGAGGACGGCGTGGAGCGAGCCGGTCAGGCTGGGGACGATCAGCGCGGCGGCGTCGGTGCCGGGGACGACCACGGTCTGCTCGTCGAGTGCGGTGAAGACGTCGTCGACCGGTCGTTCTGCCGGGGTGACGGCGGTGGCGTGGTGTTCACCCTTGCCGACGTCCAGGCCGAGGAAGACGCCGATGTCGCCGGTCTCGATTACGTGCGTCCTTCGATTGTCGCTGCCCGGCCGTCCCACGGCACCGATTGCCACATCCACATTACGAAGAGCCTCCCGACCTGCGGACAAGCCGGTGGTCATGCCCCTAGTCAGCGGTCTGTCGATGCCTCCGGAGCCGGTGACACCACCCCCACCACCCCCCCAGGCCATGCGATCGACAGGGGGAGAAAGTCATGCCGACTCCGGGGGCCGGGCGCCCCATGGCGAGGCCACCAAGAAGGCGATGGGGGTCGGTGCTGCCGCGAGTCTTCGAAAGCAATCGGTCGGCAGGTCCGCGCGCTCGGCGTGGCCGAAGCCGGTTGGTTCACGGCGGCCTCGGTACTGGTGCACTGCATCCTCGGCGCCGCCGGCCAGAACGCCGCGAACGCTGCCTGTCGGCGCGAGGCGACCGGCCTGGTCGAGGCGGACGTCTTCGTCTGTCCGTTGTCCGCGTGGTGGGAGGCCCCGCGGGTGTAGGGAGGACGGCGGGATGAGCGGGTGTGTGGCCCGGCGCCCCGAGGGGTGCCGGGCCACGGCCTTGTGGGTTTGCGGTGAGTCCAATTGGACTCGGACGGTCAGGGACGGACGGCGACTGCGTCGACCTCGAAGAGCATGTCCGGCAGGGCCAGGGCGGCGACGCCGAGGAGGGTTTGGGCCGGGGGCTTGTCGCCCCAGATGCGGGTGATCACCGCGAGGAGCGCTTCGAGCTTTGCGTGGTCGTGGTCGACGATGAACGTGCCGAGGCGGGCCACGTCCTGGAAGCCCAGGCCTGCTGCGGCCAACGCGGTGCCCAGGTTGGTGAAGGAGCGTACGACCTGGGTTGCGAAGTCCGACGAGTCGACCGCGCCGGTTTGGTCGGAGCCGTACTGGCCGGCGATGAAGACCAGGTCGGGATTGGGTGCGTCGACGACGTGGCTGTAGCCGAATGCCACCGGGTTGTGCAGGTCGGCCGGGTTGGTGATGGTGATGGAGCTGCTCATGATCTGGTTCTCCCAGGTGTGATGGTGGTTCCGGAGCCGGTGGCTCCGAGTCGGTGCTTCTGGAACCGGTGCTTCTGGAACTGGTGGTTACGGAGTTGCCGGATCCGGAGTAGGTGCTTCAGGAACCGGTGGTTCGGAGCTGGTTGTTCGTGCGGCCGGTGAGCCGTCATCGGTCCGTGGTCGGGCGGCGGGTGGCGGCTGCGGTCAGGGCGGTGAGGAGGGTGAGGGCGGCGCCCAGCCACGGGGCCGCGGCGATGGCGATGTTGTCCACGGCGAGGGCGCCGAGAAGTGCGCCGAGCGCAATGGACAGGTTGAAGACGGCGACGAACAGGGATGTTGCCGCTTCGGTGGCCTTCGGCGCGGCGGTGAGCATCCAGGTCTGGAGGCTTACGGGTACGCCGCCGTAGGCCAGGCCCCACACGATCAGCAGGGCGATGCCGGCCGCCGGGACGTCGTGCAGGAGGGCGATCAAGGTCAGGGAGACGGTCAGGGCGGTGGTGATCGCGAGGAGTGTGCGCCGGGCGTCGCGGGAGGCTCGGGTGCCCGCCGCGAAGTTGCCGGCGACACCGGCCACGCCGTAGCCGAGGAGCAGGACGCCGATCAGGCCGTCGTCGACGCCGGCCACGTCCCGCAGGATGGGGCGGACGAAGGTGTACGCGACGAAGTGGCCGGTGATCAGCAGGAACGTGAGCGCCAGCCCCGCTCGTACGCCGGGGTTGTCGCGGCCGAGCCGGGACAGGTCGCGGAATGTCATCCGCCGGGCGGACGGTTCCGTGGGCAGCGGTGGCAGAAGGAACACCAGGACCACGAGCGCGACCAGGCCCAGCGCGCCGACGGCCGCGAAGGCGGTGCGCCAGCCGGTGAGTTCGCCCATCAAAGTACCGGCCGGGACGCCCAATACGGACGCGGTGGACACGCCGCCGAAGACCACGGCGGTGGCCCGGGCGACCTGTGCCGGGGGTACCAGGCGCAACGCCAATCCGCCCGCGATGGCCCAGAATCCGCCGACCCCGACGCCGACCAGTACGCGGGCGACCAGGACCACCGCGAAGTTCGGTGCCGCGGCGCCGGCCAGGTTGGCGATGCCGACCAGGGCGATCAGCGCGGCGAGCAGTACGCGGCGATCCAGCCTGCCGGCGGTCACGGCGATCACGGGAGCGGCGAACGCGGCGACGATCCCGGGGGCGGTGACCATCAGGCCGGCCGTGCCCTCGGAGACGTCCAGTGTGGTTCCGACCGGCGTTAGGAGGCCGACGGGCAGCAACTCGGAGGTCATGAGGGAGAAGATCCCGAGCGCGACGGCGCTCACGGCGAGCCAGGCGCGGAGCATCGACGGGGGTGATGGGGATGGAGGTGGCGTGCGCGAGGGGGGCGGTGGTGTGGGAGGTGGCGGTTGCGAGGGTGTGTCGGGGCGCGACCGAGGCCGGGTTGTCTCGATTCGGGGTCCCGTTTCGGACCGGTCCCGGGGTTCGGACCGGTCTCGGGTTTCGAGTTCGGAGTCGGTGCGGGGGCGGGGGCGGGGGTTTGGAATCTGCTTATTCACGATGTTCAATATCCAGAATCTAGATCGTCGGACATCCCTCGATGAGGGGGATGCAGGCAGGATTGCCCCTGGTCGGCGAATCCGCAGAAGCGGAGGAGCCGTTGCCGCCGAGGTCTTATTCTGGATCTTCCTCATCCAGAATTCAAGTCTCGCTCCGAATCCAGCTCGTTCGCCCTTGCCGCAGGGCGGTGGCTCGGGGTCAGGGGGTGGTGACGGTTCGGTTCAGGCGGGTCAGGGCTTGGTGAAGTTCGCGGGTGGTGCCGATGGGCAGGATGGCTGCTCGGCCGGGGACTCGTACGCCGCCGGTGAGGGCGACCCGGGTCGTGTTGCCCTGCGGTACGGCCGCCATGCCGATGATCACGAACCGGCTTTGCAGCCAGCACCAGCCCGGGCGCAGGATGCCGTCGAAGCGGGCCCGCATGCCGTAGCGGCTGCGCGCGTGGGCCTCGACGCGGTCGCCTTCGCGTCGGGTGACCCGTACGTGGCGCATGTCCGGTTGGAACCGGCCGAAGCCGTCTTCCAGGTCGCCCATCACCGCCCAGACGTCGGCGAACGGCGCCGGGATCACACCCTCGACGACGCGCGCGCCGGGGATGCCGGCGGTCAGCGCCCGAAGGCGGCCCACCGCGTCGACGAGGCCGGGGTCGACATCGCCGGACTCGACGCGGCCGGGCCGGACGCTGCCGGACTCGACGTTGTCGGGGCCGATGTTGCCCGGGTCGAGTGGCTCGGTCATGCCGTCCACATCCTTCGGAATCCCGCCCGGGCGCGATGCAGCCGGGACTTGACGGTGCCTTCGGGTACGCCGAGCAGGTCGGCGGCGGTCTGTTCGTCCAGACCCTCGACGTCGCGCAGGACCAGTACGGCGCGGTGCTCGGGGGAGAGCCTGGCCAGTACGTCGTTGATGTCGGCGGCGAGTTGGGGGTCGCCCGGTGCGGGGAGTTCGGTCGATTCGACGGGGGTGTCGCGGCCGGCGCGGCGGGCGATGCGGACCGCCTCGCGGGCCGCGATCGCGCGGACCCAGCCGTACAGCGCCTCCGGTTCGTCCAGGGTGCGCAGCGCGCGGAAGACGACGACCAGGGTTTCCTGGACCGCGTCCTGGCGGGCGTCGAGGGCGATCGGGCCGCAGATGGTGGTGACGTAGGGGATCAGGTGATCGAGCAGGTCGCTCATCGCGATGGTGTCGCCGCGGCGGGCGGCGCGCGCGAGGGCGACGCCGCGCGTGCGACGGTCGGTTGGCTGGTCTTGGGTTCGTTGGTCCTTGGGCGTCTGCTTTCGGGTCGTCTGCTTTCGGGTCGTTCGCTCTCGGGTTGTCGGGGCTTCGGGTTTCGAGTCTGTGGTGGTTCGGTTTTCGGTGGCTCGGTTTTCGGTGGTTCGGTCTCCGGGGGTTCGGTCCTGGGGGCTTCGGTCCTGGGCTGGACGGTCTTCGCTTCGGCGATCCGGCACGGTGATGATCATCTCCCGGTGACCCCGGCCCGCGGCAGTCGACGCGACGTGCGGCGGAAGCCGGTGAGCGTGAGCCGCGCGGCCGCGTATCCGAACGCCACGCATACCGGCGTGTAGACGACCAGGTTGAGGCGGTGGAACGTGCTGCCCGGGTCGGTTCCGATGCCCAATGCCCACACCATGCCCACCGTCGCCCGGACGGCGAGTCCGGCGGCGACCGCTGCGGTGACGAGCGCGGTGATCCGGCCGCCTCGGTCGCGGCTGTGCGCGTACACGCCGATGGCGCCGGTGCCGAGCAGTGCGCAGAGCGGCAGCAGGACGCGTGGGGTGAACGGGACGTCCGCGTTGAGGAGTCCCTGGGAGAGCGCCTCGGTGCTGTCGGCGGGCCAGGTCGGGCCGGCCGCCCAGAACGCGTGCAGCAGGGCGTCGGCGGTGAGCAGCGCGGCGACGGCGGTACCGGCGCGCCTTCGGGCGGCGATGCCCGGTGTCGAGGCGCCCGGTGTCGTGGTTCCGGTGGCGGTGGTGGTGATGTGCACGGCGAAGTCCCTTCCGGGGCCGACGGGTTGTCGGCCGGTCGATCGTCGGGAAGAGGACGCCGGGCGGGAAAACGTTCCATGTGACACCGGGCACACTCGTCGGTCGCACCCGCCGGGCACACCTGCCGGTCGCACCCGCCGGCCGTGGCGGCGTTCGAAGGCGGGTCGTCGGCCGGTCCGGGACACCGATCTCGATCGGCGGCGCGGTGCCGAACCGGATGCCGCCGTACAGGACCGGCAGCGCTGTCGGGCCTCGTCCCGCCGTCGACGACTCGGCGGTCTCCGGCTCGGCGGGCGCCGGTTCGACGCGATCCGCGATAAGCCCTTGCCAGATGATACGTAATTACGTAACTTCGAATTATCGAGACCTCAGGTCCGATCGACACGACGAATCGACACGACGAGTCCCACGGGGAGCCCCACGATGCCTGTCCGTAAGGCCGCCACGGCCCTGTATCGCTTCTGCTGGATCGCGTTCTTCGCGGTCCTGGTGGCAGGGATGTACTACGGCCACTCCTGGATGTGGAGTTGGGTCCCGCTGGGATTGATGATGGCTACCCAACTCCTGGTGAACTGGGTGCCGGACGAGCCCGATGACGCGGACGAGTCGGATGCCGCCGCGAGGACCGGTGCCGACGCCGAACCCGGCGCGAAGCCCGGCGTGGAGGTGGAGGCGCCGGTGTCCGGGCGGTGGCGGGCGTTGAACAGCCCGGCCGACAAGGTGCCCAGCCATGGCACCAGGGCCTATGGGCAGGCGTACGCGATCGACATCGTCGCGGAGCCGGAGGGCGGGCGGGCTCGCCCGAGGTTCGGGTGGTGGCCGGTGGCACGGCGCAGCGGCGCGTTCCCGGGGTTCGGCCTACCGGTGTCGGCGGTGGCGGATGCGACGGTGGTGCGGGTGGTCGACGGCCAACGCGACCACCTCAGTCGCAACTCGTTCCCGGCGCTGGCCTATCTGGTCGTCGAGGGCGTCTTCCGG
The DNA here is from genome assembly GCF_053594475.1 of Embleya sp. NPDC001921. Lineage (NCBI taxonomy): Bacteria > Bacillati > Actinomycetota > Actinomycetes > Kitasatosporales > Streptomycetaceae > Embleya > Embleya sp. NPDC001921. Next base: position 109,527 of record NZ_JBSFEO010000003.1, read on the forward strand.
GAAGTGGCCGATGCGCGTCGGCTGGTCGGCAACCACGTGATCCTGGACCTGGGCGACGGGGTGTACGCGATGTACGCGCACCTGCGGCGTGGGTCGGTGGTCGTGCGGGAGGGCGAACGGGTGCGGGTGGGACAGGAGTTGGCGCGCTGTGGCAATTCGGGGAATTCCAGCGAGCCGCACGTGCACTTTCAGCTCATGGACGCCGCCGACCTGACTGTGGCGCGCGGGATTCCGTTCACGTGGCGCGGGATCGGGGTGCCGTCGAACGACGAGGTCTTCAGCGCTTCGAGCGCCCTCAGTCGGTCTGGGACTCCGTGACCGGCATCCGGGAAGCGGTCCGGTCCGTCGACCCGGGGTGGTGACGGGAGGGCTGGGCGGAACCGGGCCGGACGGGACCGGGCGCGACCGGGCGCGACCGGGCGGGCCCGAGCCGGGCGCGGCCGGGCGGAATCGGGGCAGGCGCAGGCGTGGGATTCGCAGGCGGAACGCGACGACCGATTGCCGCCGGCAGCGCGTGGGTTCGGTGACCACGATGGGCTCATGAGTACCGAGAACACGATTCCGCCACCGACGCCCGTGCCCGCCGTGCCCAGGACCGGGTCCGAACCCGGGCCGGTGCCCGCGCCCGCCCCCGAGTCCGCCCCCGAACCCGGTGGCGCGCTCGCCGTCCTGGAGGCCTTCTTCACGGCCGAGGCCGCCTATGTTGCCGCCGGTGGTCGTCTGGGCGGGGCGAGCTTCGCGGGACTCGCCGCGTACCTGGATCCGGACGTGGTCATGTACCAATCGCCGGGGCTGCCTTACGGCGGTCCCCGCCACGGTCCGAGCGGAATCGAAGACTTCATGGCCGCGATGAGCGAGGCGTGGCAGGACATGGAATTCCTCGAACAGCGCTTCGTGGTCGACGGCGACTCGGTGGCGATCCTCAATCACGGCCTGCTGACCGCGCGTGCCACGGGCCGGATTCTGGACACCTGGGTGATGCAGATGATCACCATCCGGAACGGACTGATCACCGAGATCCGCCCGTTCTACTGGGACACCAAGGCGGTAGACGCGGCCTTGACGCCTTGACGCCTTGACGCCGGTCGCGGCACGCCACGCGCGGGGCCCTTCGGTGGGCGAGTTCGACCAACTTGGTCGCGAGCCGCCGCGGAGTCGGACAAGGCGTGCCCCGGACAGCCGCCTCGGTCGTTTCGGTCAGGCGACTTCCGCCGCCGCGGGCTCGGGGAAGCGGGTACGGAAGGTGAAGGCGTGCGCGGTCGGGCCGTGTTCGCGCAGGTGGTCCAGGCGGCTCTTGCCTTCGGCGACGGTCGGGACGGTGCCGGCCGGGATCCACCACAGGACCTGCGACATCTCCGCCAGGTGCTCGAACCAGTCCTGGCGGCGGCGCAGGTATTCCAGGTGGCCGCTGCGGTAGACGAATTCCCAGAGCAGGTCCGGGGTTTCCCACACCGACATGGTCACGATGCTGTCGGCGTCGTACGGGCGGACGTCGGTCGCGTCGGGAACGCCCTCGTCCTCGCCCTTCATCCGCCAGACGAAACCGGGCGCGTGGTCCGCGAGTTCGTTCACCGGATCGAGGCCGGCGACGAAGTCGACCATGGTGGGCGTATCCAGAGGGGCGAGCATCCGCGCGACGTTGAATTGGGCGATGTGATGTGTCGAGGGCATGGGATCACCTCACCAGGTCCCGAGGTATATGTCAACGAAAATTGTTTTTAGAGATCGGGGAGTGTCCAGGAGGGTAGATCGGGTGGATCAGTCGACCGGCCCCCGTCCGTTCGCCGCGTTCGCCGGCCCCGCGTTCGCGGCCCGTTGCCCCTGTGCGGTCTCCTCCGCCGACCGCTCGACCACCACGCAGCAGCGTCCCGGCACCGAGTCCAGCCTGGCCCGATGTCCGGTCGCGCCCAGGCCGTCGAGGAGCCCCTCCACCAGGGCCAGGTTCATCCCGCACACCAGCGGCGGGAAGTCCTCGGCGAGTTGGTGGAAGGGGCAGTTCCGAAGCAGGACCCGGGACGTGTCGTGCGGCTCTTCGGGCGTCGTCGGGACATCCGGATCGGGCCGCTCGTGGTGTGGCTGTGGCTGCGACTCCGGGACCGGCATCGGCACCCGGTCCGGGACCGGCTCGTATCCGCGCGCCGTCAGCGCCGCGACCACCCGATCGTGCTCGTCCGTACCGCCCGTTCCTGCCGCATCGCCCGCGCCACCCACCGTCGGCCCGCCGAGCGCCCTCCCGGCCAACCGTCCGGTGTCGTACGCGGCCGCGTGTACCGCCCGATCCGCGCCCGCGCGCTCGACCGCGTCCGCCAGGATCTGCCCGGCCGTGTCGTAGGCGCGCGGCGGCAGGCTCACGCTGGTCTCGACCGCGCTGCGGCGGTACAACTTCGCGGGTCGGCCGGCGCCGGGCCCACCCTTGCCGGCGGGCCGCGCGTACTCGGTGCCGAGCAGGTGTGCCTCGGCGAGTTTGTCCAGGTGGAACGCCGCGAGCGTGCGCTGGATCCCGACCGCGTCGGCCGCCTCGGCTCGCCCGACCGCGCCCTCGGCGGCGGCGACGTAGCGGTACAGGGCCCTGCGCACCGGGTCGGCGAGCACGCCGACCGTGTCGAGCGCGTCGTCGCCGGGCGGGGGAGGGGGAGAGAGGTCGGACACAACCGGAGTGTAGGCGAGCCGGTGGAGGCGACCTCGGGACGGTGGGGCGAGCGGTGCCGGCGCGGGCCGCCCGAGGCGCGGAGTCGGGTGCGTGGCCGCGGCCGCGCGGGTGCGGGCGACGGTGTGGCTGTCGGGCTCTACCGGCGGCGCACGCGACGGGTGATCCGGCTGGGGTGTGGGTGTTGGTGCGGGTGAGCGTACGGGTCGCGTCGGTCGCGCCCGCTCAGCCGAAGTCGAGTTCGCGGATCGGGGCCGACTCGCCGTCCCAGGTTCGGGCGGCCTCGCGGATCATCGCGAAGAAGTCGCGGTGCAGCGTGACCTCCAGGGCCTCGACGACGGTGCCGCCGTGCGCCTCGGTGGGGAAGTAGGCGAAACGGCCGCCCGGACCGGAGGTGCCGTGGTGGTACCGGTGTACACCGGCCCGGGCGAATTCGGCGAGGTACGCGTCGTAGTCGGTGGTGAAGTGGCCCAGATGATGCAGGCCCTCGCCGTGCTCGCGGCGGAAGTCGCGGTAGGCGCTGGGGGCGTCGGGGTTGAGCTGCTGGATCAGCTCGATCTGCCGGTCGCCGGCGTAGGCGATGCCGACGGCGATCCGGGCGTCGGTGGGCTCGCCCCGATAGTAGGTCTCCCGGATCGCCGCCTGCGGGAAGTGGAAGAACGGGCCGACGCCCAAACTGGTCGACCAGTGCCGCATTGCGGCCTCGACGTCGTCGACGACGTAGCCGAGCTGGTCGACGGAGCGGATCGCTGGTGCCATGGGTGCTCCCGGGGTCGGATCTGATCTGCGGGGGGACGGCGGGCAGGGGCGGGTGCTGAGCGGTCGGGGCGGGCGGTCGGGAAGGTCAGGCGCCCCCGGGAGATCGCACGCCAGGAGACCAAGGGCCCAAGGGCCCAGATCCCCAGGAGACCCGGTGCCCAGGAGGCCGGGCGCCCGGGGATGCCTCCGCTCACCGTTCCGGCCAAGCCCCCGCGACCAGCTCTCCGCCCTTGAGGACCGCGCGGGGTGGGCGGTCGGCCAGTACGCCGATGTCGGTCGTCGGGTCGCCGTCCAGGATCAGCAGGTCGGCGAGCCGGCCCGGTTCGATGCGGCCCAGGTCGTCGCCGCGTCGGGCCAGTTCGGCGCCGTTGCGGGTCGCCCAGCGCAGGACGTCGAGCGGGGTCACACCCGCGTGCTCGGTGTACAGGCGCAGCTCCGCGCCGTACATCCCGTGCGGGAAGCCGATCGCGCCGTAGTCGTCGCCGAGCACGAACCGCACACCGGCGGCCTGCGCCTTCGGGATCATCGCGTACATGTGGTTCAGATCGGCCTTGATCGCGTCGGCGGCGAAGCCCAGTCCCGAGCCCATGAAGCCGAGGAAGTGCTTCGGGAAGTGCAACGAGGGCACCACGAACGCGCCGGTCTCCACGAGTGCGGCGATCACCTCGTCGTCCATCTCGTCGCAGTGGTCGACGATGTCGATGCCCAGTTCGAGCGCCATCATGATGGCCGGCTTGTTGACCAGGTGCGCCCGGATCAGCACACCGCGCTGATGGGCCGCCTCGATCGCGGCGGCCAGTTCCGCGCGGCTCATCTCGATCCGGTCCTTGGGCGCGGTGGTGCCGTGCCCGCCGGTCACGAACAGCTTGATCACGTCCGCGCCGCGCTTGATCTCCTCGCGTACGCCGAGCCGGAAGCTCTCCGCGCCGTCGCACAACCGCACCGCGCCGGACGCGCCCATGCCCCAGTGCCACGGGACGCCGTCGTTGGAGTGCCCGGTGGTGGACAACTCGCGCGAGGAGGCCCAGAACCTCGGGCCGGGGATCAACCCGTCCTCGATCGCGCGCTTGACGCCGCCCTCGACGTCGTTGGACCCGCCCGCGCCGACTACGCCGGTGTAGCCGAGTTCGAGCGCGGTGCGCAGGTTCCGCGCGGCGATCAGCGCCTGGTAGGAGGGCGGGTACTCGTTGCCGTACGGCGTGTTCGGCTTCGAGCCCAACTCGTGGTAGGTCGCGTGGAAGTGACACGTGAACATGCCGGGCATCAGGGTGCGTCCGGCCAGGTCGACGAGTACGTCGCCGTCCTGCGGGTCGGGCCGCTCGCTCTGTATGGCGACGATCCGCTCGCCCTCCACCACCACCGTGCGATCGGCGACGGCGGCGTTGGTCCCGTCGAGCAGGTTGGCCCCGGTCAGTACCAGACGAGTCACGGCAGACCTCTCTCCCGCCACGGGAAATGACACAGCGTCAGATGCGGCGTGCAGCCATGTATGGCAGAGGCACCGACAGGAGACAAGGCCCAAACCCGCCGGCAACACCGGGCAGGCCGGCGCCGGGTCGTGCGAGTTGCGTCGGCCGGGTCGGCCGGTTGGATGGGCCGGGTCGGCCGGGTCGGATTCGCCGGGAGTGCCGGTGCGTGCCGATATTCCGCGGCCGGTCCGCCGCCCGGGTCGGGCAGGATGTGGCCGGTGAACCATGAGGTCCTCTACGGGCTTGCCGCCAATCCGGCTCTGCCGGCGGGGTTGCTCGATCGGCTGATCGCGATCGCCGACGAGGACTTGGCCTGCGCGATCGCCACGCACCCGGCGCTCACCGCCGCGCAGGCGACGGCGCTGGTCGGGCATCGGCCGGGGAGCGCGGTCGCGCTGGTGTACGCGGGTCGGCTCAGCGCCGCCGAGATCGATCCCGCGACCCGCCCGGACGTCGCACTCGCCCTGCTGGACCAGGGCGCCGGACCTCCGGAGTGGGCCCGCCTGTTCGCGGCCGACCCCGACGCCGACCACCGGGAGCGGTTGGCCGCCTGCCCCGACCTGCCGTCCGATGTGCGCGCCGCGCTCGCCGCCGACCCGGAGGTGTCGGTGGCCGCCGAACTCGGTTGGTGGACGACCACGGAGACCGCCGCTCGACTCGCCGAGCACCCGCACGCCGACGTGCGCCGCGCGGTGGCGGCCAACGACGCGACACCCCCGGCACTGTTGGCGGCCCTGCTCACCGGCAACGGCCTGACCCCGGCCCGGCGATGCGCGGTGTGTGATCGCGAACCGGTGCCCTTCGTGCACGATCCGCACTGCGCCCGGGTCGACTGCGAACTGCCCTCGAGCGCGGCCTGTGCCGGCGCGCACGAGTCGACGGTGCACCGGATACGGCACAACGCCCTGGGGAACCGGGCCACGCCGACCGAGGCGGTGGCCGGCTTCGTCGACCATCCATCGATGTTGCTGCGCGCCGAACTCGCGGCACGCGGCGACCTGTCGCCCGAGCAGACGGCCCGGCTCGCCGAGGACCCGATTCCGCTGGTGCGACTGGCCCTGGCGGAGAATCCCCATCTCGACGAGGCCGCCTGCCGCACGCTTGCCGACGACGTGTCCCACGATGTGCGGCGCGTACTCGCTGCCAACCCGGGCCTGCCGCTCGACGCACTCACCCGCGTGGCCGGCACCACCCGGCTCGGCCTCACCCTGCTGCCCCGCATCGCCACCGCGTCGCCGAGGGAGATCGCGACAGCCGCCGCGTCGGCGGACGCGGAGTTGCGGATGCTGGTGGCCGCACGTCGCGACCTTCCCGACACGATCCGCGACGCGTTGGCCGGCGACCCGGATGCCAAGGTGGTCGCGGCCGTCGCACCGCATCCCGGTCTGTCCGAGACCCGACTGCGGGCCATGCTCGCCCGGCACGGAGCCCGCGTGGCCGCCGGCGTCGCGGCGAACCCGGATGCGTCGTCGGCCCTCTTGGAGGAGTTGGCTCGCCGGTCGGCCCCAGCAGGCAAGGCACTGCGCGAGATCGCCCGACACCGCAACGCGACCGCGCGGGCGTTGCACGCGTGTCTCGCGGACGACCGGGCGAGGCGCCTGGCCGCCGGCCACCCGGCCCTGCCGCCGGCGATCCTGGTCGCCCTGCTCGCCGACGAGGACGCACAGGTGGTGCACGCGGCAGCGGCCAACCCCATGTTGCCGGTCGCCGTCATGGCGGTGGAGGTGTCCCGAGCGGAGGACCGGGGTTGGGCGGGGGACGCGGGCGGTGCGCCCGAAGTCGGCGGTGCGCCCGAAGTTGGTGGCGTGGCGCGGTAGCCGGCGGCTGCCACCCGGGAGGGCCCGACGGCCTTGCCCCCATATGCTCGGGTGTCGTCGCGGAGCGGGGGACGGATTGTTCGGGGGGCCTCTGCCGCGCAGGTTTCCTATGGCGCCCAAGTCGCCCGAGTCGCCCGGCAGGTCAAGGGCGGCCGGTCGCGGTTGGTTCGGGGTTTGGTGATTCGGCTGCTTTCAGGGTGTCGGTGGCGGCGCGGGTGAAGGCTTGGGCGAGTGGGGAGTAGGCGGCGGTGCGCCAGACCAGGCCCCAGGCCAGTGCGGGCGAGTCGTGGATGGGGATGTACGCGATGTCGCCCCGGGGGAAGTACTTGACCGCGTGCAGGGGGACCGGCGAGATGCCCAGCCCGGCCGCGATCGCGGTCAGCGTCTCGTGCGCCGTCGTGCTGGAGGGGCCGCGCGGGATCGGCTTCCCGCTGGGCGTCTGGGTCGGGTTGATCGCCTCGGCCCAATAGGCCGGGACCGAGTCGTCGATCCGGAACACCGGCCCGACCGCGAGGTCCTCGAGCGAGACCGACTCCCGTCCGGCGAACTCGTGCCGCGCGGACACCGCGAGCACCAGCGGCTCGGTCAGCACGATCGGGCCCACCGTCAGGTCCGGCTCCTCCACCGGCAGCCACACCAGTTGCAGATCCACCTCGCCGCCGCGCAGCAGCCCGAACGGGTCGCCGATGTGCGCCTCGCGAATGCGCAGCTCGCAGTCGGGATGCCGGCTGCGGAAGGTGTCCAGGACCTCGGGGATCTCGGCCAGCGTCGCGTCCATCGTGCCCAGCCGCAGCGTGCCGGAGAGGCCGCGCGCCGCCGCCGCGGCCCGCTCGATCCCGTCCTGAATGCGCTGGTAGCCCGCGGCCAGGTCCTCGCGCAACTGCCGGCCGATCGGGGTCAGCGCCACCCGCCGACTGGTCCGCTCGAACAAGGGCGCGCCGATCCGGCGTTCCTGCTGCTTGATCGCCTGGCTGACCCGGGCCGAGGACACCAGCAGTCGCTCGGCGGTACGGCCGAAGTGCAACTCCTCCGCCAACACCAGAAAGATCTCGATGTCCCGCAGCTCCATACGCCCCTGCCGTTCGTCGCCGTACCGTGCCGTGCTCCCCGCCGATGAGACCGGTGCGAGGCGGTGCGAACCGGCGCGAACCGGCGCGAACCGGTGTCGCGTCTCGTAATGCAACCTGCGCCGTACCCGTGCCGCACCCCGTGCCGTACCCCGTGCCGCCCTGGCATCGGTAACCCCTGGGTTAACGAGGGTTGCCGACATCGTCGTTGCTCGGGGAAGTGTCTCGGCACGATCGTAGAGACACGCCGGCCGGAACGTCCGGGCACCGGATCCACATCGCCGGTGGGCGTGCTCGACCGAGCGCGCTCGACCGGCGCGGCGCGGACCGTCACGGGCGCCGACCGCCGGGTGCCGCAACGCCCGGAGGCCACATGCCGCATGCCCCATACGGCATGCATACGGCGTGCATACGGGATGCCGTACGGCCTACGCACCGAACCACGGAATCGGGGATCGCCATGTCCAAGACCGCCATCGTCACCGGCGGGACCGGCGCGCTGGACCTCGCCCTCGTGCGCGGACTGTGCCGACGGCTGGGCGAGCACGGCGCGGTCTACCTGGCGTCCCGGGACCCGGAGCGCGGGCGCGACGCCGTGGCCCGACTGCGTGCCGAGGGGTTCGCATCGCACTTCGCGGCCCTCGATCCACGCGACACGACCGGTGCCTCGAGGCTCGCCGCGACGCTCGCCGACCGACACGGCGGCGTGGACGTGGTGATCGCCGGCGCCGCCGCCCGGGTCGACCTCGGGACGCGCAACCAGGACCAGGTCAGGGCCTACGTGGACACCGACAACCACGGCACCCACCGGCTGATCGAGGCGTTTGCCCCGCTGCTCAACGACGGGGCCCGATTCGTGCTCCTGGCCGGCGACTTCGCCGCGCTGCGGCACCTTCCGTTCCGGCTGCGCACACGCTTCGACGTGGATCGGGCGAGCCTGGCCGAATTGGCCGAGGTGATGGACGACTACGTACGCGCGGTGGAGGCGGGTCGGGCCGCCGCCGAGGGTTGGCCCGCGTGGATCGGCGTTCCGTCGATGATCGGCCGGGTGGCCGCGATGAAGGTGCTGGCGCGAGAGCTGGCCGAGGACGCGGCACGGCGCGACATCGTGGTCAACGCCGCGAGCGTGCGCCGCGCGGATCCGGCCGAGCCGATCGACGCCGCCGAGCGGGACGCGGAGGTGGAGCGGTCCGCCGCCGACGTCCTGTGGCTGGCCACGCTCCCGGCCGGCACGCCCGCACCGTACGCGGAACTGGTCCGCCGGCGCACCGCCGTCCCGTTCCGGGAGTGATCGGGGTGCGGCGGCCCAGGTCTGTGCGGCCCAGGTCTGTGCGCCCCGGCGACCCGGGGACGCTCCGGCCCGGGCGCACGGTGGTCCGGTGGCTCGAAGCGCGCTGCCGTGCCGGTGCCCACCCGGCGTGACGCGCCTGCAGTACGCACCTCCCCCACTCGCGCACCCGCACCCACTCCCGCACCCGACACCGCACCCGCCTCGCCACCGCCACCGCCCCGCCGGCGCCGGTCCCTCCCGCCTCGTGGTGGATCATCGAACCCTGGCGTGCGAGGGCGACGGCAACGGGTTGTGGTTCGGGTGAATCCTTTTGCGGTCCGGCGGGCTCTTATGTGTGCGTCGGCCGCTCGGTCGGCCCCGGAGTCGGAGGTGCCCATGGGAGTTGTCGTTGTCGGTGTCGCGGTCGGTGTCGCGCTGCTGGTGTGCTCGTGCGTCGTTCTGGTCCGAAAGCGGAGGAGTTCGCGTGGCTGAGACCGATTGGCCCGGCGAGCAGTTGGTCCTCGCCGCCCAGCGCGGGGACGTCGACTCGATCTCCGCGCTGGTCTCCGGTTCGTATCCGCACGTGCTGCGCTTCGCCCATTCGTTGTGCACGTCACCGCACGACGCCGAGGACGCGGCGCAGGAGGCGTTGATCATCCTCTACCGCCGGATCGGGATGTTGCGGGCGACCGCGGCGCTGGGGTCGTGGATGTTCCGCATCGTGCGCAACGAATGTCTGCGGCGCGCCCGGACGGTGCTGCGGTCGGCCGAACCGGACCGGGAGGCCGCCACGGAGTGCCTGGAGGACGACGTGCTCCGGCGGCTGGAGGCCGAGCGGGTGGCCGCGGTGATCGCCGCGCTGCCCGATGACCTGCGCCGGGTGCTGATCATGCGCGACGTACAGGGCCGGCCGGGGCGGCCGGTGGCCGAGGAGCTCGGCTTGAGTACGGCCGCCATGAAGTCGCGCCTGCACCGGGCTCGGGCGGCGGTCCGGGAGGCGCTTCGGCAACCGCTCGACGGGTACGAGGCGGGCCGCGACGGGAGCGGCGACGCCGGCGACATCGATGCGAGTGACCATCGACCGCGTGAGGGAGGCTCCGATGGGAGTGGTCGTTGACCGTGCGAAGGAGGCCCGGATGGGAGTGGGTGTCGACCGTGCGAAGGAGGTCCCGACGGGAGTGGTCGACGACCGTGTGCGGGAGGCGCCGGTGGGAGCGGACGCCGATGGCGTGAAGGTGGCCCCGTTGCCGTCGGCCGCCGACCGGCCGCGGAAGGCCTTTCGGCGGGCGACCCGCGACCGGGTGAAGGCGGTGGCCTCGATGGGGCTCGCCGGCGACCGAGGCGCCGCCCGTGATTCGGTGGCGCGGCATCTGGTTCGAGGCGCGGTGGGGATCGGGGCGCTCGTCGGCGCGTTCGCGTTGATCCCGGTGCTCGGCCCGGCCGCCCTGCTGCTCGCTCCGGTGGGTCTGATCGTGCTGCGCGGGTGCCCGACCTGTTGGCTGGTCGGGTTGATCCAGGCCATTTCTGCGGGCCGGCTGGAGCGCCAGTGCAAGGACGGCCGTTGCGAGTTGCAGGTCGCCCGGCCGCACGCTCGGCATCCCGCGAGTACGCCCACCGCCGCCGAGGAAGCGGCCGAGCGTTCGCCGGATGCCGTCGGTGAGCGAAGCGCCGCCTGAAGCGCTGCCCGATTCGCCGCCGTGCCGCCTGCCGCCCCCGTCGCTCGGAGGCCGACACCGACGGCCGGCGGCGGCTCGCGGAGAACGCACGTCCCGGCGTGGGGAAGTCGCCGGGACGTGCGGGATGGTGCCGGTCGCCGCCGCGACCTGCCGGTGGTCAGCCGCTGACGCTCTCCCGGCCGTTCTCGATGTGGCCGGCCAGTCGCCGGGTGAAGCCGTCGCCGCCCTCGATCGTCACGGTGACGTCGTACCAGCCGTCGGCCGAACCCGTCGACCAGTGCACCGTACGCTCCCGGCCCGGCTTCAGGGTGAGCGTGCGCTCGCGCTCGGAGCAGCCGAGGCCGTACGCGTTCGGGGTGAGCCTGAAGGTCACCGACTGCGTGCCGTGGTTGGCCAGTTCCAGGTCCAGCACCCGGCCCGTCGCGCGGATCCGCGAGGTGACCTCGGCGCCGGCCGCCGCCGTGGCTCCGGCGAACTCGCGGCGGAAGCCGTTCGGGCCCACCACCGTCAGGTCGTAGCGGTCGCCCTTGAGCGCGATCGTGTCCGAGCGCTTGCCCTGTACGTCGTAGTGCTTGGGCTTGGGCAGCTCGCCCGCGTAGGGGAACAACTGGAGGTGCACGCTGGATCGCCCGCCGTTGGCCAGGTCGAGGGTGAGCGTGCGCTTGGCGGCGTCCACGCGAGCCGACGCGTCCGGCTGGTACGGCAGCGGACGGGCCGGGCGGCGACCGCGCTCGGGCTCGGGCAGCTTCTGGTCGGCGGGCGGCGCGGGCCGCCAGCGCGAGGTGAACGCCGGGGCCGGGGCGGGCCGGGGCGGCACGTGCGAGCGGCGGGCCCGGTCGAAGTCGAAGGCGCCGGTCAGGTCGCCGGACACGGTCCGCCGCCACGCGCTGATGTCGGGCGCGCGAACTCCCGTCCAGGTCTCCAGGAACCGGGTCACCGAGGTGTGGTCGAAGGTCTCCGAGGAGACGTACCCGCCCACGGTCCACGGCGACACGATCATCATCGGCACCCGTGCGCCGAACCCGATCGGCCGACCGTTGTAGTACTCGTCCGTGACCTCCTCCGGCGGGCGCGGCGCCGGCACGTGGTCGAAGAAGCCGTCGTTCTCGTCGAACGTGAGCAGCACGACGGTGGAGTCCCAGATGTCGCGGTTGGACGCGATCGCGTCGAGCACCTGGTAGGTGATCGTCGCGCTGGCGGCCGGCGAGGAGGCGCCCGGGTGCTCGGAGTCGGCCGCCGAGGGCACCAGGTAGGACACCTCGGGCAGGGTGCCGGCGGCGATGTCCGCGCGCAGCGCGTCCGCCAGCGAGTGCGGCCGGCCGCGGCGCAGACCGCGTTCGTACAACACCCGGTCGGCGGCCGGCAGCGCCGCGACGCCCTGTTCCAGCTTGGCCAGCAGCGCGTCCTGTTCGGCCGCGGGCAGCCCGCCGAGCTTGCCGTAGAACGAGTCCAGGCTCTTGAAGTCGCCGGCCGCGGCCAGCGCCTTGCGCGCGACCTGCTTGAACGAGACGTAGAACTCCAGGTTGTTGTCCTGGTAGTTGTCCCACTCCTGGTAGACCTTCCAGGACCGGCCCGCGCGCTGGAGGTGCTCGGCGTAGGTGGTCCACGAGTAGCCCGCGTGGGTGTTCTCGGAGTAGGCGGCGTTGTCGATCGCCCGCCGGGTGCTGCTGCCGGGCTCGTAGCCGGTGTAGCCGCTGACCAGGTAGTTGCGGTTGGGCGAGGTCGACGACGGAAGCGCGCAGTGGTACGCGTCGCAGATCGTGAACGTGTCCGCCAGTTCGTAGTGGAACGGCAGGTCGGTACGGTCGTAGTAGGCCATCGTGGCGGGCGTCTTGGCGCCGATCCAGCCGTCGTTCCAGCCGTCGTTCCAGGCCTTGTGCCCGCCGTCCCAGCTGTGGTCGAGGTCGCCGATGTACTGCAGATCCTTGGACGCGTCCTGGGCCGCCTTGCGCAGCGGGAACGGCAACACTCGCCCGGCGGGGCCGCCCGGCTGCTCGAACACGTTGTGCCCGTCGCGCAGTCGGATCGCGTTGCGGTCCCCGAAGCCCCGGACCCCGCGCAGCGTGCCGTAGTAGTGGTCGAACGAGCGGTTCTCCTGGACGAGCACGACCACGTGCTCGATCGCCTTCAACCCGCCGCGCCGGGGCGGGGAGGCGAGGGCCTGCTGTACGGACGGCGGCAGGAGTGAGCCGGCGACGGCGAGTCCCGCGCCGCCCGCGCCGAGCTGGAACAGGCGGCGGCGGGATACGCCGGAGGGAGGCTGGGGGGAGGCCGACACGGGGAGCCCTTTCGGATGTGGGGACGAGCGCCCGTGCGATGGGTTCGCACGGATGGGGTGGTTCGGGTGCTGCACCGAGCCGTTCGCACGTACGGGGGTGGTTCGGGCGTGCGGAGGTGTTCGGACCACCGCAGTTCATCGGTCCGCCGTCGACCGGGGAGCGGATCGCGGGTGACGGACAGGCAAACTTCCGCCGGCGCGCGGGGCTGCGGTCCGCCGCGTCCGCTCCGGCGGGCACCCGGCGAGGGGCCGGGGCCGGGCGGGGCCGCGGTTGTGGGGGCAGGCCGGCGCGTGACGCGGGTGAGCTCGCGCTCGAAGAGCCGGCGCCCGCTTGCCGGGTCCGGCGTCATGGCACGGGCAGCACGTCGAAACCCCGATCCGGTGTCGTCGCCGGATCGGGGTGGTCGGGTGGTGCGGTCGAGACGAGGTCTACGGGGTGGGAGTCGCCGTGGTTGCCGCCTCTTGCGCGGCGGCTGCGGCCTTGGCCGCGGCCTGGAGGGTTTGTACCGGCGTGTTGGTTCGGAGCGCCTCGACGTAGATCAGGTGTTCCGGTGCGATTCGGCCCCGGACCATTCCGTCCTCGATGTCGGCCTCGGTCAGCCAGCCCTCCGCGACGAGCGTCTCGGTCGTGGCCGCCACCTCCTCGGCGGTGGTCGCGGTGAGGCCGGCGAGGAAGGCCACCTCGGCGCGGGCGTCGCCGTTGGCGTCCGAGTGGGCGGTGATGCCGAGGGCGGCCAGTCGTACCTGCGCGGGCTGCTTGCGCAGCTTCTTGTGTGAGATCAGGCGGGCGACCCAGCCCGAGGACCGGGTCCGGGGCAGCTTGCCCAGCGAGAAGCCGGTGGCACCGGGGACGCCGCAGCCGACCGGGTCCTCCTCGGTCGCCAGCAACTCCTCGACGTCGACACTGAGCCACCCGGACGCGGTCAGTTCGCCGACCGCGAGCTCGGCCTCCTTGCCGCAGACGCCGCGCAGATCGGGGCCGGTCAGGTTGGCGACACCCGAACCGACGCCGCGCAACAGGCAAACCAGCGCGAGCAGTCGGGCGACGGGGGCGGTGCCGGGGGCGGTCCGGCCGATGTACGTCAACGCGCCGCGCACCGGTTCGCCCAGGCCGCTCACCGCCCAGTGCCCACCGGGCTCCGCGTCGGGACGCGCGCTCTCCCACGGGATGCCGCGCTGCTGCGCCAACTGCTGGAGTGTGGTCTCGTACGCCCGACGAGCGCGGTCCGCCTCGGCCCGGACCAACCCGGTGCCCAGCGGATAGGGCGCGTCGGCCCACAGGGTGAGCGCGGCGGCCTTGCGCTTGGTCAGCTCGGCCACGACGGTCAGGTCCGCGACGCCGCCGGCCTGATGCGCGCGGAACCCCTCGACGATCGCGGTGAGTTCGGCCAGCAGCGACTCCGGCAGCCCGGGCGGCACGGTCAGCACGCCGAAGCGCCGCAGGCCGGTCTGCTCGCCGGCGTCCCTGGGCCCCTTCGGATCGCGCGGGCGGCGGGTCTCCTTCGCGCCGCGGGGCTGCTCGGCCGTCGTGCGCGGGCTTCGCGGCGGCGGTACGGAATCGGGCGAGGTCGGCTCGCGCAACTCGGGCAGCAGCGGCGACGAGGGACGCGGCGGCACCGGCTTGGCGGTCGGCTCCATCGGGCCGCGACCGGCCACGGACACCTCGATCGGCCCGTCGAGGCCGACCACGGTCAGCGGCGGGGACAGCGCCAGCAGGCCGCTGTCGACCAGATCGCCGGCGATGCTCATCGCGCTGCGCGAGCCGATCGTGCGCCCGTTGGGCCCGGCCAGGCCGGCCACCTCGCGGATGGTGATGCTCTGTCCCGCCGCGGCCGCTGCGGCGAACAGCGCGAACACCCGCAACTCCACCGGGGCCATGCGGTTCACATCCATCGAGCCGACCCTGGCGGCACGCGTCTTCAGAGGCATGTCCACCTGTCTACCGCACCGGGCCCTGCCCCGAAGCCCCATTCGGCCCCAACACCCGAAAGGACTAACCGAACAAGACGCGAACAACCCGAGAAGTCCGCTGCTCACCACCACCCTCGGGCCCGCCCGGCGCGGCGCTTCGTCCGGGTGGGTGTCGCACACCCTGGAGTCCCGCGCCCTGCCTACGGCCCGGGCCCGTGCGCAGACTGGGCGAACCAACCGCCGACCGACAACCCCACGGAGTACGGCATGACCACCGAACCCACCCGGACCGCCGCCGCCCGTGCCGCCGCGCGTGCCGCTGCCGGTGCCGCCGCCATCGTCGACGTCATCGGCATGTGGGTGACCGCCGACGGCCACATCCGCCAGGAACTCCGCGCCGACGGCCGCTACGACGAGGCCAGGGGCACCCGGCGCAGCGCCTATACCGGCAGCTATACCGTCACCGGTGCCCACCTCGACTACCTCGACGACACCGGCTTCACCGCCACCGGCGACATCCGCGACGGCGTGCTCTACCACGAACACCTGATCCTCTACCGCGAATCGGCGCCCGCCGAGCGCTCGTGACCCACCCGCCCCGTCACTCGCCGGTCCGCGCATCGGCCCCGGCCGCGCCGGCCCTCCGCGCCGCCACCGCGTCCGTGTACGACTCGTTCGTGAACGCCTCGCGGGCAACGCCGAGGTCGGCGAGCACCGCCCGCACCACCTCCAGCGCCGCCGCGACCCGATCGCGGTCCGCCACCAGGGTCTCGACCTCCACGAACGTCTCGCCCAGTTCAGGAACGTCCACCACCGAAGCGAGCAGACGCAGACCCGCGCGTTCGAACGCGTAGTTCCGACACCGCTTCTCGAACCGAATCGTCGGCAGGTACCCGAGCCCGCGCAACACCGCGTCCACACCGGCCGCGTCCCCGACCCGCGTCTCGTACTCGGGCTTCGACCCCGACACCGCCTCGACCGGGGCGTCCTTGTACGTCAACACGGACACCACGCCCTCCGCGCCCCGCACCGTCCGGACCCGCAACTCCCGTTCCCCACGCGCCAAAGCCCGCCCGGCATCGTCGTAGTAGGTGTCCTCGTACACCTCCTCCCGCCCGCCGGCGAACCCCTCCAACGCACCGAGGAGCCCCTCCCGATCCCCCACCCGAGCCTTCGACTCCACCTCGATCACGACCCACCCTTCCCACCGACCACCCGAACCGCCGCCTGGTGGAGAGCTTGTCGCGCCTGTACGACGCTCGACGACGAGGACACCAGGATCGGACGGGCCGACGCACGGTGCCACCACCGGACGCCGGCCGGGCCGAAGGATCGCGGCCGCGGCGTCGCGCGTCAGCGGAAGCGGGACCGGTTGGCGGTGAGGAATTCGGCGAAGGTGCGTGGTTTTCGGCCGGTCAGGTGTTCGACATCGGGTGTGGTGGCGGCCAGCGATCCGGTGCCGACGTCGGCCCACAGCGCGGCCACGTCCTCGGCGAATCGTTCGGGGACGCCCTGCGCCTCGAGTTGCCTCGCCATGTCCTCCGGAGTCAGCCCGACGACATGGACCGGTTTGTCGAGCAGCCCGGACAACTGTCCGGCGACCTCGGCCATCGTGAGTGCCTCCGGACCGGTGAGCACGAACGTCTCTCCCGCGCCTCGGGGTTCGGTGAGCAGGACGGCCGCGCACGCGGCGATGTCGTGGCAGTCGATGTACGACACGGGCGCGTCGTCCGCCGGGGCGATCAGGCTCCCGTCGGCGCTGAAGGTGCCCGCCCCGGTGTGGAAGTTCTGCATGAAGCCGCTGGGTTGCAGAAGGGACCACTCGATGCCGGACGCCTTCAGGTGCTGCTCGATCTCCCAGTGCGCACCCTGCGCGAGCCTGCCGCCCCGCCGCGCGTGCCAGACCGAGACCTTGACGATGCGCGCCACCCCGGCCCGCCCGGCCGCGTCGATGAAGGCCCGTTGTCGGGCCACCATCGGCTGCGCCGCCCCGTCGGCCGTCGGTACCGCGCCCGCGTCGTTGAGCAGGACCCGGTCCACGCCGACCAGCGCCGCGGCGATCGAGTCGGGATCGTCGAAGTCCGCCACGACGTACGGGCAGCCCAATGTCCGACCCTTGTCGGCGTCCCGGACGAGTGCGGTGAACGGTGCCTGGAGGTCCTGGAGTCGGCGGACCAGATGTCCGCCGATGGATCCGGTGGCCCCGGTAACCAAGATCATGTGCAGCTCCTTCGAGTGAGGACCCTCGGCTAAACTGAGGGCTCCTCGGAATAATAAGTCGAGGTACCCTCGAATAAGCAAGGGGCAGGTGGATGAGCGGCACCCGAACACGCCGACCGCGCGCCGACGCGCAACGCAACCGCGAGCACATCCTGGAGGCGGCCGACACGGCGTTCCGCGAACAGGGCACGGGCGCGTCCCTGGAGGGCATCGCCCGCCGGACGGGAGTCGCCATCGGAACCCTGTACGGGCACTTCCCCAACCGGCGGGCCCTCGCCGCCGCCCTGCTCCGCGAACGGCACGCGACCCTCTTCGAGTCCACCGAAGAACCACCGGAGCAGGTCACGCCGTTGGCCGCCCTCGCCCGCTGGATGGGCGCGGTCGCGGTACACGCGGCGGCCTACCGGGGCCTCGCCGCGCTGCTGATGGAGGGCCTCGGCGACGAGGCCTCGGAACTGCACGAGGCGTGCGAGCGCATGGCCGCGATCACCGAGAGCCTGCTGAGCACCGCCCGCGACGCGGGCGCGATCCGCGACGAGGTCACCGCCGCGGACGTCCACGCACTGATGAACGCCGCCGCCTGGCTGCGCGAACAAGTGCCACCGACACAGGCCGAACACCTCCTGGGCCTGATGGTCGACGGGCTACGCCCGGGCGGCGAGGACCCTGCGCCTGGCGACCGACCGGAACCGACGGCGGATCTCGGAGCTATTCCCGGGTCGTGGTGATCTGTTCGACCAGGTGACGGCGCAGGACCTGACCGGTTGCGGGAGTGCGGGGGAGTTCGGATACGTAGACCACGCGGCGCGGGTGCTTGTGGGTGGCGAGTCGGCCCGCGCAGGCGGCGCGCAGTGTGCTGAGGCCGGGTGGCCTCGCGGGGTCGGTCGGCACCACGACCGCGCAGATCAGTTCGCCCCAGGTCGGGTCCGGCAGGCCCACCACGGCCGCCTCGCGGACCCCCTCGGCCCGAAGCAGCACCGCCTCGACCTCGCCCGGCGCGACCGCCTCGCCTCCGGTGCGGATCAGCTCGCCCATCCGGCCGACGATGCTCAGGTAGCCGTCGGCGTCCACCGTCGCGAGGTCGCCCGTGTGGTAGCTGCCGTCCCGCAACACCGCGCGGGTGGCCGCCTCGTCGTCGAAGTAGCCGTCGAACAGCAGCGGCCCGCGCACGCACACCTCGCCGTCGGCCCCGAGCCGGACCTCCTGGTAGGGGCTCGGCACTCCGCAACTGCCCGGCTTGCGCGGCACGTCGACGCCGTCGAGCGCGGCCACGTTGCCCGCCTCGGTCGAGCCGTAGAAGACGCGGAGCACGGCGTTCGGGGCGGCCTGGGCGATCGCCGCGAGCAACTCCGGCGGGGTGCGGGACGTACCGGTGTCGGCGAACCGCAACGTAGCCAGCGTGCCGCCGCCCGACCCCTCCTCCGCCGCGAGCGTGTCCAACACCCGCTGCCAGACCGCCGGTACGCAGTTCAGCCGGGTCGCGCGGTGTCGGCGCACCGCGGCCACGATCTGCGCGCCGTCCGGCCGGGCGACCAGGACCACCGTGTCCCGCGCCTGCCATTGCTGCAGCGCGATCGTCCAGGCGCCCATGTGGAACAGCGGGTACGGGCACACCATCGCGCCGCGCGGTTCGAGTTGCGCACCGGGATGGGTGCGCAGCACGTTCGTGCGGTGGGAGAGGATCACGCCCTTGGGCCGACCGGTGCTGCCGGACGTGAAGAACAGCACGTGCGGGTCGGTCTCCCGCGGACCGTCGCAGGTCTCGCCAGTCTCGCCGGCCCCGTCGCTCCCGCCGCGCGGCGCGGCGTGCCGCGGATCCGCCGAGCCCCCCACCTCCGCCAGACCGAGCACCGGCACGCCGAGCGAGGCGCCCACCGCCGCGCCCGGCACACTCTCGTCGGCGATCATCAGCGCCGGCCGGGCCACCCGTACCGTCGCGGTCGCCTCGGCCGCGGACAGCCCCGGGCTCAGCGGGACGTACACCGCGCCGATCCGGGCCAGCGCCACGAACACCGGCAGCACGTCGAGCGTGGTCCCGTTCCAGCACGCGACCCGGTCGCCGCGCCGGACGCCGGCCGCACGCAGCGCGTGTGCGGTGCCGGACGCCGCCGCGTGCAAGGCGCCGAAGGTGAGCGCGTCCTCGCCCAGGACCGCCGCCGGCCGGTCCGGGACGGCTCGGGCCGCGCCGGTGAACACGGCGTCGATCACCAGACCCTCGTGCGCCATCGCCACCCCCTTTCGTCGGTGCTCCATGCCGGTGTGACAACCCCGGTCAGCGGTCCTTCAGTTCGACGATGATCTCGTGATAGCGCCGCTCGCCGACGTTGACCGCGGTCTCCACGCCGCCGCGCCGCATCGGGACGACCACGCCGGGCACCACGTCGGCGGCGAAGTACTCGCGGTACTCGCCCTCGGTGTCCGGCTCGGGTTCGACCGCGATCCGGTCGCCCGCGATCTGGATCAGGTAGTAGTCCAGCTCGTGCCGGTGCGCGTCGCTGCGCGCGCCCGGGGCGAGTTCGAGTTCCCAGATCCGGACCTTGTCGTCCTCGAACAACACCCGGGTACCGATCCCGCCGAGGGTGCGCTCGGCGGCCGGCTCGCCCGTCGCGGACACGGTTTCCTCGCTCATCTGCTGATCCGTCCTTGGGTCGCTGGGGTGGGATGGGCGTTGGTGGTGACGGTGATGGGCGGCCGGGGATTCAGCAGCCCGCGTCCGGGTCGATCCGGTTGCGGAGTTCCGCGCCGGCCAGATACCGGGCCAGGTTGTCGCGGAAGAGCCGGAAGACCTCGGTGAAGTGTTCGAGGGCCGCGCTGGAGCAGTGCGCGGACAGGTACAGGTTGGGCGCGTCCCACAGCGGGTGGTCGGCGGGCAGCGGCTCGGCCGCGACCACGTCCAGGGCGGCCCCGCCGAGCCGGCCGCCGCGCAGCGCCGCGATCAGGTCCGCCTCGACCACGAACGACCCCCGGCCGACGTTGCAGTAGAACGCGCCCTCGCGCATCGCGGCGAACGCGGCGGCGTTCATCGTGCCGACCGTGTCCGCGGTCTCCGGGGCCGCGGACACCACCGCGTCGCAGCCCGCCAACATCTCGTGCAGGTCGTCCGGGTGGAAGAGCCGGTCCACGTGCTCGGCGGGCACCTCCACCCGACGCCGGGTCGCGTGCACCGTCATCCCGAACGCCTGGGCTCGGCGCGCCAGTTGCGATCCGATCCCGCCGACGCCGATCAGCCCCAGAGTCCTGCCCCGGATCAAACCGCCGAACGCCGGCTTCCAGCGCCGCGCGTCCTGGAGCGCGTCCAGCTCGCGATGCCGTTTGAAGAACGCGAGCAGCCGGGCGAAGACGAACTCGGCGATCGGCGTGCCGTTCACGCCGGCCGCCGTGGTCAACCGGATCCGCTCGGTGGGCAGGCCCGCCGAGAGCAGTTGCCCGTTGCCCGCCGCGCAGCTCTGTACCCAGCGCAGTTTCGGCGCCAGGTTCGCCACCTCGAACGGCAGGTCCGCGACCAGCGCGATCTCGGCCCGGGCCAGCAGGTCGCGCTGGTCGGCGGTCAATTCGGGGGCGAGTTCGCGCAGTTCCGGGCGGGCCGCGGCGCCGGGACGGCCGCGCTCGGTGCGCAGGTGCTCGGGCTCGACGTAGCGGCAGTCCACGATCTCCAGCCGGGGATCGAGCGCGCGCACCGCGTCGAGGTCGGCCGCGAGTACGTGCGCGGGCCGGATGTCCCAGGCCGAGGGGTACATGACGGCGACCACGATGGACGGCCGATCGGGTTCGGCCTCGGGCCCGTGCGGCTGCTCGGGGGCGGGCGACTCACTCACGCGGGTGTCCTCCGGTCCTTGAGTACGCCGAGGGTGTGCGTCGCGGCGTGCGTGTTCGCCAGGTAGTCGGGCGCGGCGGCGGTGTCCACGAACCAGCCGGTCGGGCACATGGTCAGGATCTCCACGAACGAGAAGCCTTCGCCGCGCAGTTGGGTCCGGAACGCGTTCTTGATCATGCGGGTGGTGCGGGTGATGTTGACGATGTCGTTGACCGCGCCGCGCGCGACGTACGCGGCGCCGTCGAGTCGGGCGATCAGGTCGGCGAGTCGGATCGGGTAGCCGTGCACGGCCGCGTCGCGCCCGTCGAGCGTGTTCTTGGTGCGCTGGCCGAGCACGGTCGCGGCGGTCATGTGCCCGCCGGTCTCGCCGAATACACCGTTGTTGAGCATGAAGCACGTGACGTTCTCGCCGCGTGCCGCCGTGTGCAGCACCTCCTGGAGGCCCTCGTTGACCATGTCGCCGTCGCCCTGCACGGTGAACACGAGGGTGTCCGGCCGGCAGCGCTTGACGCCGGTGGCCAGGGACGGGGCCCGGCCGTGCAGGGCTTGCAACACCTCGATGTCGAGGTTGTTGGAGTAGGCCGTGTAGCAGCCGATCCCGAACACCGCGATCGCCTTGGTGACCTGGTCCAGCTCCTGCACCTGCTCGACCATCGAGCGCATCGCGATCGGCTCGCCGCAGCCCGGACACAGGTGATGCGCGCCGACGTCGATCAGGTCGGGGGTGAAGTCGTGCACGAGCCGGGCCCCGCAGGTGGGCGCGGTGGCGGTGGTGGTCAGCACGGGCAATTCGCGGCGTCCGGCGGGCTGCGGTCCCGGCCGGGGGCCGGACCGGGGACCGGACACCGGGCCCGGCGTGGTGGCCGCGCCGGTCGAGGAGCCGCTCGTCGGCATCCCGGCGGTCATCGGGGGTCCGCCGCGACTCGGGCGTCGACGGCCGGATCCCGGTCGGCTGCCGGATCGGGACCCGGACCCGGACCCGGACCCGGATCGGCGGCGGCCGGAGCCCGTGCCGATCCGTCGCCGGCCGACGCGAACACGGCCTCGATCCGCCGCCGCATCGCGCCGACGTCGAGGTCGGGCGCGATGCCGAAGCCGGACGAGTCCAGGCTGAGCCGGCCGATGAACCGCACCGGCGCCGCGCCGAGCACGGCCAGGCGTACGTCGTCCACCATCTGTCCTCCGCTGTTCTCGTACACCGCCACCACCCGCGCGCCCGCCGCCGCGGCGCGCACGATCTCGCTCGGGAAGGGCACCAGCGTGATCGGGCGCACATAGCCGACCCGCAGGCCCAGCGCGCGCAGGTCGCGAACGGCCTGGCGGACGTACAGCGCGGGCGTTCCGTAGGCGACCACCACGACCTCGGCATCGACCAGGAACCCGGTCTCCGCGCGGGGTTCGGTCTCCGCGACCATGCGTTCCATCGTGCCGCCGTGCCGGGTGTAGAACTCGGCCAGGTCGTAGCCGGCATCGGTGCGATCGCCGGCGTGCCGCTGCTTGCGGTCGGACAGCGGCGAGACGAGCTTGGCCGCCCCGGTCCCGCCGGACGAGCCGTCCAGCGCCCAGTCGCGCGCGGGCGGCGGGCCGAAGTCGCGCGGCCGGACGTCGACCGACACGTGCGTGTGGGCCAGGTAGTAGTCGCCCATCACCAGCACCGGGCTGCGCCAGAACTCGGCCAGGTGGAAGGCGTACTGGGTCAGCTCGACCGCCTCGCGCACATCGCACGGCGCGAGCACCAGGTGCCGGTAGTCGCCGTGCCCGCCGCCGCGGGTGGCCTGGAAGTAGTCGCCCTGCGCGCGCGCCATGTTCAACACCACCAGCGGCAGCCGCGCGTACACGATCTCGGCCAGCGACTCCTGCATCAGCGACAGGCCTTGGCCGGTCGACCCGGTCGCGGCCGGCGTACCGGTGGCGGCGGCGCCCCACGCCATCCCGACCGCCTCCAACTCGCTCTCCGCGTTGACGCAGACGCCGTCGACCTCGGGCAGCCGGGCCGCCATGTGTTCGAGCACCTCGGTGAACGGCGTCATCGGGTAGCCGGCGAAGAACCGGCAGCCGGCCGCGATCATCGCCTCGCCGATGGCGGCCGAGCCGGGCAGTACGGGCGGGCGGGTGTCGGCCGGGGTGCCTGGCCTGCTCATCGGCGGTCGCCTCCGGTCTCGTCGCGGGGTTCGTCGTACCGGTAGACCTGGAAGACGAAGTCCGGGCAGACCGCCGAACAGGCCTTGCAGGCGATGCAGCCGGGCAGGAGCTGCGGATAGCGGTAGCCCCGGTCGTTGACCTCGTCGACGGTCATCCGCAACACGTCCGCGGGGCACGCGTCGACGCACAGGTCGCAGCCCTTGCAGGCGTCGACGTCGATCACCAGGGTGCCCTTGCTGAGCACCGGTTCTCCGGGCCGCGTGGCCGCCGGGCCCGGGCCGCTCACGCGTACACCGGCCAGGCGCGCAACGCCGGTCCGGCGTGCGCGTGTCCCATCCGGAGCGCGCTGCGAATGCCGTCCGCGTGTTGCCTTCGGTACGGCGGCAACACCTCGGCGGCGGTGTCCAGCAGGGTGTCGAGGGCGACGACGGCGGTCGCGGCCGCGTACGCGCCGAGCGCGATCATGGTCACCGCCGAAGGGTTGCCGGTGCTCGCGGCCAACTCCGAGGCGGGGACGGGCACGAGCCGGCCGACGGTGGGCGTCGCACCCGGGTCGCACAGGCTCGTGTTGAGCACGAGCAGGCCGTCGTCGTGCAGTCGGGAGTAGACGCCGCCCGCGTGTGCGGGGTGCAGGACCAGGCCGGACCAGGCCGAGGCGACGGTCGGCGGACTCTCGACCGGCGCGTCGCCGAGGACGAGCGTGGTGTCCGAGTTGCCGCCGCGCATCATGCCGCCGTAGGACCCGAAGTACATCGCGTGTCGGCCCTCGGCCACCGCGGCCGCGGCGAGCAGTGCGGTGGCGAGCTGGATGCCCTGACCACCGATCCCGGTCAGGAGAACCTCGCGCTGCATGGAGACCCCTTCCTCGCTGCTTCTGCTGCCTGGGAGAACCGTGCGGGGAGGTACTCGGAACGCGGTGAGTATCTCTGAGAACGCCGTTCCGGATAGTATGATGCAGCGTTCCGGCACACAAGAGCGTCGGAGAATCGAAGGTGGGGACCGCCGATGGACGGGGTCGACGGGCTCGATGGGGCCCAGGCGACGGCGAACTCCGAGGGCCTGGTGGGCAACGCGGTCCGCCGGCCGCTGGAGGCGCGCTGGGCGGCCTACGAGCAGGAGGTCCGCCGGCTGATCGACGCGACCTACCGGGTGGTCGAGCGCACCGGCAGCCTCGATCCCACGATGCGCGACATCATGCGCGAGTCCGGGCTGTCGAACCAGGCGTTCTACCGGCACTTCCGGTCCAAGGACGAACTGCTCGTGGCGATGCTCGACGACGGCCGACGGCAAATGGCCGCGTACCTGGACCGCCGGATGTCGACCGCACCCGACGTCGCGGGCAAGGTCGCGGCCTGGATCGAGGGCGTCCTCGCCCAGGCCGGCGACCCGATCGCGGCCGCCCGCACGCGGCCGTTCGTCGCCCACCAGGACCGCCTGGCCGACCTGTTCCCGACCGAACAGCGCGACTCGATCGAGGCGATGCTCCGCCCCCTGCGCGAGGCGTTGGCCACCGCGCCGACCCCCGACCCCGCGGCCGACGCCCTCGCGATCTACCGCCTGACCCTGGCCACCCTCCACGACCACCTGCGCACGGGCACGGCGGTCGCCCCCGAGGACCGGGCCCACACGGTGCGCTTCGCGTTGGCGGGCGCGGGTGTGAGCGCGAACTGAGGCATTGCCTCAGTGCGCGACGGACGCCCGCGAGGATCGTCGGATGCGGACGATGTCGTGGTCGTGGCCGATGGAGAAGCCGGAGTCGTTCGGCTCGGCGCAATTGGTCAGGACGTAGTGTTCGAGGGCCTTGCGGCTCGGCAGCGGGTCGCGGGTGGCCAGGTCCGGGACGTTCACCATGAACTCGGCCACCGCGAGGGTGTCGGCCAGGTTGTCGGCACGAAAGCGCACGGGCAGCGTCTCGATGCTCCAGTCCTCGACGAGGCCGTCGTCGGCCGCTCGAAGCGCGCTCGCCGTCGCCGACAGGTCGAAGCGGACGTCGAAGAAGTGCCGCACGAGGCGCATGCACTCGTTCTCCGGATTCTGGAGCGCGAGGACGAGTTCACCGCCCGGTCGGACCCAACCCAGCATGCGCCGCACCGTGGGCAACCAACGCGGCTCCGGCAGGTAGTAGAGCATGTGCGAACACAGCGCGAAGTCGGCGACGGCGGGCAACTCCACCGCTTCGACGGGATCGCCCAGCACCTCCGCGTCCGGGCAGGCGAGGCGGAGCGCGGTACGCATGTACTCGCCGGGTTCGATGGCGATCGTGCGCTGGAAGTAACGGCCCAGGTAGCGGGTGGTCGCACCGGAACCGGCCCCGATGTCGACGAAGACCGAACGACGGGGCAACTGTTCGACCAGCGTCCTCAGACGGGCGTGGGTCACGGCCTTCTCGTCCGATCCGGCGAGGAAGAGTTCGAATGCCTGGCGGTATTCGTCCCCGGCGACGTCCAGGATCCGAATCGGGTCGGAAGGGGATGCTCCGGCGGGTGGCAATGCCATGCGGTTCGGCCTCCCCGCGAGGAGGGTCCCCGCAGATCGCTGTGGTCGTGGGACACCACGCTACGCGGTCGCGGGGACCCGATCCCGGATTGTCGAGGACAAGCGAACCGCGGTCGCCCGGCCGGCCGAACCACCGACACCCGGGCCCTGCCTCACAATCGCAGCCAGGCCGCGGTGTCCGAACCGAGTCGGTTGTCGTCGGTCAATGGCCCACTCGTCAGCAGTGGTTCGGCGTGTTCGGGAAGCTCCACCGGCTCCCGGCCCAGGTTGACCACACACGCGAACCGGTCGCCCCGGGCGAACGCGATCACCTGCGCCGGCGCCCCCGGCAACCAGGTCAGATCGCCGTCGCCGAGCGCCGATTCCGCGCGGCGCAGCCGGATCGCGGTCCGGTACAGGGTCAGCATCGAGTCCGGGTCGGCGCTCTGTGCCTCGGCGGTCCGGTCGGCCCAGTCGGCCGGCTGCGGCAGCCATGGCGGTGCCGACGCGCGCGCCGGGCTGAAGCCGTACGGCGGTGCGTCCCCCGACCAGGGCAGCGGTACCCGGCAGCCGTCCCGGCCCGGCGAGGTGCCGCCCGAGCGCAGGGCCATCGGGTCCTGCAACGCCGCTGCCGGGATGTCCTCCACCTCGGGCAGCCCCAACTCCTCGCCCTGGTAGACGTAGACCGCGCCGGGCAGCGCGAGGGTGAGCAGCGCCGCCGCCCGGGCCCGACGGGTGCCCAGTGCCGGGTCGGTCGGTACGCCGCGCGCCTTGTCCGCGAAGCGGAACGAGGTGTCCGCGCGGCCGTACCGGGTCACCGTCCGGGTCACGTCGTGGTTGGCCAGCACCCAGGTCGCGGGCGCGGAGACCGGGGCGTGCGCGGCCAGGGTGTCCTCGATCGAGGCGCGCAGCCGGCCGGGTTCCCACGGGCAGGACAGGAAGTCGAAGTTGAACGCGGTGTGCAACTCGTCCGGCCGCAGGTAGCGCGCGAAGCGCTCGGTGTCCGGCAGCCAGATCTCGCCGATCAGCGCGCGCGGATCCGGGTACGAGTCGGCGATCGCGCGCCACGAACGGTAGATGGCGTGCAGCCCGTCCAGGTCGACGTAGGGGTGCGGGGCGGTCGAGTCCGGATCCAGGTCGGGCAGCGCCGGATCCTTCTCCAGGAGTGCCGCCGAGTCGATCCGCACCCCGGACGCGCCCCGGTCGAACCAGAAGCGCAGTACGTCCTCGTGCTCCGCGCGGACGCGCGGGTGGGCCCAGTTGAGGTCGGGCTGGCGCGAGTCGAACAGGTTGAGGTACCAGTCGCCGGGCGTGCCGTCCGGGTCGGTGGACCGCGTCCAGGCCGAACCGTGGAACTCGGACACCCAGTTGTTCGGCGGCAGTTCGCCGTGCTCGCCGCGTCCGGGCCGAAACCAGAACAGCTCGCGCTCGGGTGCCGTCGGGTCGGCGATCGCCGCGCGGAACCACGGATGCTCGCTGGAGACGTGGTTGGGCACGATGTCCACGATGGTGCGGATGCCCAGCTCCAGCGCGTCGGTGATCAGCTTCTCCGCCCCGGCCAGGGTGCCGAACTCCGGTGCCACGCCCCGGTAGTCGGCCACGTCGTAGCCGCCGTCGGCCATCGGCGAGGGATACCAGGGGCTGAACCACAGCGCGTCCACGCCCAATTCGGCCAGGTACGGTAGCCGCGCGCGCACGCCGGCCAGGTCCCCGGTTCCGTCGCCGTCGGCGTCGGCGAAGCTGCGCGGGTACACCTGGTAGATCACCGCGCCGCGCCACCACGGTGCCGCCTGCGCTCCCTGTCGGCCGTGCTCTGCCACGTCGGCGTTCCTTTCGATGGAAGGAGAGGAGAGGAAAAGGAGCGGGTGCGGGCGAGGGGAGGTCTACTCCTTGACGCCGCCCGCGCTGATCCCGGCGATGATGTGCCGCTGGAAGACCAGGAAGACGGCCACCATCGGGATGCTCGCGATCACCATCGCGCCGATCAGGTAGGTCAGCGGCAGACTCGCGGACAGTTGCACCAGCGCGACGCTGATCGGCTGCTTGTCGGTGTCCGGGAAGACCAGCAGCGGCCACAGGAAGTCCTGCCAGACCGCGACCACCGCGAAGATCGACACCACCCCGAGCACCGGTCGCGACATCGGCAGCACGATGTGCCACAGGGTCCGCAGCGGCCCGGCGCCGTCGATCGACGCCGCCTCCAGCACGTCGTCGGGCAATTGGTCGAAGAAGCGCTTGAGCAGGTACAGGTTGAACGCGTTGGCCACCGACGGCAGCCAGATCGCCCACGGGGTGTTGAGCAGGTTGGTGCCGACGAACGGTACGTCGATCGCGGTCAGGTACTTGGGCACGAGCAGCGCGGACGCCGGCACCATCAGCGTGGCCAGGATCGCGCCGAGCACGATCTGGCCGAACACCGGTTTGAGTTTGGACAGCGCGTACGCCGCCGCCGTGCACAGCACGATCTGGAAGAACCACGCGCCGCCCGCCTGGAGCGCGGTGTTCCTGAGGTAGCGGGCCAGGTCCATCCGGCGCCACGCCTCGGCGTAGTTGTCCGCGTGCCATTCCTTGGGCACGTAGGTCGGCGGGCTCTGCAACATCTCGTCGGGGGACTTGAACGCGCCGGTGACCATCCAATAGATGGGGAACAGGAACGCGGCGGTGAAGCCCGCCAGGGTGAGTGCGAAGACCACCCAGTACGTGATCCTGCCTCGCCTGCCGCGCAGTCGCATCGGCGAGACGAGGGTGCGTACCTGCGCGCCGGCCCGGCGTCGGGAGCGTTCCGCCGCGCGATCCGCCCGCCGATTCGCGCGTCGATTCGCCCGGGCGCCGGCGCGCCCGCCGCCGGATCCGATCGTGATCGTCATCGCCGGCCCCCTAGTCCTTCGTCCGGGTCAACCGCAGGTACAGCGCGGAGAACGCCGCGAGCAGGATGAGCAGCAGCACGCTGAGCGCGCACGCGCTTCCGTAGTCGCTGTAGACGAACGCGTATTTGTAGATCAGGTACAGCACGGTGATGGTGGAGTCACCGGGTCCGCCGCCGGTGATGACGAACGGTTCGACGAACACCTGCATCGTGGCGATGATCTGCAGGAGCATCAGCATCAGGATGATGAACCGGGTCTGCGGGACGGTCACGTGTCGGATGCGCTGCCACAGGTTCGCGCCGTCCAGTTCGGCCGCCTCGTACAGCTCGCCGGGGATGCCCTGGAGCGCGGCCAGGTAGATCAGCACCGTGCCGCCCATGTTGGCCCAGGTGGCGACCAGGACCAGCGAGATCATCGCGGTGTCCTCGCCGTTGGTCCAGGTCGAGGTGGGCAGGTGCGCGGCGCGGAGCACCTCGTTGAACAGGCCCGGTCCCGGGTCGAAGAACCATTTCCACATCAGCGCGGTGACCACCGGCGGGATCATCACCGGCAGGTAGACCGCGAGTCGGAAGAACGCCCGGGCGTGCCGCATCTCGTTGATCAGCAAGGCCAGGACGAACGGCACCACGAAGCCGATCACCAGGGCGAGTCCGGTGAAGTAGAAGGTGTTGCGCCAGGCGGCGGCGAACTCGGGGTCGTGGAAGACGGTGGTGAAGTTGTCGAACCCCACCCACTCGGTGCCCGCGTCGGCCCGGCCGCCGGTGCGCTGGAAGGACAGTTGGATGGCCCGGATCGCCGGGTACCAGGAGAACAGCGCGAAGCAGAGCAGGCCGCCGGCGAGGAATCCGTACGCGGTCAGGTTGGCGGTGATCGTGCGGCGCAGGCGGGTTCGGTCCTGCGGGTGGAGGGCGGGGCCGCCTCGGGGGCCGGTCCGGGAGCCGCCGGGTCGCCATCGGGCCCGGCCCGGGGGGTCCGGCTTGGAGACCGCGACCGTGGTTGTCATGGCGTGCGCTCCCTCACTGCTGTCGCTTGTCGCCGCTGTCGTTGCCGCCCGCGGGCAGGTGGGTGGGCCGGGGCGGCCGCTGATGGGGGGTGCGCGGGCAGCGGGCCGAGTGCCGGGGCCGGGGTGGTGTCCCGGCCGGCCCGTCGGGCGTGTGGGGAGGGCCCGGTGGGGACCGCTGCTCGCGAGCCGGGGCTACTTGGCCAGTTGCTGGGTGATCTTGGTGTTCGCGTCGCCGAGCAGCTTGTCCAGGTCGGCGTCCTTCTTGGTCAGCACGCTGGAGACCACGCCGTCCAGGATCGAGTAGATCTGCTGGCCGTTCGGGGGCTCGGAGATCGCGGGGACCGTGGCGCCGGCGAAGCTCGCGTAGTTCTCCACCGGCAGGTTCGCGTTGGCCGCCTTGAGGTCGACGTTGGACTTCGCGGCGCCGCCGGTCCAGATGGCCGGCTCGGGCAGGCCGACCGGTTCCTTGTCGGTCTTGCCCCGGGCCCAGTCGTTCAGGCCCTTGCCCGGGGTGAGCGCGAGGAAGTCGAGCCACTTCAGGCCCGCCTCGATCTGCTCGGGGGTGCACTTCTTGTTGAACATGTAGCCGTCGCCGCCGGCCAGGGTGCCCTTGCCCTCGGGCATCGGCGCGATGCCCAGGTCGGCGAGCTTGCCGCCGAACTCGTTGACGATGGTGGGGATGTTGTCGGGCGCGGCCAGGAACATGCCGAGCCGACCGCTGCCCATCATCTGCTGGACGTCCGCGATGGTCAGCAACTGCTTGCTGCCCATGCTGTTGTCCGTCCAGCGCATGTCGTGCAGGGTCTGCAGGACGGCCCTGCCCTCGGGCGTGTTCACGGTGCCGGACTTGCCGTCGGCGGACACCGCCGCGCCGCCGCGCGAGTACAATTCGGCGACGAAGTGCCAGCCGCCCTGGTTGCTCGCGCTGTAGTCGGCGTAGCCGACCGTGCCGCCGCCGCTGTCGGCGATCTTCTTGGCCGCGGCACGGACCTCGTCCCACGTGGCCGGCGGTTTGTTCGGGTCCAGGCCGGCCTTGGTGAACAGCGCGCGGTTGTAGACCAGGCCCATCGAGTAGTTCGTGCGCGGTACGCCGAAGGTCTTGCCGCCGGCGTCCTGGAAGTACTTCACCAGGTCGGGGCGAAGTTCCTTGCCCGCGACGAGCTTGTCCATGTGAGCGCTGATGTCGGCCGCGCCGCCGCGGGCCAGCACGGTCTGCACGTTGGTGTAGTTGACGTAGAACAGGTCTTCCATCCGGCCGCCGGACAGCTTGGCCTCGAACGTGGTCGGGTCCGAGCAGGGGAACGCGTCCTTGGACTCGATGCTGATGTTCGGGTTGGCCTTCTCGAAGGTGGCCACGTCCTGTTCCCACTGCTTGCGGTCGACCTCGGCGGTGCGCGGCGGTTTGCAGTTGACGGTGATCGAGACCTTCTTGCCGCCGCCGGTCGCGGTGGTGTTCGCGGCGCCCGAGGGGTCGGCCTTGGCGTTGTCCGCCTTGTCGCCGGAGTCGTCCGAGCAGGCGACGCCGGCGAACAGGAGTCCGGCGGCGACGAGGGCGGCGGAGGATCTGCGGTACTTGGGCGTGGTGTCGCGCAGCCGGCGTGCGCGACGGGTTTCACGGATCTGGCGCATCTGAAGAGCCCTCCTCGTGGGGACCCGTCGGCCGCCGGGTCGCCGGCTGCCCGCGGGGGATTGCGGGCAGCACGACATGGCCCGGGGGCGGCCGTGCGGATCTCGGTCGGTACTCGATGGAACCCGACGATGGAACGAACAGGCGCAGACGTCCGGGAAGGTGCGTTCCGGACCCTGCGTGGCGCTGCACACTCAACCACGGGGGGCCAGGGCTCTACAAGATGTCGACGAGATTTCGCAAATTAGCGACAGTGATTGGCGGTTCGCTCGATGGCAGCCCGCAGAATGCCGCCTTTCAGTTGGCGGTGGGATCGGCGGAGCGGTCGTCCGGGGTGTTCCGACCGGCCGCCGGAACCGGCCCCGACGACTTGCGCAGCACCAACTCCGGCTCGAACAGCAGCTCGTCGTGGGTGACCCGGGTACCGGCGATCTCGGCCATCAGCAACTCGACCGCGGCCCGGCCCATCAGCTCGATCGGCTGGCGTACGGTGCTCAGCGGCGGGTCGGTGGCCGACATCAGCGCGGAGTCGTCGTAGCCCACGATCGACACATCGCCCGGAACGTGAAGTCCCAGGCGGCGTACGGCCCTTACCGCGCCGAGCGCGAGCGGGTCGCTGGCGCACACGAGTGCGGTGATGCCGCGATTGATCAGCCGGGTGGCCGCGGCCTGGCCGCCCTCGGGGGAGAACAGGGCGTGTTCGATCCGGTCCTCGGGGAGGTGCACGGCGAGCCGGGCCGCGGCCAGTTTGCGGTTGGAGGGCACGTGGTCCGGCGGGCCGAGGATCATCCCGATCCGGTCGTGGCCCAGCGCGGTCAGATGCGCGATCGCCTGCTCGGCGGCGGCCGCGTCGTCGCAGCTCACCCGTGGGAAGTCGAGGTTGTCCACGGCCGCGTTCATCAACACGGTGGGCAGGTTGCGCTCGGCCAGGCGGGCGTAGTGGCCGTGCGGCGAATCGGCCTGCGCGTACATGCCACCGAAGAAGATCACCCCGGAAACGGCCTGGTCGAGCAGCATCTCGACATAGTCGGCCTCGGTCACGCCGCCGGCCGTCTGGGTGCACAGCACGGGTGTGAACCCGCGTTGCGCGAGCGCGCCGACCACGATCTCGGCCAACGCCGGGAAGATCGGGTTCTGCAACTCCGGCAACACCAGCCCGACCAACCGGGCCCGCTCGCCGCGCAATTGGGTGGGCCGCTCGTACCCCATCACGTCCAACGCGGTCAGCACCGCGGCCCGGGTCCCCTCCGACACCCCCGGCTTCCCATTGAGCACGCGACTGACCGTCGCCTCGCTCACTCCAACCTTCTTCGCAACCTCAGCAAGTCGACGCACCATGCGCGCAAGACTAGTACGAGCAACGTCATCTTTTTGCACGATCACGCAAGTCTTGTGCAGGCAGGGGCGGGCGCGCGGGCACGGGGCGGCGCGGGCCGCCGACGTCCACCGTCGCGCTCCGCCCCGCGGCACCCGGGTGGTGCGGACCCGGGGCCGGCGCGAGGGCCCGCCAACGCCTACCGGCCGCCGCACCCACCACGTGCACCGCACCGAGACGCTACCGGGCAGGCGCGACCCGGGCACGTGAACGCGGCGACCGAAGGGTGCGCGGTTACGGGGTCGGGGGTGTGAGGGATTGGGCGGCTTCGAGGAGGGCTTCGACGATTTGGGATTCGGGGACGGTCTTGACGACTCGGCCGCGGACGAAGATCTGGCCCTTGCCGTTGCCGGAGGACACGCCGATGTCCGCTTCGCGGGATTCGCCGGGGCCGTTCACGACACAGCCCATGACCGCGACGCGCAGCGGGATCGGGAACCCGTCGAAGGCCGCCTCGACCCGGCGGGCCAGGCGGTGGATGTCCACCTGGAGTCGGCCGCAGCCCGGGCAGGAGACGATCTCGAGTCGGCGCGGGCGCAGCCCGAGGGATTGCAGGATGTGGCAGCCGGCCTTGACCTGTTCGGTGGGCGCGTCGGACAACGACACCCGGATCGTGTCGCCGATGCCCTCCGCCAGCAGGACGCCGAACGCCACGGCGGACTTGATCGAGCCCTGGAGGCCGGGCCCGGCCTCGGTCACGCCCAGGTGCAGCGGATAGTCGCAGCGCGCGGCGAGCAGCCGGTACGCGGCGATCACCGTGCGCGGATCGTGGTGCTTGACCGCGATCTTCAGGTCGCGGAAGCCGTGTTCCTCGAACAACGAGCATTCCCACAGCGCCGATTCGACCAGCGCCTCGGGCTCGGCCCGACCGCCGTGCCGGGCCAGCACCCGTGGGTCGAGCGAGCCGGCATTGACCCCGATCCGGATCGGTACGCCCGCCGCGCCCGCGGCTGCGGCGATCTCCCGGACCTTGTCGTCGAACCGGCGGATGTTGCCCGGGTTCACCCGTACCGCCGCGCAGCCCGCGTCGATCGCCTGGAAGACGTAGCGCGGCTGGAAGTGGATGTCCGCGACCACCGGGATCGGTGATCGCGCGGTGATCGCAGGCAGCGCGTCCGCGTCGTCCTGGGAGGGCACCGCGACCCGGACGATGTCGCAGCCGGCGGCGGTGACCTCCGCGATCTGCTGCAGCGTGGCGTCGACGTCGGCGGTCGAGGTGGTGGTCATGGTCTGCACGCTGATCGGCGCCCCGTCGCCCACCGGCACCGCGCCGACGTCGATCCGGCGCGACCGGCGCCGGAACGGAACCCGCGCGGGCACCTCGGGCAGGCCGAGGTCGGTGGCGGTCATACCGGTGCCTCCTGTGCGGATGGGCGCGTGCTCGCGGTTGCGCGGTACGGCTGTGTCGGGGCGTCTGCGATCGGCGCATGCCGTACCGGCGACGGGAGTTCGGCGCCGGCGGACGACGCACGAGGCGGCTTCGCTCGAATACCGGTCCGTCGGCGTAATCGCGGGTCGGTCGTGCGTGGTCGACCGAGTCTCGGGCACCCGTCGTACATGTTCCTCCCGGGTCGCGGCGGTGTGCGCACGCGGCGGCCGGACCGGGCCGAAGCCCGGTCGGCGAGACGTGCACATGGCAGTTTTCCCGACGATCGGACGATCGAGAAGGCGTGAAACCCGGCCCGGTGGCGCACCGATGATCACGACGGTACGCGGGGGGTGTGGACGCGGCGGAGGGCGCGATCGCATGCGCCGGGCGGGCACTTCGAGCGCCGTCGGGTGTCGGTTCGCGTGCCGAGGCGGAGGCGGGTTCGGGAGTCGGTCCCGGTGCGGGGCCGGGTGCGTCGGCGGCCTCGCGGCTCACCCGTCACGCAACATCCGCCGCAGCCGCTCGAAGGCGGTCGGACTCGGGCGGTTCGGCAGGAAATCGCGGATCTGCCGGGCGCATTCGGCGGGGCCGTAGGTGTGCGTGTCGCATTCGAGGTCGTACACGTCGTGCGCGTGCACCCGGTCGAACTGGAGGGCCACCAGGCCCGAGGGCCGGTCCCCGCGTGCCTGTTCGCGGCGCAGCAACTCGGCGCGCGGGCAGCGTAACCCGACCAGCACCACGTCCCGGGCGGGCAGCACGTCCAGGCAGTCGAGCAGGCGCCAACGTTTGCTGAGGACGTGGTCCATCACGACGTGGTTACCGGCGGCGGCCATGCCGGCGACCGCGCGGTGGAAGCCCCTGACCGTGCGGTCGATCTCGGCTTGGACGAGGTCCGGCGCGATGTGCCGCTTCGACCGCATGGCGTGGAAGGAGTCCACCGGGAGGTGGTGGTGCGAGGGTTCGAGAATGCGTAGCAGTTCCGTGGCGATGCTGGACTTGCCGGAACTGGAGGTGCCGTTCAGGAAGATGATGCGCCCCGTCGCGGGTCGCGGCCGTGACTCTTGCGGCGACGTCATCTCCGCAGTGTAGTGACCTATTACAGATCTCCTATATCCGTTATATCGGACTCGGCGCGACCATATCGCCCCTTCGTCGCTTCGATCGACTAGAGTGCCACTACAGTCAATGGCGAGAGCGGATGGGACGGCGGACATGGCGAGCTCGACGGGTTCCCCGGGGACGGGCGCACGTGCGGCCAAGGCCGCCGCCAACCGGGCACGCATGCTCGGCGCGGCGCGTGAGCTGTTCATCGCACGCGGATACGTCGCCACCACGATGGCCGCCATCGCGGCCGAGGCAAGCGTCGCGGTGCAGACGCTCTACTTCACCTTCGCGACCAAGCGGGCGATCCTGGCCGAGTTGCTCGACGTCGCGGTGGCCGGGGACGCCGAGCCGATCGCCACGCTGGACCGGCCCTGGGTGGCCGAGGCGCTCGCGGCTGCGCCGGTCACCCAGATCCGGCTGCAAGTGGCCGCCGCCGCACGGATCCTGGCCCGGGTCGGGCCGATCCTGGAGGTGGTGCGATCGGCCGCCGCGGTGGACCCGGAGATCGCGCGGTTGTGGCGGACCAACATCGCCCACCGACACACCGTGCAGCTACGCCTGGCCGAGGCGCTCGCGGCCAAGACCGACCTGCGGGCCGGCCTCGACGCGGCCCGCGCGGCCGACCTGGCGCTCGCCGTACTGGCCCCCGAGAGCTACCGCCTGCTCGTCCACGACCGGGGGTGGAGCCCCGAGGCGTGGCAGGTGTGGGCGGCGGACGCGCTGGTGCTGCAACTGCTCACGGGCGCGGTGGATCCGGGCTGAGCCCGATCCGCGCGCGGCCCGGCGGACCGTGCGGCACGATCTGACCAGAGTGACACTCCAGTGGAGGTGATGGGCGGATGAACCCGACCGCCGGCGCGGACGCCGGCCCGATAGTGCTCATCGGCGGCTACGGCGCGGTCGGCGTCGAGGTCGGCCGGACGCTCGCACCGTGGTTCCCGGGGCGGGTGCTGCCCGCCGGCCGCGATCTCGATCGGGCTCGTAGATGCGCCGCCGAACTCGGCGGCGCCTTCGGCGGGGCGCGCGTCGACGTCACCGAACCCGGCTCCGTCGTCCGACTTCTGACGGAGTATCGGCCCGCTGCCGTGGTCCTGTGCGTGGAGCCGCCGGATGCCGAGATCGCCCGACTGTGCCTGAGCGGCGGTGTTCCGATCGTCGACGTCGGCGCGTCCCACCACCTGCTCGCGGCGACGGCCGCGCTGCGCGATACGGCCACGTCGACCGGCGCCCGCGCGCTGTTGAGTGTCGGGGTCGCACCCGGGTTGAGCAACCTGCTGGCCCGCAGGGCACACACCGAAGTCGGCGGTGCGGATCGGATCGAGATCACGATTGTGCTCGGCGCCGGCGAGCGGCACGGCACGGACGCGATCCGCTGGACGCTCGACGGCCTCGCCGCGCCGGTGACCGGGACACCGGCCCGGGTCGGCCTGCCGGGATACGGTGTGCGCACGGCCCACCCGTTCCCGTTCTCCGATCAGTACACGCTGCGCGACACGCTCGGCGTACCCGACGTGACGACGCGGCTGTGTCTGGACTCGCGGATGTCGACGGGGCTGCTGTTCGGCCTGCGGCGTACGGGAGTTGCCCGCGCGGTCGAACGACCCGGGGTGCGCGGTGCGCTGACGGCGACGCTGCGTCGGGTGCATCTCGGCGGAGACGGGTTCGCGGTCCGGGTGGACGCGATCCGCGCGTCGCCCGGGAGGGCCGACGGCGACGCGGCGCCCACGGAACGGCGCGTCACGTACGCCGTCACCGGCCGAGGCCAGAGCCGGGCCACCGGCCTGGTCGCCGCACACGCGACCCGGCACATCCTGACCGGCGCGGCCCGACCGGGCGTGCGGCACCTCGACGAGGTCGACGAACTCCTCGGCCTGCCGGAGACCTTGGGACCGGAGGGCTTGCGACTCTGGGATTTCCGGCACGACGCCATCGGGACGGCTCCGACAGCGGGGTGACCACCGCGCGGGTGCGCTCGGGTGAGCCGGTGCGGAGCCGCTCGCGCCGGCGCCCGGGATTCAGGTCTCGGCCCACCGCTCGGCTTCCGGCGCCCGTGTCGCACCGCGTCGCGGTTCGGTCGCGGGGCGGCGCCTGTGCCGGTGGCCGCGGTGCGGGTCGGCGGGTTGGTCGGTATCCGTGACGCGGTGTCGGGTCGGCGGGCCGGACGCTGTACGTGACGCGGCGGCCGGTCGGACCGCGTGACGCCGTGGCGGGCCGGCAGGCTGGTCGGTGTGCGTGACGATGCCTTGCGTGGCCTTGCCGACGGTGGACTCGCCGACCGGGAACTCGCCGACTACGTGGCCGCCGAGCGGCGGGCCGGCGGGCCCACCGTCGGCGAGATCGGTGCCGTCGGATTGCGGCGACGGCAGCGGGAGCGCCTCGCCGGGCGGTCGGTCGGGCCCGAGGTCGCCGAGGTCCGGGACGTCGTCGCGGACGGGGTGCCGGTGCCGCCGATTCTTGCCCGCTTGTACCGACCGACCCTCGACGCCCTTCCCCTGCTGGTCTACCTGCACGGCGGGATGTGGACGATCGGCGGCCTGGAGTCGCACGATCGCCTGTGCCGTCGGTTGGCCCTGGCCGCGCGCACCTCGGTCCTGGCCGTCGACTACCGCCTGGCCCCCGAACACCCCTGGCCCGCCGGGCTCGACGACGCCGTGGCCGCCTTCCGCTGGGCCGCCGAGCACGTACGCGACTTGTCGGGTGCGGCGGGGCCGCCGGCGATCGCGGGGGACAGTTCGGGTGGGCACCTCGCGGCGCTGACGTGTCTGCGGACGCGCGACGAGGGCGGCCCGTCGCCGGCGGCGCAGATCCTCGCGTTCCCCAATACCGACCTGACGCTGTCCCGGCCGAGCACCCGGGACAAGGCCCGCGGCTGGGGGCTGACCACCGACGCCGTCGCGTGGGGTGTGGCCAACCTCGTACCCGACGCCGCCCGCCGCGCCGATCCGAGCGTCAGCCCCCTGTTCGCCGCCGACCTGTCGGGTCTGCCGCCGGCCGTGGTCGTCACCGCCGAGCACGATCCCCTGCGCGACGAGGGCGACGAGTACGCCGACCGGCTCGCCGCGGCCGGCGTCCGCGTCCTGCACCGTCGCGAACCCGGCATGATCCACGGCTTCCTGACGATGGATCACATCGCCGCGTCCGCCGCGTCGGCCGGGGATCGCCTCTTCGCCGACGTCGCGGCGGCGCTCCACGGGTGAGGCGGGCGGGTGCCGCGCCCGCCAGTGCGGCGGGCGTTGTCCACCATGGAGTCGATCTCGGGTCGGTCGCGTGATTCGGCCGCCCGATCAGGTTGCCCGATTCGGTCGTCGGATCGCGTGGGAACGCCCGGGATCGGAACGAAATCACCGATGTGGTCGACCTCGCGGAGTGTCGCACCTCCCGAAGGGGGGTTGCCCGTCGGGGCTCTGGCATGCTGGGCGGCGTCCGAGTACCCGTGATGGGGAAGCCAACGGAGGTCCCAGATGAGCCTTGCCCGCAGATCGACTTCGCCACCCAAAGCGAAGGTCGTGGTCGTGATCAACCGCAAGGGCGGTGTCGGCAAGAGCACGATCGCGGTGAACCTGGCCGCCGTCGAGGGCCAGAACTTCACTCCCACCGGGCCGTTCGACCCCGATGCCGACGCACCCGTGGTCGCCTGCGGAATCGACCCGCAGGGGTCGATGGAGGATTGGGCGGACCGGGTCCCCGAGGAACACCTGCCGTTCGACTACATGTCCACCAAGGGCAAGCCCGGCATGCTCGCCGAGTTGAAGGCCGATCCCGCGGTCGCGCGGATCATCGTGGACAGCCCGGGATTCATGGACACCGACCCCGAGGCCGAACTCGCCACCGACCCGCTCGGGCACGGCGCGGCGGCGGACGCCCTGCGGGACATGCTCGAGGTCGCGGACCTGGCGGTGGTCCCGATCACGCCGGAGTTCATGAGCTGGTCGCCCAGCGAGTACACGATCGAGCGGGTGCTCAAGCCGCGGGGGATCCCGTACATCGCGGTGGTCAACCTGTGGGACCCGCGCGACGGCGAGACCGACCGGGCCCGGGTCGAGGCGTGGATAGACGAACGCGGCTACCCCAGGGCCCGGGAGCCGATTCGCAAGTACAAGATCCACGCCCATGCGGCGGAGGGCGGACTCGTGGTCACCCAGTACAAGGAGAGCGGTACCGCGTTGCGTGCCCGCGAGGACTTCTACAAGCTCGCCCTCGCGATCGAGCAGGCGATCTGATGGGCCGTCAACGTACTCCCCGGACGGCCGCCGAGCCGCGTCGACTGCGGACCGCCGCCGACATGGCCAAGGAACTGCCGGCGCCGTTTCGGCCGTTGTCCGACAGTCCGGTCCTGATCGACGACGAACAGCGACAACTGGCCGCGTGCGAGGCCGCGATCGAGACGTTGCGGGTCGCGTTCTGGGCGGCGGGCAAGGCCTTGCAGATCGTCCGCGACGCGCGGTTGTACCGCACCCGCTACGAGAGCTTCGAGGACTACTGCCTCGACCGCTGGGACATGCAACGGCGGTACGCGGACCGGCTGATCCAGGCCTGGCCGATCGCGGAGGCGTTGAGTCCAATTGGCCTCAAGGCGGTGAACGAGGCCCAGGTCCGTGAACTCGTTCCGCTCGCGGGCCGATACGGGAACGAGGCTGCCGTGACGGTGTACCGCACGGTCGCCGAGGCGGAAGCCGTACCGCTGACGGCGGCGGTGTTGCGCGGCGCGGTGGCGGCGGTCGGTGAGGCGTTCTCCCCGGCGGCTGCGGTCGAGCAGGTCCGCGACTACCTTGCTTCGCTCGGCATCGAGCCGGAGCCCGAGGGCGACCGGGTGGTCGACTACACGGCCAAGGCCGCGGACACCATTCCGCGTCGCTGGCTGAGCACGCTGGCCCGGCAGGACCGGGCGGCGGCGGTGGCCTATCTCGACGAGCTGGAGCGCCAGGTGGCGCGGGCACGGCGGGAGCTTGCCGAGGGCGAAGCCGAAGGCCGTGCCGGTGTCCCGGGCGCAGTCGATGTCGCGGGTCGTCCGGACGGCGATGCGGGGTCGGGGTCGCGGT
The DNA here is from genome assembly GCF_053594475.1 of Embleya sp. NPDC001921. Lineage (NCBI taxonomy): Bacteria > Bacillati > Actinomycetota > Actinomycetes > Kitasatosporales > Streptomycetaceae > Embleya > Embleya sp. NPDC001921. The sequence goes on from NZ_JBSFEO010000003.1 coordinate 149,456, forward strand.
CGGGGTCGGGGCCGGGGTCGAGCGCGGACCGGAGCGCGGTGCCCGCGTAGGCGCCGCACGCCGCCCGAGCAGGACCGTCGGGTGAGTCCAATTGGACTCACCCGGTGAGTCGTTGCAGCCGGGCGGGCGCTCGTGCGTGCGTGGCGATGTGCCGGGGTGTGTCTGTGCGTCCTTCGGGGCCCGGCGACTCTTGCCTTCGTCGCACGCGTGCGGGTGCCTCCCGCGTTGCGCCGCCGGCCGCCTGCCGTCGGTTCCGGCTTCCCGCGTTCTGCCCCCCGCGTTCCGCACGTGCCGCGAGTACGGGGCAAGCGCGTGGGGCGGCCGGGCGCGGTCGGCGGGGACGGGTGCCGGTGCGTGCGTACCGCCGACGCGCCCGCCGCGCGCGTCCGGCCGGCGTACGGGCGGATATCGCCACGGGTGCGGCGGAGCGGATGTCTGCGGTACCTGATCGGATCGTCCCCGGCGGCCGGATCGCCTGTCACCGATGGCCTCGGAAGGTCACTTCCCGGAAGGTGACATCTCCAAGGGCGACTTCTCGAAAGGTGGCTCCGGAACGTGACCGCGGATCACCGACCGGACGTCGAAGCGGCCGTCGAAGGCCGAGCCGCGTACCGCGAAGCCGGGTTCATCCACCACGCAGGTAGCCTCCTCCACCGAAGGACGGTCCCTCACCCGAAATCCAGTCTCCGGCCGAAGGACGCCGCCGCCGAGGGAAGCTCCCACCGACCGTCGGATCGCCCACCCGGCGTTCGCTCCTCCGCGGCCCGAATCACTCACCGAAACGAGCACTTCCCGACTCGGACCCGTGCCTCGCGCGCGGGACGAAGGAGTTGTCGCAGACATGCTGGACCTCGCGCGCTGGGACTGGTCCCGGCACTGGCCCTACCTGGCCGGAGCCCTCGTCGTGCTGGCCTCGATCGTCCTCATCGAACGCGCCCGCCGCCGCGCGATCGCCGAACGCGCCCGCGTCGCGGCCCTGCCGGAGGAGGCCCGCAAGGCGCTGGAGAGCGACCGGTCCGCGACCCGGGACCGGCGCGGGAGGCGCGTCGAGGACCTGCTGACGGCGGCGGTCGCGGCGGCCGCGGCGGGCCTGTCGGCGGCCCAACTCGGCAAGTTCGGCCGGGACGTCATGGGTCTGCACGGCCCGTGGGCGTATCTGCCGTTCGTCGCGCTGGACTTCGCGGCCGTGGTGTGTGCGCTGCGGGCGCGCAGGCGGGCGTCGCGGGGCGCCGCGGCGGGGCTGTCGGGGGCCTTGGTGTGGGTCCTGGCGCTGTTGTCCGCGTCGATGTCGGCCAGCGAGGGCGACAACCTCGGCGAGGCGTTCGCGCTCGGCATCTGGGCGCCGATCGCGGCGGTGTTGTGGGAGCTGGGCCTGGCCGAGGAGCGGCACGCGCGGACCGAACGCGCCGACCGTCGAATCGGGTTGATCCGCTGGTTGCACCCGATCGAACGCGTCCTGGTCCTGGCCGAGCTGGCGGGTGACGAACACCTCGGCGCGGCCGACGCGACCGAACGTGTCCGTGAGCGCCGCGCGGCACGCGCGTTGTACCGCCTGCGCCAGGCCACCGAGGCCCGTGCGGCACTGGTCGACGGGGGCGTCTCCCGCCCCAAGCGCGGGACCGAGCGCAGGTACCGTCGCGCCGAGGCCTTCGCGCAACGTACGGCGGCGCGCGTCCGGTTGGCCGACGCCGAGGTGGAGGCCGCCGTACTGCCACAACTGCGCATCCTGGTCGACGTGGGCCGGCTCGCGAACATGAGCTGGCCCGCGCCGGACGCCACCGCCATTCCCCGACAGCGCGGCGGCCGGCCGCACCTCGGCACGGGTTCCACGCACCCGCAGGCCGGCGAACCGCACGCCTATCCGACCGCCACGGGCCGGGTTGCCGGCGTCGCGGTCTCCGCCGGCGCACAGCCGGAGGCCGGGTTTTCCTCCATGGGTGACGGATCGTCGGAGGACGAGGCTTCGGAGCGCGGTACGACTGCCGCCTCGTCGGGCGTGAACGGCTCGGGCCGTGGCGCAGCCGTGGGCGCGCCTTCCTCTTCGTCCTCGCCCGCGCACGGTGGAGACGGGGAGGCGGGGCGCCAGGGGACGAGGATCGGGTGGCCGGGCGCCGGAGACCTGCTGGTCGGCGGGACGGTCGGGTCGGCGCGTGCCGGGGACCCGCGTGACGGTGTGGTGGCCACCTGGCCGGGCGGCGTCGAGTCGGGTCCGGGGGCGGGGGCTCGGTCGCCAAGGGTCTCGGGTCCGGCGTCTCTCGGTGCCGGGGGGCAGGCGACCCGAGGTACGTCGAACGGGCCGCGCGGCCCGGAAGGCTGGGCCCGGGAAGCGGCGATGGCTTCGGCGGGCACCGAGGGCTCGACCCGGTCGTCGGGCGCCGGGGCGGGGGCGCCGCGAGCCGGTGAGCCGCGTCGGGCGGAGGCGGGCGACGGGGACTCGGATGACGGAGATCGGACCCGAGGCGTGACCGAGGACTCGTCGAGTGGGCACGGCTCCCGGTACGAGCGTCCCCCGGGTCCGGCGGCCGCCCAGCCCGACTTCGCCGCGCTGGGCCGCCCGCAACGGCGTCCCGGCGCAGCACGCGAAGCCGCGGTGGAGTCCGCACCGGCCGCCGTGGGCTGGGCCCCGGACCTGGCGACGACTCCGCCGGGCGACGAGGGCTTGCCTCCCGGAGCGCGGATCGCGCCGCTCGCGCCTGGCGCCGGCCACCGCGAGGCGGGTGCCATGGCCGGGCCGCGCGGAGGTGGGCCCGACCTTTCGGCCGGCGCCGGCGTGCACGAGCGGGGGACCGGGCCGGAACCCGCGGGTGACGGTCGGCACTTCGTGGGGACGGATGCGTACGGCGACGTGTACCCGCCTCCCGAGGCACCGGCCGGGGCGTCCGGTGGCGGGGGCGCGTACGGCGGCGACCTCGGCGACCTCGGCACGTGGCCGGAGTCCGGCACGCGCCGTGATGTCACGGAAGCCGAGGTGTCCGGCGATACGGCCGCGCCTCGGGGCACGGCGGCGGGTGCGCGTCGGCAGGTCGCGGGTCCGGACCCGGACGTGTCGGATGCGGTGGCGGGGGCCGACGCGGTGGCGGGGCCCGAGTCGTTCGGTGGCGGCAGTACGCGTCGCCACATGGCGGGTACGTGGTCCGAGGACTCCGAGTCGGAGTCGGATCGCGTGTCGGGTGTCGCCGGCGCGCGTCCTGTCGCCTCGGGGCAGGACACCGGTGGCGGGTCGTCGGGTTCGGCGTCGGGCTCGGGTTCGGCGTCGGGTGTCGGGGGAGGGCCGGGGTTCGACGTGGTGGCTCCCGAGGGGCGACTGCCCGATGCCGGCGTGCGCGGGGAGGGGGATGGCCGGTCGTGGGAGGTCGGTGATCTGCACCATCGCGCGACGACCGAGGTGCGCTGGGAGGGGACGCCGCAACCCGCCACGTCGGGCATGTCGCCGGCGGCTCCGAACAGGTACGAGGACGGCGCCGTCGGGTCGCCCGCCATGGCGGGTTCGTACCCGGACGCGAGTCCCGGTTCGCCCGACATTCCCAACCGGCCTCGCGATGCCGGCGGCGGCGTGAGCGCGTCGGGAGCGGTCCGACCCGACATGGCGGGGAGTGGCTCCGGTACGGGGGCGACACCCGTGTCGGCTCGTCCCACCCGCCACGGGCGGAGCCCCCGACACGACGGCGACCCCGACATGGCGGCGCCCGGCGACCCGACACCCGCCATGGCGGCACCACGCGGCCGGACACCCGACACGGCGCCCAATGCCGATTCCGGCAGCGGCGCACACCGGCCGCCATCGGATCCGACACTCCCGGACATGCCCGCCCCGCCCGCCAACCGCCGCGCGGAACCCGACGTCGCACCGTCACGCCGGTCGGCCCCGGCCAAGTCGGCGGCCGGCGGCGCCGATTCCGTGTCGGCGACACCCGACACGCCGTCGGAGCCGCCTGCCGGCGACCCGATCGAAACGTCTCCGGCAACCTCCATCGACTACGACGTCGCACTCCAGGGCCGCGTCGCCGACGGCGCGGCGCTCACCACCGCCGCGCGCCGTGACCCCCGAGTCCTCAGCCTCGCCGCCCTCCTCGCCGCCGAAGCCGACCTGACCGGCGCCGCCGTGGGCCGCAGCCTCGGCGTCAGCGAACGCACCGGCCAACGCCTGCTCCGCCTGGCCCAGGAGGAACTCGACGCCCGCCGCAACCACGCCGACAACCCCGACCTGGCCGACGCGGGCCTGTGACCCGGGGCCGCCACCACCCGGCCCGCCATCACCGAGGTGACCCACATCCGAGAAGTGAACTCACACAACCGAGATCCCGGCGCATGTCGGTGGTGGTCGTGACGTCGAGGGTTCGCCCGAACTCCTCGCCGGGTATTGGTGACCGGTGACCGGGCCCGTTCACCGAGTGCACCGTCTCGCGTTTCGCGGCCCGCCACACGGCACGCTGCGCACGGTGGGTTCCGCAATCGCGCGCACCTCGACCACGCACGTCGACCGGTTGCCCGATTCCCGAGTCCTGCTCCTTGAACGTCGGCCCGACCTCCGGCGACGGAGGCCGGGCCGACGCGTCCACCACCCTGCGGCGAACATGGCCGGTCGCAGCAACGACGGCCTCCCACAGCATGACCGGTCGCACCGACACGACGACGACCGCATGGCAGCACGAGCTCGGGACGGCCGGCGCGGCCCGCGCGGCCCGCGTGGTCGGTCGATCGGCGCCGCGCCAGGTACTTCGCGATCAGCAACCCCACGAACACTTCCGGTCACAGCACCGGCAGGCCCCGTCCAAGAGCCGTCGGCGGTCGTTACGCCGTTACTTCGACACGCAGAATGTTGTGGTCCGACAGGCCGTCGACCGAGTCGACCAGCACGTTTTTGATGGCGGCGCCCCGTACGGCCACATGGTCGATGTGCGGGGTCCGTCCGCCCGGTCGAGTCGGGGGCGACCCCGGGGGGAGTTCCGCGACACTGAAGTGCGGGCCGAGGCCGGCGGCCACGGTGCGGCGCGCGGCATTGAAGTCGCCGAGTACAACGACCGGTCCCGCCGAGGCGGCGGTCAGTTCCGCCAGGCGCGCCAGTTGACGCGGCTGCTGTCGGCCGAAGCTCACGTGCGTCGCCACGACGAGCGCACGGTCGGTCCGCACCGCAAGGAGCCCCTTGCCGGGATCATCGTCGAACGCGTCCGCGGCCACCTGATCGGCCTCCCCCCGTATCACCAGCACGAGGTACTCGCAGGGGTCGGTGAGCGTCGACGTTCCGATACGTACTCCAGGGACGCGCGGATAGCGCATTGCGTACACGGTACGCCCAGTCAACGCGCCTTGCAGACTGGCAAGTTGGTCGCCGCTTACTTCCTGCAGAGCGACAGCGTGCTCATCGAGTTCCGCAACGCGAGCCGTGACGGCGGCAATCCGCTTCGATTCGTCCGGCCAGTGCTCCGCCGCCGCTTCAGCCCAATTTTCCGCGTGGATTCGATGGAGCACATTCCAGGTCGCTGCGGTGATCACGATTCGCCATACTACTGACGCCACCACCCCATGACAGCCTCCCCACCGACGGCCGAGCCGGCCGACCCGGTCTCGTACAACGGAAGCCCGACCCGGTACTACGACGACGTGAGCGACACCTACCTGGTCCAGTCCTGGAAGGTCACCGACGCCGACCGGTTGGCCCGGATGGATGTGCCCGATCACCGGCCTCGGCGCCCCGTGTCTTGCTCCACGGCCCAGGTCCGCAGCCGGGTTGCGGCCTCTTCCCGTGACAGCGGGCCGCGTTCGAGATGCAGATCTTGCAGATGGCGAGTGGCCGCACCGATCAGTGGGCCCGGAGGTAGGCCGAGCAGCTCCATGATCGCCTTACCGTCCAGAGCCACCGGAACGTTCGGGAGCCTCCTGTATTTCTCGAACTCCGCAGCAGCACGGGCTGTTCTCTCGTGCTCCGCATGCCACTCGTCGTAGGTTGCCGCCCATCGAGCAGCCCGGCCGGCCGACTGCCAGCCGTCCATGTCCTGTTCCCCACCAAGCCCCGCCTCCAGGAACAGGTCGTGGTGGCTCGCTACTTCGGAACCGCTCGGAACGACATCGAGCAGGGCGAGCGCGGCATTGATCGGCCAGTCTTCCCGCGGACCGGTGAAGTCCCGGGTATGGGCCGGACCCCACGCCTTCACGCCGGTTCGCCACACGGCAGCGGTCTGGTATCCGTCTCCTCCGTGGAAGTCGGCCTCCACGTAGGCGATCGGCCCGCCCCGGGACCAGTCGCTCAAGGTCTGCTCGAAGGCCGGGGACATCACGGTGAATGGTTGACCGGGCCCGACGCCATCCTGACTGGTAGGCCGACCGGCCGGCTCCTCGAGGAGCTGTTTGGGGACAGGCACCAGCCCCATGCGCTGTCGGAGCGGGGCGACAGCCGCTGCCCGAGTCCCGGCAGTCCGGCTCCTGAGCAGGTCGAAAATTCCAATGACGGCGTTGAGCTGGTACGGCATTCCCGCAGGGTAGCCACACAGCCGCCCCACGGCGTTTCGATTTCGGAGCACCCTGCGGCAGGCGTCACTTCAGGCGCTTGCCGCCCGCGCCGCGCGAACAGCCTCCTCCACAGCGGGGTCGGCCGGTCGGACCGGCCCACCGAACGAGGCGAACACGCCACCCGGCTCCAGCAGCGCGGCCACGCGTGACCACCGACCCTCCGGGCTCGTCCAATGCAGCGCCGCCGCCGCGTACACCAGCCCGTGGCTTTCGCCCGGCCACAAGTCCTCGAAGGCGGCTTGCATCGTCCTGACACGAGCCGTGCCGTCGTGGCGCGGACTCGTCCGAGGCCTCCGGCATCGGTGGTCGTCCCGGTCGAGGACAGCACCCGCCTGGCCACGCGTGCGCGAAAGGTGCCGGAACGGCGGTGCGTCGCCGAGGAGTTCCCATCCGTATTCAGAGGAAAACGCGCGCGTTGTCCAGCCACGTCCGCGCGTCCCCACCGATCGCCGTGAGGTCGGTATCGGCTCGGGACCTGCGCTGGGTGACCCGGAGGCAGAAGTCGAGGGCACTGCCGTGCACCCGTTGCGTCGCGTCCTCCGGGCCCCATGCCCAGGTTCGGCCGTCGGGGTCGGTCGGTTCGACGCGGAAGGGCTCCGTCGGAACAGGTAGCCGGGCGGCATGGAACGAAAGCGCTCGCCCGATCACTCCCAAGGAGGCCCCATGCCGAAGCCGATCGGTCGCACGACGTGAGACACCCAGTGCGTCGAAAACGTCCTGCCCGTGCGCCCACACTTCCATGAGCCGAAGCGGTGCCATGAGCGTTGCGCTCACCTGCGAGCCGTACCAGGGAAATCCGCGATCCTGTGGCGCGTCACGCAGCGCGGCCGCCACCTCGGTTCGGCCGGTACGCCATTGTTCCAGCACCGTGGTTTCCGTTACTTCCGCCTACGGTGTACAACCCGGATCGGGCACGGGTCGACATCAGCCGAACCACGCGACCAGACGCACGTTCTCGTCCCCGTGTTCGGCGGCAAGGTCCCGCATCGCCGTCCAGAGCGCGACCCAGTTCTCCTTGTCCGGCGAGACGAACATCCGTGCCGTGAGGACCACGGGGCGGTAGACCACGCCGTCCAGCAGCACCTCCCCACCCGACGGCCACTCCGCCGGTGAGTCGAAGTCCCCGCCGAAGGCGTCGTCCGCGGCCTCGTTCATGGCGGGCGTAACCCACGCGAGGTCGTGCAGGACGAGATCGCCGTCCTCCCCGGACCGCCACTCGCCCGCCCAGAGCCAGGCGGGTCCGTCCGTGATGGGCGCGTCCCAGTCGACCGCGGCGACCTCGGCCCACGTGGCGTATGTGTGGCTGTGCTCGCAGTCGCCGTAGACACTGCTCTCCCGCACCGGATCCGAGACGTCGTCCGGGAGCCCCCGATGGGCGAAGAGCGGACGATCCGTCCCCACCTCACCCCGCCCGGTGCCGAAGAGACATTGGAACGCGTTGGTGTCCCGCCCCAGCCCGAGGGTCCACAGCGCGACCTCGACCTTCCAGCGGCCGTCGGCCGAGCGGCTCTCGATCGCACCATCGATGTCCGCCCCCATGAGGGACGAGACTAGGGCCGGCACTCGCCCTGTCGATACCCGGCGATCTCGAGAATCCGCCGCCTCCGACCGGGGGGACCACCCCATGACACGGATCGGGATTGCGCGCCCGCCGCCGACCCTCCCCCCGTCCGGCCTTCGGCCTGCCGCCCGCAGTCCGTACCGCTGGGGGATCACATCGCGGAGCCCCGGCCCGGATTGGGAGGCTTGGGGGTCGGTACGAAGATGCTCAGCCGGTGGGTGGTCGGATGGGTCAGGCGCCCACAGAACGTGTCCATCCGCACCGCCGACCAGTCGATCTGCCGGTCCGTTGCCCGGAGTTCCCGGATGTGCGCGCGCCAGGCCACCTCGTCCTGGGTCTCGAAGAGCACCTTCCAATGGCCCGCGTCGGGTGCGAAGCGAGCCGCGGCTCGCCGCGCATCGTCCTGCTGCCGACGCCTTCTCTTCCCTTGTCCCGGCACCGACTCAGCATCGCCGGCTCCCGTCGACACCGCAAGGCCATTACCCACCGCCCGCCGCCGACCCGACACCGCCCGACCCGACGAACCCCGACCAACCTTCGGACCCGCCGCACGCGGATCGGCGGCTCGATGTGGATGTCGGGATACTCGCCTCGGATTCGACCGGCGGGTTCGCCGGGGTGGTGTCTTCGGACTCCTATCGGGGAGGGCCCAGGGAGGCCAGTGCGGTGGGTGGTGTCGCGCCGGCGGCGGCTGAGCCGAGGAGGAGGGCGGTCAGGTTGTGGGGGAGCGCGTGTTCGTCGGTCGGCGTCGCTGCGGCGATGCGGTCCAGGCGGAATCCTCGGCCGGCTCGGCGGCTTCGGCACCAGGCGATGAGGTACCAGCGGCCGTCGGCGGTGAGCAGCCCGGCCGGTTCCACGACGCGGTCGCTTCGGTGTCCTGTCGCGTCGGTGTACGACAGTCGCAGCACCAGGTTGTCGGCGAGGGCGCGCTCCACCGCGGTACGGATCGCCGAGTCGCCGGGTGTCGGCAGGGTGACGATTCGTGCGGCGAGTTCCCGGGCCGCCATCGAGGCGGGGCCGGTCATCGAGGCCACGATCTTCTGCGCCGCCGTGCGGGCCGCGCCGGCGTAGGGGGTGGAGGCGTCGGCCGCGGCCAGTGCGGCGGTCAGCGCGGAGGCCTCGTCGACGGTGAGGCGGATCGGGGGCAGGGTCGTCTTCGGGTCGATCGACCAGCCGCCGCCGCGCCCGGGTATGGAGCGCACCGGGACACCGGTCTGCATCAGTGTCTGCAAGTCGCGCTGTACCGTGCGGGTGCCGACCTCGAACCGCTTGGCGAGCGTCGCGACCGTCAGAGGCCGCGGCGCCGCCGCGCGCAACTCTTCGACCAGCGCGTACAGCCGCGCAGTGCGTTTCATGCCGTCGACGCTACCTTCACGCGGAGGCCAGGAAGTCCCGTTGTCGGCGCAGCTCCCGCTCGGTGATGGTCAGGGGAAACAGCGTGAAGCCGTGCATCGCGCCGGCGACGACACCGAGCTGCACGGGCGCGCCCGCCGCCTGCCATCGTGCGGCCAGGAACAGCGAGTCGTCCAGCAGCGGATCCTCGGTTCCGACGACGATCCGGGCGGGCGGCAGGCCGGTCGGATCCGCGAACAGGGGCGAGACCTCCGGTGCACGGCGCTGCTCTTCCACCATCCCCGGAGTGAACAGCTCATAGCCGCTTCGAAGCGTGTCGGTGTTGCTCAGCAACTGTCGGGAGCCGAACCTGCGCTGGCTCGGTGTCATCGACAGGTCGTACGGGCCGAAGAGCAGATGGGCCGCCCGGAACGCGCCGGTGATGCCGTACCGGTCGCGAAGGCGCAGCAGGGTCAGGACGCTCAGGTGGGCGCCGGCCGACTCGCCACCGATCAGCAGCCGTTCGGTACCGAACTCGGCGGCGGCGTGTTTCACCAGCCACCGGGCAGCGGCCTCGCAGTCGTCGGGCCCGGCGGGGAACGGATGTTCCGGTGCGAGGCGGTACTCGACGCCGACCACGGCCAGCCGCGCCTGCTCGGCGAGCTGCCAAAGCCGCTCGTCCTGTCCGCCCGCGGACCCGAATACCCAGCCGCCTCCGTGAATGTGCAGGTATACGCCGTCGACGTGGTCCGGTACGAAGACCCGCACCTTCACTCCGCCGTCGACGACGCGGTCCCGGCCGTGCGGCAGCCGCACAGGTGGCGTGTCGCCGCCGAGCCGGTTGCGCCGCAGGAGCGCCAGCGTGGCCGGGCTCGGCGCCTGCGCCCGAGCCGGCCGGCTCGCGGCGGCAGCCTCGAACTGCTCATTGAAGGCCAGGGTTTCGGGGAGGCAGTCCTCATCCGTGATCGTCATGCCGTCGACGGTCGCAGCCGCCCGCGACAACCCCCTGTCACCCTTTCTCCGTCTTCTCTGTGATCCGGGTCATGTTCCCGGTCTCGCGTCGGGCCCGAAGCCGGGTGCGCGGCTACGGCTCTGGCGACCAGGCAACGGTCGGTCTCGCCTCGTCTCGCCTCGCCTCGCCTCGGTCATCGAGCCGGGCTCGGCGGTCCCTGTGTGACCGCCTCCGCATATCGCTCGACGAACTCCCCGACAGCCCCGGACGCCCCGTGCAATGCGAGTCGCTCGGCGAGCAGCGTCAGCCGCGCGTCGGCAGCAGGGCGCGGATGTTCGGCGTGGCGTCGCGGCGTCCTCCGGCCTCGGCGGACCGGGCGATCAGCACGGCCTCGCTCGGATTGCCCGTGTTGGCCACCTGATACGACAGCGTCGACAACAGATTCGCGGCCAGCGGTCGGTTCCCCGCGGCGTGCGCGAGTTGCACCCCCGCGAGGTAGTCGCGTTCGGCCTGCGCGTTCCGCCCCATGTCGGAGGCGACCCACCCGGCGAGCTGGGCGAGTTCGGCGCCGACGGTCAGCAGTGCACGGCCGGTCTCCTCCGTGTAGGCGCCCTCGCGGAGGACGGTGACGGTGTCCGCGAGTTCGGTGGCGATCGCCGGGTACAGGTCGTTGCCGCCCACGACGTCGTCCAGTCGCCGCAGGCGATCGCCGCGCTCGCGAATGGTGTCGGCGAGCGCGATTCCCACTCGTCGGCCGGATCGCATCTCGTACACCTGGGGAGCATCGGCGAGAAGCCATTCATGCGCGACGCGCACAGCCAGGCCGTCGGGGTGTTCGGCACGGAGAATGGCGGCGACCCCCTCGACATCGGCGCGTCCTCTCCGTGCGACGAGAGCGCCGACGCTTTCGCGTTGATGCATGCCCACTCCCGACATGGTGACATGGTGCACAAGCCGCGCTTCGGGCCCACAGTCTCACCCACGTACATGTTCCTCGCCGATCCCGGCGTCAGCGATATGGCAACAACGTGCGGGGGTTGGCTATCCGCGCCGCATGTGCCACACCGGGCCGACCGTCGAGGTTGCGGTTGTGGGGGCGATCGGAGCTTCATGCCGGTCGTTTGCGGCGTACCGTGGCCAAAGGCTCACACACCACCTTCTGGGGGCATCCATGGATGTGCCGGCTGACCTGTCGACGGGCGAGCGGATCGAGTGGTTGCGGACGCGGCGAGGCATGAGTCGACCCGTTCTGGCCGGTCTGTGCGGTCGCGGCCCCGACTGGCTGAAGAAGATCGAGAGCGGCGAGCGTGAACTGCGCGACTACCGGCTGATCCTGCGGCTGGCGTCCGCACTCGGAGTGACGGACCTCGGGGTCCTGACCGGCACCGGAGAGGTGATGCAGCCCGTGTCCCCAGCCCTGCACCACGAGTCGATCCCAGCCATTTGGGCGGCGATCAAGAAGCGCAACTACTCGGCGGTGCGCCCGGATGCGCCACCGGACGTCCCCGCGCTCCGTGCCCGCGTCGATGCGGCCTGGCGGCTGTGGCACTCGTCCCGGTACAACCGCACCGAGGTCGGGGAACTGTTGCCCGACCTGATCGGTGCCGGCGAGATCGCGGTCCGCGCCCTGGACGGGCCGCAGCGCCGCGACGCGTACGCGGTGCTCGCGACGATCTACCACCTGGCGCAGCAGCACATCGCGTACATCGCCCCGGCGGAACTCGTGTGGGTGGTGGCCGACCGGGGGATGTCGTCGGCGCAGTACGCGGATACCCCGGAAGCCCTGGCCGGCGCGGCCTGGTGCTACGGAAACGCGTTGCGCGAGACGGCCGACGGGGACGAGGCGCTGGCCGTGGTGGTCGACGCCGCCGAGGTGATGCGCCCGCACCTGGACGATCTCGGCGACGACGCCCGTGGGTTGTACGGCGCGCTGCAACTGCACGCGGCGATCACCCACGCGAAGCACGGCCACGACGGCGACGCCTGGGCACACTGGCAGCGCGGCGACGCCACCGCGAAGAGCCTGCCGGCGGGCTACCTGCACCCGTGGACCGTGTTCGGACGGCCGAACGTCGACATCCACGCCGTGTCGGTGGCGGCCGATCTGCTGCGCGCGGGCACCGCGCTGGAGTACGCGGATCGCATCGACCCGGAGAGCATGCCGTCCATGGAGCGCCAGTCGAGGTTGTGGACGGAGAGCGCCCGCAGCCACGTTCAGCGGGGCGAACACACGGCGGCGCTGCACTTGATGCAACGGGCGGTGGGTGTGGGCCCGGAGGCGGTCAGGTACACCCCGGCCGCGCGTGGAGTGGTCGCCGAGTTGTGGCGCACGACACGAGGTCCGCTTCGGCGTGAGGTGGTGGAACTCGCGGAGAACGTAGGGGTCGTCGAGGGCTGACTCATTCGACGATGCCAACTGCGCCAACTGCGCCAACTGCGCCAACGGCAAGAACGGCGACGACAGGGACGGATCGTCCCCTCCGCATAGGGGGACAATCCGTCCCTGTCGCTGCGTGTGCATTCGGTTACGGTCTCGGCACTGTCCGCCGCCACCGCGAGGGATGCCATGCCTCACCATCAGTGCACGCACGCTGCGCTCACCCCGGACGTCCGCCCGAAGCTCGACTCCGAGACCGGCGAACTGCGGCTGGGGATAACGCTCTACGCCGTGGACGAGCCCATCGAGCACCTGGATCTCGTCCTGTCCGGGCCCGAGGTGGCCGACCTGGTCGACGTGGTGCGCCCGTCGGTGACGAGGTGACCGTGGATCGGTCCACCGCGGCCGTCATCCACGTCGGTCCCTCAGGTGACGAGCACCATCCGATCCGGATCGAAGTCCCCGGCCGTGCGCCGCTGGACGTGACGCGGGCCGAGCTCACGGCGCTGGTGCACGAGTCCCGGATGTATCTGATGCGGACGTTTCCGACTCCGCCGGTCGGTCGGATCTCGAACTCGGGTGGGTGAGTCCCGCCCGGTGCCGCCCGCAGACGTCACCTGCGGGCGGCGGCGCGCCCGGTCCCGCGGCCACCGGCGCGGTTGCGGGACCGGGTTCGTCGCTCTCGCCCGGCCGGGGTTCGCCCGACCGACGCGGCCACGACTGCCACGACCACCCCACCCCACCCCACCCACACCTGGAGGAGAGGCCATGATTCGGCCCGAACGTGACTGGAAGCTGCTTCGATTCGAGTACGACCCCGACCTGCTGGGGGCGCAGTACGAACTGCCGACCGGCGAGTATCGGTGGCAGACGTTCGCCGTGTCCACCGGCACGTTGCCCGCGCTGGTCGGGGCTCTCCTGGCGCACGCCGACCAGAACGAGCGCACGGACATTCTGCGCGCGGAGGTCGAGCGGAACGACGAGGCGATGTCCGCCCGGTACAGGGCGATGACCGATCGCACGCGAGCGCCGTCGTGGCTGCCCGAGTTCCTCCGCCACGGCAACACGCTGCGGTGATCGCACATCTCGGCCGTGCCCGCCGCCGGTCGGGTGGTCTGCCGGTTCAGCGCCGCCGGAAGGGCCTCGCGCGATGGTCGAGAAGATGTCCGGCTGTGCGGCGAGGGTGAACAGTTCGGGTCCTGTGAGTGGGGCCGCCCAGCAGTGCGCCGGTCCGCGAGTTGCGGGTGCCCGATGAGTGCGCGTGCGGTGTCCGGTGGGTAGGACGTCCGGTCCCGAACGTGACGCCCACCGCCGTCGTCGGTGCGGCGCTCGGCGAGCCCGGCCGGGTAACTCGGCGCACCGACGCGGGAGTTGGGCACGCACAGTAGACGTGCTCATACTCGGATGAAGGCCGAGGCCCCGTCAGCCCGGGGTCCCGCCTCGCGCTCGTGACCCGAGCCGACATAATCCAAGCCTTCGGGGCAACCCCGGGATTGTCCGTTCGTCCGACCGACCGTCTTTCACGCTCCCTGCACGTTCTCCACGCTCTCCACGTCCTCCGGGCTCGCCAAGCTCTGCGAGCTCTGCGGACGTTCGTCGGACGTTCGTCGGACGACGGGCGCGGGCTCGTTCCGAAGCAGGCACCCCCTTCCAGTTCAGGAGCACTTCAGTGCAGCTGCACATCAGCAGGCACATATCGGGCGCCGTCGGCGTCGGTGTACTCGCGCTCGCGCTGCCGGTCGTCATGGCCGGTACCGCCGAGGCCAAGAAGGACCACGACACCTGCGCCCGGGTCGGCGTGGAGTACTCGCTCGACGGCGGCAAGCACTGGACCACCAGCGGCCGGATGGACGGCACCCTGGTGACCCGGATCGAGGTTCGGCTCAAGGACAAGCCGAAGAACAAGTGCGAGTACGCGGTGTCGCTGGCCTCGTACAACACCGAGGGCCCGACCTGGCCGACCTCGGGTACCCAGAAGTTCCTCGGCTGGGACTCCAAGAAGCTCAGCAAGAACAACCCGAAGGTCACCCTCGACGTCAGCGCGTACCGGCCGACCTGCTTCGGGCAGGTCGACCTGTACGGGAACGGCAAGAAGTACGACGGCGTGGCCAATCCGCTGCCGGCGTACCCCCGCAGCACGATCGCCAACCTGATCACGGCGTGGAACGGCGGCGACAAGTGCGCCCCGCCGACGACGCCGCCGACCACGACGCCGCCGACGACCAAGCCGCCGACGACGAAGCCCCCGGTGGAGACCACCAAGCCGCCGGTGGAGACCACCAAGCCGCCCGTCGAGACAACCAAGCCGCCGACGGAATCCACCAAGCCGCCGGTGGAGACCAGCAAGCCCGCGACCTCGTCCTCGGCCCCCGCCGTCGAGGAGACCAGCAGCACGCCGCCCGTCGGCAAGCCCGAGGTGACCCCGGTCGACGACACGGCCCCCGCGTCGCTCGCGGAGACCGGTTCGGACAACTCGAGCGCGATCGTGCTCGGCGCCTCGGCCGGCGTGCTCTTGGTCGGTGGCCTCGGCGCCTTCGCCTGGAGCCGCCGCCGCAATACGACCGGCACCGGCACCACCGCGTAATCCACACAACCACCACTCGGCGGGCCACCCGGGACTCCCACTCCGGAGCCTCGACAGGGCCCGCCGGCGGCAAGACGTACGGCCCGGCCGGGACATCCCGGCCGGGCCGTACTCGTGCGTAGGGCGGGTTCGTCGGCGACATCCCGCCGCCTCGCCGATGACCCTGGTTTCCCCAACCCGCCTGTGGCACGATCCGTCACCTCTGGTCGTGGGCGCCCTTTCGCGTCCCATACCGCTCTCGTCCGATGGAGTGAACGTATGTCGATAGCCCACGTGTCCGGCCGGTTCGACGGCAAGACCGCGGTGGTCACCGGAGCGGGTTCCGGGGTCGGCCGCGCGACCACGCTGCGCCTGGCCGCGGAGGGTGCGAACGTCTTCGCCTTGGACATCGCGGCGGCGGCGCTGGCCGAGACCGCGGAACTGGCGGCCGGGCTCGCGGGGAAGGTCGTCACCCGGGTCACCGACGTGGCGGACCGGGACGAGTGCTTCGCGGCGGTGGCCGCGGCCGTGGCCGAGTTCGGCGGGCTGGACGTACTGGGCAACGTGGCCGGCATCGCGCGTGCCGAGCACGTCCTGGAGGTCACCGAGGCGGACTACCGGCGGATGATGGGCGTCAACATCGACGGCTACTTCTTCATGTGCCAGGCGGCCATCCCGCACCTGCTCGAGCGTTCCGGCAACGTCGTCAACATCGCGTCCAACGCCGGTGTGATGGGCCTGGCGTACGGTGTGGTCTACACCATGAGCAAGGGCGCCGTGGTGCAGTTGACCCGGTCGCTGGCCTGGGAGTTCGCCAAGCAGCCGCTGCGCGTGAACGCGATCGCGCCGGGCGGGATCGACACCAACCTGGTCGCCAACTACCAGATGCCGGCGGACGTCGACTGGGATCTGGTCGGCCGGGCGATGACGCCGCGCCCGATGGCCCAGCCGGAGGACATCGCCGCGATGTTCTCCTTCGTGGCCTCCGAGGAGGCCCGCAACGTGCACGGCGCCATCCTGCACAACGACAGCGGCCTGACCGCCGGCTGACGCGACTCGCGGCGGGAGCACCGACGGCACGAACGGCACCGACGGCACTGACGGCACGAACAGAACGAACGGCACGAACGGCGCGAACGGCACGATCAGCGCCCAAGGTGCGAGGCCCGCAATCGCGCAGCACGCGCAAAGCAAACGACCCGGTCCACCACGGTTGCCCAACCGTGGTGGACCGGGTCGTCGGCCACCGCCCTACCAGGCCACCGCCCTACCAGGCGAACCCCCGGCCGGGCGAAGCCCGGTCAGGCGAACCCCCGGCCCGCCGTGGCCGTCACCGCGACTGGGACGGTTCTCCCGCGGCTCGGCGGTCGAGGGAGTCGCCGACGAGGTGGTAGACCGCGTTCGTGGCCGCGGTGTGCTTGGCGACCTCGCCGGGATCGCGGTCCTTGCCGTCCATGCGCCCGGTCATCTCGTAGATGAAGTAGCGGTACAGCGACTCGTGAATCCAGGTGTAGGCGGCTTCCGGCGCGAACACCTCGGTCTCCCGGTTGGTCGGGGGAGTGACCTGGTTGTAGTAGCCGGCGTTGGACTGGGCGAGCGTCGCCGCGGCGATGGCGGTGGGCATCGTGAGCACGCCGACCGTCGTCTGCACGTTGTTGGCCTTGTCCACGTACAGCGCGGAGACCGCGCGCACGCAGCCCAGTCGTTTGATCAGCTCGGCGGCTTCGCCGGAGGCCATCGGGCTGCAGTCCTCCAGGACCTTCACGCAGGTCCGGGTCAGTGTGCCGCCCTGGTACTTGTAGGGAAGCTGGGCGACGCCGAAGACCTCGTCGACGGTCACCGGCTTGGGGTCGGTCTGCGCCGAGCGCAGATCCTCACGGGTGAGCGTCCCGCGCGTGGGCTTGTCGGTCGCGGTGACGGGTGCGCACGGCCGCAACGGCTTGCCCGTCGAGGCCGCGGTCGGCGAGGCGGCCCCCGTGGCCCCCGTGGCCCCGGGCACCGGCGGCGTGCCGGGCGCGGCCGAAGACGCCGACCCGGGGGTCTGCGATCCGCTCGCCGGAAGCGGCGCGGCAGCCTTCTTCTTGTCGTCTCCGCCGCACGCCGTGGAGCCGGCCAACACGGCCAACGCGCACACCGTCACGGCGAACCCGCGAACTCGCGTGCGCCGCCTGGCGCGAACGGAATCGCGAACGGAATCGCGAACGGAGTCACGGACAGAATCATGCTCGGACATCGGGGACCCGTTTCGAATCACGGCCGACACCCACCGCCGCGCCCGGCCGCCGTGGATCCGGTGAAGCGGCCGGATTTCGTCGTACCGGCTGATAATCGTGGGAAACCTACCATCCGGTGAAGCAGCAAGATCAACCATGTGGGGCAATAGCACGATCCCCGCGCGAAATGGATAAGCCGATCACACCGTGTGGTTTCCCGACTCGGGCAGGCTCTCGAGCAGGCGGGTCAGCAGTCGCCCGGCCGCCGGACCGGTCGGGCCGTCGGTCGGCCAGGCGAGGGCGATGCGGCCGCGGGGGCTCGGGTCGGTGAGGTGCAGGGTGCGCAGGCCGGCCGCCGTCGCGACGGCGGGGGGCAGGGCCGGGAGTACGGCCACGCCGAGGCCTCGGGCGGCCAGTTGCACCAGCAGTTGGGGCGCGGCGGCCTCGAACGCGATGCGTGGGCGGAATCCCGCCTCGGCGCACGCGCGGTCGAGGGTCCCGCGCAGACCGGTGCCGCGGGGCAGACTGATCAGCGGACGATCGCGCAGTTCGGCCAGCGGGACGCTGGTGCGGCCGGGCGTCAGCAGCGGATCGTCCGGGGCCGTCGCGACGACCAGCGGCTCGTCGACGAGCATCCGGAAGGTGAGGCCCGGCGGGGGCTCCGGGTCCACGATCCCGACCATCGCGAGGTCGAGTTCGCCTCGGCGCAGGGCGGCGAGCATGCGCTCCGACGTGTCCTCGGTGAGCGCGATCTCGACCCGGGGGTGCTCGTCGTGGAAGTCGGCGAGCACCGAGGCCACGTCGAACTCGTGGGTGGCGGCGCCGGAGACCAGGCCGAGGGTGACCCGGCCGCGCAGGAGACCGGTGAACTCCTCGACGGTGTGCCGGACCCCCTCGACGGCCGCGAGCGCAGCCCGCGCGTACGGCAGGACCGCCTCGCCGATCGGCGTCGGTGTCACCGTCCGTCCGGAACGGTCGAGCAGCGGTTGGCCGAGCTCGCGTTCCAACTGCCGGATCTGGGCGCTGACGCCCGGCTGTGCGAGGTGCAGGCGGGCGGCGGCGCGGGTGAAGTTGGCCTCCTCCACCACGGCGACGAAGTACTGCAACTGCCGGAGTTCCATAACCATCGATTCTAGGTCCGAGAAAAGATGCGTCTTGGACTTATCGATCATGCCTCGCCACGCTTGATCACATGACCGGCACCGCGAACCCACCGCCACCACCGAACGACCCGAGCGGCCCGAACGACCCGCGCACCCCGCGCACCCCGAGCACCCCGAGCACCCCGAGCACCCCGAGCACCAGCACCCCACCACCCGCCGCCACCCGACTCGAGGCCGCCATCGCGGCCGAACGCCGGGACCTGGCCGCCCTGTTGGCCGACCTCCGAGCCGACCAGTGGGACGCGCCGTCGCTCTGTGCCGGATGGCGGGTGCGCGAGGTGGCCGCCCACATGTCCATGGGCTTTCGCTACTCGCTGCCCCGCGTCGGCCTGGAACTGCTCAAGTCCGGAGGCAACCTGCATCGCACGACCGACCGTCTGGCCCGCGCGGACGCGGCCGCGATGTCGGCGCACGAGATCGCCGCGGCGCTCGCCGACAACGCGGAGCACCCCTGGAAGCCGCCGGGCGGGCGTACGGCGGGCCTGGGTCACGACGTGGTGCACGGCCTGGACATCACGGTCGCGCTCGGCCTGGATCGCACCGTCCCCGAGGACCGGCTGCGCATCCTCCTGGACGCGGTCAGCCCCCGGGGCGTCAAGTTCTTCGGCGCCGACCTGACCGGCGTGCACCTGCGTGCCGACGACCTGGACTGGTCCTACGGCACCGGTGCGCCACTGACCGGCTCGGGGCAGGACCTCCTCCTGGTCGCGTTCGGCCGTCGGCTCCCGCCCGGTCGGCTGCGCGGCGAGCATCGGGACCGCTTCGTCACCGGGTGAGTCGTGGTGAGTCGTGGCGATTCACAGTGAGTCCCGGTGAGTCCCGGTGAGTCCCGGTGAGTCCCAGTGAGTTCCGGTGAGTCGTGGCGAGACGTGTGCCGCCGGGAACCCGCCCGGCTCCGGGCCGGTTCCGATGCGGTTAGGGTCGATCGGGTGACCAAAGAGTTCCTGCCGCCCGAGCAGTGGTACGAGCAACTGCCCACCCTGTACGCAGCCGCCTCCGCGCTGATCACCGATGTCGAGGACCGGGTGCTCCTGGTCAAACCCAACTACCGCGACTACTGGAATCTGCCCGGCGGCTTCGTCGATCGCAACGAGTCGCCGCACGACGCGTGCGCGCGGGAACTTCGCGAGGAACTGGGACTCGACCTGGACGTCGGCGAGTTGCTGGTGATCGACTGGGTGCCCGAGCAGGATCCCAGGCCGCGACCGCTGACCGGCTGGACTTTCGACGGCGGCACCCTGACACCCGAGCGGATCGCCGCGATCCGGATCCAGGAGGACGAACTCGACGACTACGCCTTCGTCACCCTCGACCGAGCCGCGCAGCTCCTGCCGAGCACCGTCGCCCCGCGCGTCCCGGCGGCGATGGAGGCCCGCGGCCTCGGCCGCGCCGTGTACCTGCCGAGGCACTGACCGAGCGTGTACCTGCCGAGGCACTGACCCGAGCGCGTACCTGTCGATGCGCCGCCCGAACGAAACCTGTCGAGGCGCCGTACCCGAACCGAACAACCGTTTGCCCCGGCCCCGACCCGAACGAACACCAACCGTGCCCCCGCGCGTAGATTCGACGCCCGCGTCGCATCGGCGCACGAGCATCACCCACACGTGCCCGGAGGCAAGGTTGTCGTCGTTCCGCTCCATCACCGAGTCCGATCTCCCACACGTCCTCGCCTGCGAGGTCGACGAGCCGATCGGCTCGATCTCCGCCGATCGATACCTCGCCGAGGCGGCGGACGGGATGTATCGGCCGGAGTGGACCTGGATCGCCGAGCGGGACGGCCGGATCCAGGCCCGCGCACTGTGGTGGGGGCCGGCCGACGGCGCGCATCCGGTCGCGCTGGACTGCCTGTACGTCGACCCTCGGGTCGAGGACCGGGCCTCGATCGGCGCCGAGCTGATCGCGGCGAGCCTGCGGGCGTTCCGCGCGGCCGGTGCGGAGCGGCTGCCGCTGTACAACGTGACGCTGACCGGGGGGTGGCGCGAGGATCCGGCCGCCTCGGCCGCCCTCGCCTGGCGGCGCGAAGCCGCGTTCGCGGCCGGTCTGAGCCACGAGGTCGAGCGGTTGCGTTTCGAGTGGTCGCCGGACGTGGGCGTACCGGCCGGCTCCGGACGACTCACCTTCACCGAGGCCGACGACGACGCGTTCCTCGCCGTGTTCAGGCGGATCGCCGAGGGCAGCCTGGACGCGGAGACGCGCAAGGGCTTGGCCGCGCACGGCCCGGAGGTCGTCGCCCGCCAGGAGATGGACTTCTACCTCGGCTGCCCGGGCCGGCGCGAGTGGTGGCGCCTGGCACACACCGCCGACGGCACCCTGGTCGGCCTGGCCATCCCGTCCGCGACGCCCTACCACCCCAACGTCGGATACCTGGGCGTCGTCCCCGAGTTGCGCGGCCGCGGCTACGTCGCCGACCTGCTCACCGAGATCACCCGCCTGCACGCCGCCCGAGGCGCCGAACTGATCACCGCCACCACCGACACGACGAACGCCCCGATGGCCGCCGCCTTCCGCCGGGCCGGCTATCGCACCACCGAGGTCCGCATGGTCTTCTCGGCCCCCGAATAGCCGCCGGTCGAAGACCCCCGCCCCGCTTTCACACCGACGAATGGCCGCCGGTCGAGCACCCCCGCCCCGCATCTACACCAACTCCCGCCCCATCGCCGTCATTTGGCCATTTCGGTCACACGGCCACCCGCTCTCCCGGTACGTTTCCGGCGATGCACCGACGAATCGCGATCCGTGATTCGCGGCCGTCTCGATTCGGGTGGGGGCCCGAGGGTCGTACGGGGCGGGGATCGACGTGCCCCGATGGAGACGGCCGGGTGTGGTCCATCTTCAGGGAGGGGATCCCGATGTCGCTCCGTTCCGCGCTCCACGGCCACGAACCCAACCGCCGGCGCCGCCGCCGGTCAGCCGAGGCACCCGACCAGCGCCACCCGCGCCGAACGCGCCACCCGTACGGCCCCCGCCGAGGCCCCAACCCGCGCGGGCCGATCGCCCTGATCGCCGCCGCGGCCCTGCTCCTCGCCGGCCTGGTCGCCCAGGCCGCTCCCGCCTCCGCCGCCCGTCCCGGCGTGTCCGCCTACGTCGCCAACTCGGGCTCGAACACGGTGTCCGTGATCGACACCGCGAACAACACCACGACGGCGACCATCCCGGTGGGCAGCGGTCCCTACGGGCTCGCCGCCAACCACGCGGGCACCCGGGTCTACGTGGCCAACTTCGGCGCGGCCGGCGTCTCCGTGATCGACACCGCCACCGACACCGTCACCGGCACCATCGCCACCGCCGGCGCGCCGTTCGCGATGGCCGTCGACCCGACCGACACCCGCCTGTACGTCGCCCAGGACAACTCCGTTCTGGTCGTGGACATCGCGACCAATACCCCCATCGCCACCATCGCGGTCGGCACCGGCCCGATCGCCGTACTGGTGGCCCCGGACGGCGCGCACGTGTACGCCGTCAACAACGCCGGCCACAACGTCTCGGTGATCGACACCGCGACCGCCACCGTCGGCGCGACCATCGCACTCGGCGGTTCGCCGGACGGTGCCGCGCTCAGCCCCGACGGCAGGCGCCTGTACGCCGTGGACGACCAATCCGGTCTGTGGGTCCTCGACCTGACCGCCGGCGGCGCGCTCGCCGCCACCGTCCCGATCGCGGAGGGCAGCAACGTCGCGGTGAACGCGGCCGGGACCAGGGCCTACGTCTCCGCGTTCCCGGCCGCCGTCAAGGTGGTCGACCTGACCACGAACACGGTGATCGACAGCGTGGCGGTGGGCAGCTATCCGGCCAACCTCACGCTGCACGTCGCGGGCGGATTCGTGTACACCACCAACGCCGTGTCCGGGGACGTGTCGGTGATCGACACCGCGTCCGACACCGTGGTGGCCACCATCCCGGTCGGGAACACCCCGTACGGCATCGTCGTCGTCGGCGTCCCGCACCCGCGCACCATCACCTCGGTGACCCCCGGCTCCGGCCCCGCGGCCGGCGGCACCGCGGTGACCGTCACCGGGACCGGATTCACCGGCACCACCACCGTCGCGTTCGGCGCGACCCCCGCCCCCTCCTACACCGTCGTCGACGACACCACCATCACCACCACCGCGCCGCCCGGCACACCCGGCACCGTGGACGTCACCGTGACCGGCCCGGGCGGCACCAGCGCGACCACGCCCGCGGACCGCTTCACCTACCTGGCCGCCCCGACGGTCACCTCGGTCAGCCCCGGCTCCGGCCCCGCGGCCGGCGGCACCGTGGTCACCATCACCGGCACCAACCTCGCGGGCGCGACCGGCGTCACCTTCGGCCCCGGCCGGCCCGCCGGCTCGGTGTCCTGCACCGCGACCACGTGCACGGCGACCGCGCCGCCCGGCCCGGCCGGTCAGGTGGACGTCCAGGTGAGCACCGCCGGCGGAACCAGCGCGACCGGCCCCGGCGACCGGTACACCTACATCGCGAGCGCGGCCGATGTGGCGGTGACCCTCCGGGCCACCGGCGTGCCGTCGTTGTTCAACGCGCGCATCGACTACACGGTCACCATCACCAACAGGGGCCCCGACGCGCTCGGTTCGGCCACCGTCACGGCGCCGCTGCCGGTCCCGATGACCGTCACGTCACCGGACTGCTCGGTGGCCAACCGCACGGTGACCTGCACGGTAGGGCCGCTGGCCGGGAACGCGGCGACCACCCGGCACTTCAGCGCACCGGTCGCCCTGCTCAGCCTGGGCGCCGAGTACGAGGTCACCGCGAGCCGGGTGGCGAGCACGCCCAACGATCCCAACCCGGCGAACAACAGCTCCTCGGCCTCGTGCACCGCGATCACGTCGTTGCTCATCTTCTGCTCCTGAGCCGGCCTCGCCCCCGGGCGACCGGACCGCGCGGGCCCGGGGGCGACCTGTCCGCGCGGCGGGGGCGACCGTCCGCGCGGGCTGGGGGGCGACCGGGTCCGCGCGGTTTCGGGCGACCGGACCGCGTGCGCCAGGTGCGGGGCGCGACGCCCCGGACGCGCGAGCGGGCGCCGGCCCGAGACAGCCGATATACGCGGGCCGCCGTCGGTGCCGGGTAGCCGGAACACGCGAGCCACTGCCCCGAACCGCCTCCGACGGGTAGACAGGGGATCTGCGGCGGGCCGGACTACCGGCCCGCCGCGGCGTGTGCCCGGGCTACGCCGATCGCGAACGCGACGGAACCCCCCTGTGCCGAAGCGGAAGTCGCGATGATGATGGGCCCGCGCACGCGCGCGACCACTCCGGACCGGGTCGCATCCCGGTCGGACCGCACTTCGGTGCCGCGCCTCGGCCCCCGATGGGCGCACCCCGGGACACACGAAAGCGAACGCATGAGCCCTTCCTCGACACCCCGTGAACCCGATCGGATCGACGCCTCGATACCGGCGCCGCCCACATCCGCGAAGACGCCGCCGGCCGGATCCGCACCCGAACCCGCGGCCACGCCCGGACCCGAATCCGACCTCGACCTCGGCTACGAGATTCCCCTCGAACTCCCGCACGACCCGAGCGAAACGCCGGCCGAGAACGAGCGGCCCACCGGCGTGACCCCGATCGAGTTGTTCTTCGACCTCGTCTTCGTCTTCGTGCTCACCCAGGCCACCCACCAGGTGGAGTCGCACCCGGGCTGGACCGGGCTGCTCCAGGGCATGTTGCCGCTGGCGGCGATGTGGTGGATGTTCGGCGCGTTCAGTTGGTTGACCAACGCGGTCCGCCCCGACGCGACGGTGGTTCGGTTGCTGCTGGCGCTCACGATGACCTCGTTCTTCGTGATGGGCCTGGACCTTCCGTACGCGTTCGACCCGGACGGCTGGGCGTTCGGCCTCGCGTTCCTGGTCGCCGTCGGGATGCACGTCGCGCTGTTCCTGACCGCGTCCGAACCCTCGGCCCGCTCCGGGATCTTGCGCCTCGCGCCGTTCAACGCGGCGGGCGGCCTGCTGATCCTGGTCGCGCCACACCTGCCGGACGCCGGCACCTGGGTGTGCTGGGCGGCCGCCGTGGCGGTGCTGTACCTGTCGATGGTGATCGGTCGGGTCCGCGGCTTCGTGGTCGAACCGCATCACTTCGTCGAGCGGCACGGTCTGATCATCCTGATCGTGCTCGGCGAATCGGTCGTGGCCGTCGGCATCGGCGCCGGTGGTCGGCCGGTCGACTGGAAGCTCGCGGGGGGCATCCTGCTCGGCATCGCGGTCGCGACCGGCATCTGGTGGTCCTACTTCGGCAGCGACGACGAGCGCACCGTGCGCGCCATGTCGGAGGCATCGGTCGAGCGCCGACAGATGCTCGGCTATGTGGCGTTCGGCCTGGCCCACGCGGTGATGATCGCGGGCATCGTGCTGATCGCGGCGGGCATCTCGGACGCCATCCACCACCTGGGCACCGACACGAACCGCTGGTGGCTGGGCACCGGCGTGGCCACCTTCCTGGTGGGTCACGCGTGGCACCGCTACGTGCTGGCCACCGGCCCGGTCGAGGGACGCATCGTCACCGCGGTGGTGGCGGTGCCACTCGTCGCCTCCGTCGCGAGCACGGGCTGGGCGGTACTCGCGGTCACCACGGTGCTCCTCGCGCTCATGACCGTGTCCGACCACCTCCGTCAGGTCCGCGCGGCGGAGGAGCCGGACGCGCGGCAGGTGACCGCGGCTGCCTGACCCCTCATGGCCGGGGAGCCTGCTCTGCTAGCGTCCCCGGCCATGAACGACAGCGTGTACGTGGGCAACGCGGGCCCGGACGCGGCGCTGGACCGGGGTTGGCTGCTCGGCCATTTCAAGGACGTCGGCGATCCCCGGCACAGCGAGGCGGTGGAGATCAAGTGGGGCGTGCACCCGCCCGGCGACGCACGCGCCGAGTGGGTGACCGGTGAGGCGCGGACCGCGCTGCTGATCCTGATCAGCGGCCGGTTCCGGGTCGAACTGCCGGGCCGCAGCGTGTTGTTGGCGAAGCAGGGCGACTACGTGGTGTGGGGTCGCGGGGTCGACCACTCCTGGGCGGCCGAGGAGGAGTCGGTGGTGCTCACGGTGCGGTGGCCGTCCGTGCCGGGGTATCGGGTGGGCGAACCCACCTGAGCGGCGGCGCGAGCGCCGCCATCGCGGCCCGCCTCCGCGGCCCCCACCGCGCCGACCACCGTGTCGGCCGGCCTCCCGGGCGGTGCCTCCCCGGGCGGCGCCTCCCGGGCGGTGACGAACGGCACCGCGGATTGCTCGGGTGACCCGTTGTACGACGGGCAGCTCATCTCATACGCTCCGCAAGCCGACTCCGTCCGGGTCGGCGACATAACCGCATAGTTCGCAATCCAGGGGAAGCCGGTCGAAATCCGGCGCTGACCCGCAACCGTAGGCGGTGGCCGACAGGCCGCCGCGAGTCGGAATGCCTGGGTTCGAACGAGATGAAGGCTCCAGCGGTCGTGGACTGCACGCTGAAGCCCGGATTTCACGTCCGGCGGTGTCCCGTCGGCGCGATGCCGGGGGTCGGCGGTCCTGTGAGGAACATCGCTCGGCCCGGTCGGCATCGGTTCCGCCGCTCGTGCCGACGCCCGTCGCACGAAGGGAATCCGCACGTGAAATCTGTGGGGAACAAGGCTCGAATAGGCCGGTTGGTCGGGGCACTCGCCCTGCTCCTGCTGCCCGCTACCGCCCAGATCACCGTGAGCGCACCCGCCGCCTACGCCATCGACCCCACCAAGGGCTCCGCCGGCGTCTGCCCGGACGCCAACGGGGTGACCGTGATCGTCGACTTCCAGGAACTCGGCGGCGCCACGCTCACCCGCTGCGCGCCCGGCGATCAGGCCACCGGTCTGGCCGCGCTCAAGAACGCCGGCTTCCGGATCCAGGGCACGAACCGGTGGGGCGAGGCATTCATCTGCCGGATCGAGGGCAAGCCCGGCACGGACACCGAGCCCTGCGTCAACACCCCGCCGGCGTCCGCGTATTGGTCGTACTGGCACGCGCCGAACAACGGCACCTGGACCTACAGCTCGTGGGGCGCGACCAACCGCAAGCCCCCGCTGGGCAGCTTCGAGGGCTGGTCCTTCTCCAAGGACAAGACCTCCACCACCAACCCGCCCCCGCGCGTGGCCCCCACCCGCCCGTAGCGCCGGCCCGACGTCGGATCCGAAGCGATCCCGTCCTCGGCTCCGCAACCATGCTCGTTCCGCCGGGTCACCGCCGCCGCGCTTGACCCGGTCGGGACGAACGCCGCGAACGGACCGCGCACGCCTGCCCGATCGGCGCAGGCGCCGGCATCCGCGTCTCGCGTACGTCCTTTCACCGTCCACCGAGTGGACTCGCGTCCCGGAGCCGCCCGTCGCCGGCTAAGCTGACGGACGCAGTCGGTTCGCCCTGCCCGCCAGGCAGGCGCGTCGCAAGAGGGAACCCGGTGTGAATCCGGGACTGCCCCGCAGCGGTGAGTGGGAACGACCGCCGTCAACAGCACTGGGCCCGAATCGGGCCCGGGAAGCGACGGCCAGTAGGAGTCCGCCCTTTCGGTGGACGCGCCCACGAGTCCGAAGACCTGCCACTGCCCGTGCGCCGATGAGGCGCGCGGTGATCTCGGTGACCTCGTGGGCGGGTCGGCGGACAACCCGGTGGCACACGTGCGCGACAGCGCCGAAACGGCCCCGCGGCTTGCCAACCCTTCGCGCCCTCGATCCGTCCCGGGATTCCGGAGACAACTCGCGAAGGAGAGTTCCGTGACCACCAAGTCCGCAGCCGCGGCAACCCGCGCCACCGTGTACGGCTACCCCCGACAGGGCCCGCGCCGGGAGTTGAAGAAGGCCATCGAGGGCTACTGGGCCGGTCGGGTCACCGCCGACGGGCTTCGCGACACCGCCGCCGAACTGCGCCGCGCCAACCGCGGTCGGCTCGCCGATGCCGGCGTGCACGAGGTGCCCACCGGCGACTTCTCGCTGTACGACCACGTCCTGGACACCACCGTGATGGTCGGCGCGATCCCGCCCCGCCACCGTGCGGCCGTCGAAGTCGACGCCCTGGACGGCTACTTCGCGATGGCCCGCGGCACCCAGGAGGTGGCGCCGCTGGAGATGACCAAGTGGTTCGACACGAACTACCACTACCTGGTCCCCGAACTCGGCCCCGACACCGTGTTCTCCGCGAACTCCGTCAAGCAGGTCGCCGAGTTCGAGGAGGCCGTCGCACAGGGCCTGACCGCGCGTCCCGTACTGGTCGGCCCGATCACCTACCTCCTGCTCGCCAAGCCCGCGCCCGGGGTCGCGGCCGACTTCCAGCCGCTGACCCTGTTGGACCGACTGTTGCCGGTGTACGCCGAGGTGCTCGCCGATCTGCGCGCGGCCGGTGCCGAGTGGGTGCAACTGGACGAACCCGCGCTGGTCCAGGACCGCAGCTTCGCCGAACTCAACGCCATCGCACGTGCCTACCGCGACCTCGGCGCGCTCACCGACCGGCCCAGGCTGCTGGTCGCCTCGTACTTCGACCGTCTCGGCGAGGCGTTGCCGATCCTGGCCAAGGCGCCGATCGAAGGGCTCGCCCTCGACTTCACCGGAGCCGCGTTCGCCAACCTGGACGCCCTGGCCGCCGTCGGCGGACTGCCCGGCAAGCGCCTGGTCGCCGGCGTCGTCGACGGGCGCAACGTGTGGATCAACGACCTCGGCAGGTCGCTGGCCACCCTGGGCACCCTGCTGGGCCTGGCCGAGCGCGTCGACGTGGCCGCGTCCTGCTCCCTGCTGCACGTGCCCCTGGACGCCGGCGACGAGCGCGACATCGACCCGCAGATCTCCCGATGGCTGGCCTTCGCCCGGCAAAAGACCGAGGAGATCGTCACGTTGGCCCGCGGCCTGGGCCAGGGTACGGACACCATCGCGACCCACCTCGCCGCCAACCGGGCCGACCTGGCCGCGCGCAAGGCCTCCGCGCTGACCCACGATCCCGCCGTACGCGCCCGCGCCGCCGCGGTCACCGACGCGGACGGCCGGCGCAGCCTGCCCTACGCCGAGCGCGCCGCGACCCAACGCGCGCACCTGGGGCTGCCGTTGCTGCCCACGACCACCATCGGCTCCTTCCCGCAGACCGGCGAACTGCGCACCGCCCGCGCCGATCTGCGCGCCGGACGCATCGACGACGTGGGCTACGAGGAACGTGTCGAGAGCGAGATCCGCGACGTGATCTCCTTCCAGGAGAGGGCCGGGATCGACGTCCTGGTGCACGGCGAGGCCGAACGCAACGACATGGTGCAGTACTTCGCCGAACAGCTCACCGGATACGTGGCCACCCGGCACGGCTGGGTCCAGTCGTACGGCACCCGGTACGTGCGCCCGCCGATCCTGGCCGGCGACATCTCCCGTCCCGAGCCGATGACCGTGCGCTGGACCTCGTTCGCCCAGTCGTTGTCCGACCGCCCCGTCAAGGGCATGCTCACCGGCCCCGTCACGATGCTCGCGTGGTCCTTCGTCCGCGACGATCAGCCGCCCGCCGTCACCGCCCGGCAGGTCGCCCTGGCACTGCGCGACGAGGTCGACGACCTCGAGGCCGCCGGTGGTTCGATCATCCAGGTGGACGAACCAGCGCTGCGCGAGACGTTGCCGCTGCGTGCCGCGGACCACGCCGAATACCTGGCCTGGGCCACCGAGTCGTTCCGGTTGACCACCTCCGGCGTGCGTGCGGCCACCCAGATCCACACGCACATGTGCTACGCCGAGTTCGGCGACATCGTGCAGGCGATCGAGGACCTCGACGCCGACGTGATCAGCCTGGAGGCCGCCCGTTCGCACATGCAGGTCGCCCGGGAACTCGCCGCCCACGGCTACCCGCGCGAGGCCGGTCCCGGCGTGTACGACATCCACTCCCCGCGCGTCCCGAGTGCGGAGGAGGTGACCGGTCTGCTGCGCGAGGGGTTGACCGCGATCCCCGCCGAACGGCTGTGGGTCAACCCCGACTGCGGCCTCAAGACCCGCGGTTGGCCCGAGGTCCGCGCCTCGCTGGAGAACCTGGTGGCGGCGGCGCGCGAGGTACGGGCGACGCTCCCCGACACCGCGTCCTGAGTCGGGGCCGCCGGGGCGGGGGCAGGCACGCCCCGCCCCGGCGGCCCGGGGCGTCGCGGCCGGCACGCGCGCCCGAACGGCGCGCGATCGTCCACCACGGGACCACGGTTGGTGACGAACGGCACCGTCGACCGCCCGCCCGTGCTGTTGTCCGACAGTCGGAATGCTCCGTATGCTCCACACGCCGGCGTGTGTCGGCACCCTCAACTTCATAGTTCGAAACCCAGGGGAAGCCGGTCGAAATCCGGCGCTGACCCGCAACCGTAGGCGGTGGCCGACAGGCCGCCGCGAGTCGGAATGCCTGGGTGCGTACGAATTGAAGGCTCCAGCTGTCGTGGACTACACGCTGAGGCCCGGACGCCCGACCGATGCCCGGCATCGGTCGGCTCCCGGGACGCGTTGGTCTCGGAAGGGTCCCATCGATGTCCTGGCTCACCGTGAGAAACACCGGCGCCGTCGCGGTCTGCGGCGCGGTCCTGGTCGCGGCCTCCCCCGTCTTCTCCGCGTCGGCCGACGCCGCGAACCCGCACGCCGACAACGCCGCGGCGGCGGCGAAATGGCAGGCCGGGGAACTGGTCGACGGCGGCATACCGGGGTTCGCCGGCTCCGACTGGGGCCTGACCATCGACACGATGATGGCGTTGGCCGCCACTCGCTCGCAGCCCACCGCGCTCAAGGCCGCGGGGGACGCGGTGGCCGCCAACATCCGCAAGTACAACAGCGCCGAGGAGTGGGGCATGCCCGGCTCGCGGATCGCCGGCGCCACCGCGAAGGTGCTCTTCGCCGCCGTGGTCGCCGACCGCGATCCGACCGGGTTCGGCGGCCTGGACATGCGCGCCGAGACGCTCGACCTGATCGCCGGGGCGGACGCCGGCGACGACACGGGTCGGATCCGGGACAAGCTCACCGGCAGTCCCGACTCGAGCAACGCGTTCGCGCAGTCGCTGGCCGTGCTGGGCCTGGCCCGCAGCGGCGGAGTGCCGCAAAGCGCGGTGGACTTCCTGCTCAAGCAGCAGTGCCCGAGCGGCGGATTCCGGTTGTATCCGGGCCAGTTGGGCAGCACCGGCGCGACCTGCCAGGACACGCCCACCACCGTGCTCGACCCGGACTCCACCGGTATGGCCGTACAGGCGCTGCTCTCCGCCGCGGCCGAGAGCAAGTCGGTCGGTGCCGCGGCCGCGGCCCAGAAGGGCGCGGATTGGCTCAAGTCCAAGCAGCGCGAGGACGGTTCGTTCGGCGGCTCCGGACCCACCGCGGCATCGAACACGAACAGCACCGGCCTGGCCGGCCAGGCCCTGCACGCGGCCGGCTACCCGGCCGAGGCAGACAAGGCCGCCGCGTGGGTGGCCAAGCACCAGATCACCGCCGGCAACGCGGGCGCCGCGACCGAGGACGTCGGCACGATCGCCTACAACGCGGAAGCCCTCACCTCGGCCCGGACCGAGGGCATCCCGGACTTCCAGCGCGACCAGTGGCGCCGCGCGACCCCGCAGGCCCTGCTCGTGCTGGCCGATGTCCCGCTGGGTGACCTCGGCAAGGCGCCCACCGAGCCGACCGGCACCGTCACGACCTCGCCGGGGCCGACCGACTCCGGCACCCCCAGGCCCACCGGCTCGGCCACTCACACCGGGTCCCAAACGCCGTCCGCGTCGACGTCCGCCACACCCACCACCTCGCTCACCCGGACCGCGAGCGCGTCGATCACCGCGTCCGCGACGACCACGACCGGCGCCGGTAACGGCGGCTCGGTCTCGGGCGGCACGAGCAGCTCGGGCGGCGGCGGCACCACGAAGGGCGGCGGCAGCCTCGCCAGGACCGGCGCCCAGGTCGGCGGACTGCTCATGCTCTCCCTCGGACTGGTCGGCACCGGCCTCGCCGTCCGCGCCGGCGCGCGGCGCAAGAACGGAAAGCACACATGAGGCGCCCGGGACGCGGCGGCCGAACTGCCCGCCTGGTCGCCGCGCTCGCCCTGCTCGTGCTGTCGGCCGGCGCCCAATCGACACTCGCCGCGCCGACCGCGCACGCGGTCGACACCGCCAAGGGCACCCCCGGCTACTGCCCGGACGCGAACGGTGTGACGGTGGTGATCGACTTCCAGGAACTGGGCGGCACGACCATCGTGCGCTGCGCCCGCGGGGACCAGGCCACCGGCCACACCGCGCTCAAGAACGCGGGCATCGAGATCACCGGTGTGGCCCGCTGGGGCGAGGCCTTCATCTGCCGGGTCGAGGGCAAGCCCGGCGCCAACTCCGAGCCGTGCATCGACACGCCGCCGGCGAGCGCCTACTGGTCGTACTGGCACTCGCCCAACGGCGGTTCGTGGACGTACAGCCAGTGGGGCGTGATGAACCGCAAGCCGCCGCCGGGCAGCTTCGAGGGTTGGTCGTTCGCCAAGAACAAGACCGAGACCACCAACCCGCCCCCGCGCGTGGCACCGGTTCGCCCGGCGACTCCCACGCCGCCGAATCCGCCCGCGACGAACAACCCGCAACCGCCGCCGGCCGACGGCGGATCGGGCGGCGGCACGACCGCGGCCGGAAGCGGAGGCCGCGCCGGCTCCGGCGGGGGCGCGTCGGGCACGACGGGGACGACGTCGGCGGGTTCGACGACCACGACTTCGGGAACCTCGGGCACCTCGGGCACCGACCCCCTCGCGCCGGGGCCGGGCGTAGCCGGCAACCCGATGGAATCGGAGCAGCCCACCGAGTCCGCGGCACCCTCGGCCTCCGCCGCGGCCGAGACGTCCGCGAGCGCCTCCACCGATCCGGGTTCACCGGGCCCCTCCACTCAACCCTCCGGCATCACTCCACAGGGTCAGACCTGGACCGGTGGCGAGGAGTCGGCGACCGGGAAGCGCGACGGGATCCCGCCCACGACCATCGCCGGGACAGCCCTGCTCGTGGCGATCTGCGCGGCGGCCGGGTTCACCACGTGGCGTCGACGTACGCGCGCCGACGGGTCGAGTTGAGCACGCCCCGGGCGGGGCACCGGCCCTATGCCGCAGCGTTTGGGCGCGGCGGCGGCCGGTTGCCGCGCACCGTGCATCCCGGCGCGTGGTGGTTGTGGGCCCTGGGCCTGGCCACCGCCGCCAGTCGCACCACCAATCCGCTGCTGCTGGCGCTGATCCTGGCCGTGGCCGGATTCGTCGTCGCCAACCGACGCGGCGACGCGCCGTGGGCGCTCGCCTTTCGCATGTACCTGTTCCTGGGCCTGTTCATCATCGTGATGCGCGTGTTGTTCCGGATCGTGTTCGGCGCGGGGGCCGCGAGCGGCCATGTGCTCGTCGACCTCCCGGAGATCCCGTTGCCCGCGTGGGCGGCGGGCATCCACCTGTTCGGCCCGGTGGCTCTGGAGCACGTGCTGGGCGGGTTCTACGACGGACTGCGGCTGGCCACGATGATCGTGTGCCTGGGCGCGGCGAACGCGCTCGCGAGCCCGAAGCGCATGCTCAAGGCGGTGCCCGCGGCACTGTACGAGGTGGGCGCGGCCGTGGTGGTCGCGTTGTCGGTGGCACCGCAACTGATCGAGAGCGTGCATCGGGTCCGCCGGGCCCGCCGGCTGCGCGGCGGCGCGCAGAAAGGCATGCGGGCGCTGCGCTCGATCGCGATCCCGGTGCTCCAGGACGCGCTGGACCGGTCGCTCGCGCTCGCCGCCGCGATGGACTCGCGCGGGTACGGCCGCAACCGGCACCTGCCCCGGGCCATCCGGCTGCTCACCGGCGTCTTGACCCTGGTGGGACTGATCGGCGTCTGCGTGGGGGTGTACGCGCTGCTCGACGGCAGCACCCCGCGCTATCTGGGCGCGACCATGCTGCCCGGCGGGATCGCGGTCGCCGGCATCGGCTTCGTGCTCACCGGCCGGCGGATCAACCGCAGCGTCTACCTGCCGGACCGCTGGCGGTTCGCCGAATTCGCGGTCGCCGCGTGCGGGTTGGGCACCGGCGCGCTGCTCTACCTGACCAGCCGGATCGACGCCGGGAACCTCTATCCGTCGCTGAGCCCGCTCGCGTGGCCCGAGCTGGCCCCGCTGCCGGTGCTCGCGCTGGTCGTGGGCGCGCTGCCCGCGTGGCTGGCACCGCCGCCCCCGCTCACCGTGCCCCGGCTCGGCGACACCGTGCCCCGGCCGGAGACGACGGACCGCACACCGACCCCGGGCCCGGCCGACGCCGGCACCACCATCAGGGAGAAGTCCGTCCGGTGATCGAATTCCGCGACGTCACCATCACCTACGCCGACGCACCCGAACCCGCGCTGCGCGACGTCGAACTGAGCATTCCCGAAGGGGAGTTGTGCCTGGTCGTCGGCCGCACCGGGGCCGGCAAGTCCACCCTCCTGGGCGCGATCAACGGTCTGGTCCCACACTTCACCGGCGGCACCCTGCGCGGCAGCGTGCTGGTCGACGGCATCGAGACCCGCTCCCGGCCACCGCGCGAGTTCGCGCACCTGGTCGGCGTGGTCGGGCAGGACCCCCTCGCGGGCTTCGTCACCGATACGGTGGAGGAGGAACTCGCCTACGGCATGGAGCAGTTGGCCATCCCCTCGCCGGTCATGCGCAAGCGTGTCGAGGAGACCCTGGACCTGCTGGGCATCGCCGAACTACGCCATCGCCCGCTGCGCACCCTCTCCGGCGGCCAACAGCAACGCGTCGCGATCGGCTCGGTGCTCACCGCGCACCCGCGCGTGCTGGTGCTGGACGAGCCCACCTCCGCGCTGGACCCGACCGCCGCCGAGGACGTACTCGCCGCGATCACCCGGCTGGTCCACGACCTGGGCATCACCGCGATCGTCGCCGAGCACCGGATGGAGCGTGTGGTGCAGTACGCCGACCGACTCGTGCACCTGCCCGGCGACCGCACGGTCCGCGACGGCCCGCCCGCCGACATCCTGGAAACCTGCGACATCGCCCCACCGGTGGTCGAACTCGGTCGGCTCGCCGGTTGGTCACCCCTGCCGCTGTCGGTGCGCGACGCCCGCCGCCTGGCCGCGCCGCTGCGCGCCCGCCTGGCCGGCCGTACGCCGCCGCGGCCGCGTCCGCCCGCCGACTCGTCGGCGTCGTTGTTGACGGCGCGCCGGATCATCGTGCGCTACGGCGACGTGATCGCGGTCCGCGGCCTGGATCTGGACCTGCTCCCCGGGCAGGTGACCGCGTTGATGGGCCGCAACGGCTCCGGCAAGTCCTCGCTGCTGTGGGCCCTCCAGGGCTCCGGACCCCGCCAGGGCGGCACGGTGGACGTCGCGGGCGACGACCCGGGCAAGGCCGCCCCGCAGCGCGCCCGCGCCCTGGTCGGCCTGGTCCCGCAAACCCCCGGCGACCTGCTCTACCTGGAGACCGTCGACGCGGAATGCGCCGAGGCCGACCGCGAATCCGGCGCCGAGGCCGGCGCGTGCCGGGCGTTGCTGGACCGCATCGCGCCCGACATCGACGGCGCCCTGCACCCGCGCGACGTCTCCGAGGGGCAGCGCCTCGCGCTCGTCCTGGCCATCCAACTCGTCGCCGCACCACAGGTCGTGCTGCTGGACGAGCCCACCCGGGGTCTCGACTACCACGCCAAACGACGCTTCGTCCACGTCGTGCGCGAACTCGCGGACGCCGGACGGGCGATCGTGCTCGCCACACACGACGTCGAATTCGTCGCCCAGGTCGCCGACCGGGTGGTGGTGATGGCCGAGGGCGACATCGTCGCGGACGGTCCGACCGCCGAGGTCGTGGTGTCCTCACCGGCGTTCGCGCCACAGGTGGCCAAGATCCTCGCGCCCGCGGAGTGGCTGACCGTCGCCGCGGTCGGTGACGCCTTGGCCGACGACGACACCGCGCGTTCGCGGCCCGTCCCGCGGGAGTCCGGGCCCGCTCCACGCGAGATTCGTGCCTGCGCCGCGGACCGGGAGACGACCGGATGACGATCGCACCGACCCCGACCAAGCGCGGCAACGCCATCCGGATCACCCCGCGCACCGCGATCGTGCTCACCATCGCCTCGATCGCGGGCCTGGCGATGTTCCTGTGGCCGCTGTTCGCCGCACCCTCCCCGGAATCGGCCGCGCACTCGGGCGACGCGCCGCTGATCTTCGCGGTCACCCTGCCGTTCGTGGTCGCGGTGGTGCTGGCCGAGATGACCAGCGGTGGTCTCGACTCCAAGGCGCTGGCCATGCTCGGCGTGCTGTCCGCGATCAACGCGGCGCTGCGCCCGCTGGGGGCCGGCACCGCGGGCATCGAGACGGTGTTCTTCATGCTCGTGCTGGCCGGGCGGGTGTTCGGGCCCGGTTTCGGCTTCGTGCTCGGCTGTACGTCCTTGTTCGCGTCGGCCCTGTTGACCGCCGGGGTCGGGCCCTGGTTGCCCTTCCAGATGCTCGCCTCGGCGTGGGTCGGCCTCGGTGCGGGGCTGCTGCCGCAACGCGTGCGCGGCAGGCGCGAGATCGTGATGCTGGCCGGCTACGGGGTGTTCTCCGCGTACGCCTTCGGCTTCCTGATGAACATGTGGTTCTGGCCGTTCCTGGCCGACTCGGAGAGCATGGTCGGCCCCGCGTTCGTACCCGGCGACGACATCCTGGACAACCTGCACAGGTTCTTCGTGTTCACCGTGCTCACGTCCACCTTCGGCTGGGACACCGGGCGCGCGATCACCAACTGCGTGGCGATCGTGCTGGTGGGCCCGGCGGTGCTGGCCGCGCTGCGCCGCGCGTCCCGCAAGGCGGCGTTCGACGCGCCGATCGCCTTCGAACCCGCCCGGGCGGACGCCGACCGCCCGGGAGCGGGCGGCGCGGGGGTCGCGGGCACGGCGGGTACTGCGGCCGGCACGACGGCCGGCACGGCCGCCGCGGAGGCGAAGGTACTGCCGAAGGGAGGCGGAATCGCCTACGGTCGCCTTCATGGCCGAAACCGTTGATCTGTCCCCGTCGTTGCTTCGGGACGAGACCGCCCCAGGGCTCAGCGGCTACCTCGCGCGTCCGCGGGGCAAGGGTCCGTGGCCGGGCGTGGTCGTGCTGTTCGAGGGCGCGGGCCCGGACGCGGTCAACCGCCGGCACGCGGACCGGATGGCCGAGGCGGGGTATCTGGCGCTGATGCCCGACCTCTACCACGGTCGCGGGCCGAACCGGTGCATGGTGTCCACGCTGCGCGCGGTGTCGACCGGACGCGGCCGTCCGTACGCCGACATCGAGGCGGCCCGACAGTGGCTGCTCGCCGCGCCCGAACGCACCGGCAGGATCGGCGTGATCGGCTTCTGCATGGGCGGCGGCTTCGCGCTGGTGCTCGCCGGACAGGGCACGTACGCGGTCGCGGCGGCCAACTACGGGCAGGTGCCCGGCGATCCGGACCGGGCGATGCGCGGCGCGTGCCCGGTGGTGGCCTCCTACGGCGGCAAGGACAAGGTCTTCCGAGGCGGGGCCGCCAAGCCGGCGGACGTGCTGACCCGCGCCGGCGTCGAACACG
This sequence comes from Embleya sp. NPDC001921, assembly GCF_053594475.1. NCBI lineage: Bacteria > Bacillati > Actinomycetota > Actinomycetes > Kitasatosporales > Streptomycetaceae > Embleya > Embleya sp. NPDC001921. The sequence goes on from NZ_JBSFEO010000003.1 coordinate 186,574, forward strand.
ACGTCAAGCTCTACCCAAACGCGGGCCACTCCTTCCTGAACGAGACCGACAACGCGCCGGCGGTGCTCGCTCCCGTGCTGCGCGCCGTCCTCGGCGTCGGCCCCGACCCGGTGGCCGCCGCCGACGCCTGGCAACGCATCGAGACCTTCTTCGCCCGCCACTTGGCCACCGAGGCCCCGACCGACTGACAGGGCCGATCCAAGGACCGGGCGCCCGCACCCGAGCACATCAGCGCGGCCCGCCCCGGCACGCCCCCGCCCCGGTTCATCGCGCCATCAGGCCCGACCGCACCCCGCGACCTCGGGCGTACCCGACGACCCGTCATCGGACCCGAGACGCCCTGCCCGGGCGACCGGCGGCGTACCCGCGAATGGGGACCGATCAGCCCTGACGCGTAGCCCGGTTCCGACCTTTCGAGCGATCCGCGCCCACGCCGACCCCTGGGAGGTTCGTAGCGCGGGGGACCGATCGGTCCAGCAACGGGAGGAACGCAGATGCACCAGGCGAAATCGCAGGCCACGCACCCGGATTCGAAGACCGCGCGCTCGTCCGCCGGCCGACTGCGGCGCGCCTGGCGGGCCGCGCACGAGCCCGTCCCGGGGGTGTCGACCTGGGCGCGTCGGGCCGCGTACGCCGTGCCCCTGGTCGTCCTGCCGTCGAGCATCTGGCGCCTCGGGGTGATCTTCGGCGACGACAAGCGCGGGGGGATGTTGCCGGACTGGGCCATGGACGGCTACGTCGTGCTGCTGTCCGTCCTGTCCGAACTCCTCGCGTTCACCGCGATCGGCCTGATCGCCCGCTGGGGCGAGGTGTTCCCACGCTGGGTCCCGATCCTGCGCGGACGCCGGGTGCCGACGGCCGCCGCCGCGGTGCCCGCCGCGATCGGGGCGACCGTCCTCACCCTGATGTGGACGGCGATCGGAGTCGTCACGGAGGTGACGCGGACCAAGCTGAACGGCGACCCGCTGCCGGACGACTTCCCGTCCCGGGCCGGCGGTTGGGAATCCGCCTCCTACTACGTGTCCTACGCGCCACTCGTGCTGTGGGGGCCGCTGCTCGCCGCGGTGACCATCGCGTACCTGCGTCGCCGCCGATCCGCCGGCCCCGTTCGCCTGGCCGCCACGGCCGGCTGATCGGCGCACCCCGTCCCCGCGGGGCGAACCACCGGGATACCGCCCCTCGTCGAGAGGCGGTATCCGTGGCCGGGTCAGGCCCAGTACTCCACATACAGCGAGAACCCGACCGCGCCGTTGCCCGTGCAGTGGTACGTGCTTGCGCCGGCATAGTGCACGTACATCGCACCGGTGTTCTGGCACTCGGACAGGTACCGGTACGTGGCGATGTAACTGCCGCCCGCGGCCTGCGCGGAACCGGCCCCCGCCGTGACCAATCCCACCGACGCCGTCGCGGCGAGCGCCAGACCCGCCACGCGACGTGTCACCTTCGACATGCTTCCCCCGTTCGTCGATCATGTGCGAACGCTCATGCTTCAGGTCGGTCGAAGCGCCGTCAAGATCCCTTCGGCGCAACGTCCCTATAAGTGAGGGGAGTTGCCGGCAAGCACGGGGGTCGGGGGCGGTCGCGTGCGGCGACCGTCCGGCACTATGCGAGGTAGAGCTCCAGTTGGATGCTGTCGGGGTCCCGGAACGCGATCAGGGTGAATCCGGTCTTCGGGGTGACCTTGACCCCGGAGTGGATGACACCGGCTTCGGTCAACCGGGCCTCCCACGCGTCCAGTTCGGCCCGGGAATCAACCGTCAGGGCCAGGTGGTCGAGTCCGGTCACGTGCTCCTCGAACTCGGCGCCCGCCTCCGGGTGCCGGTGCCGGGTCAAGGCGACGACGACGCCGCTCGGGTGACGCATGATCCGCCGGTCGAAGTCGTCGGTGTCCCACGGGATCAGCGGTGCGAAGTCCAGGACCTCGGAATACCACCGGACCGACGCGTCCAGGTCGCGTACGTTCAGTGCGACATGGTGGACGCCGGAGAAGCTCGCCTTCGACACGTGTTCCGCCTTTCGTGGCCGCCGTGCCCGCCCACCCGTTCGAGCGGGATCGCCCGAGCCTACTGCGCGCCGGCGCACCCCGGTTCGCCCGCCGAGTGCTCGATCGCGGCGGCCATGTACTCGGTCAGCGCCCGCACCCGGGGCAGCAGGTCCTGCCAATCCTCGCGTTCGGAGCCGAGATAGCCGGTCCGTGCCCGGTCGAGCACGGGTCGGTGCTCGACCGGGAGGCGTGCGAGGACCCAGTCGGCGGCGGCGTCCTTCGAGGTGATCACCCCGGTCGCGAGGGTCGCTCGGATCCGGGCCAGGGTCAGCAGCACGTTGCGGGTGTCGGTCGCCCACTCCTGGAGCAACTCCGGTACGCCGGCCACGATCGCCCGATTCAGGTCGGCGCGCGGGACCGGGTCGAGCACCTCGTCCGGTGGCGGCCCGAGCAGCGGCGCCCGGCCGAGCAGCACCATCGTGATCAGCGGCGCGAGGTCCGGGCTCGGCGTCGGTGCCGGTGTCTCGCCACGCTCGTACTCCTCGCGCAGCCACTCGCCGTACTGGAACTCGCAGCGCGGCGGGTAGCGCCACGGCCTGACCTCGGATTGCACGACGACGGTCAACTCCACCGGCCGCGCGGGCCCGCGGCGGGCGCGCTCGCCGGAGATCTCCAAGGTCGCCTCGACCAGTGCCCGGCGCTGCGTCGTCGTGGTGCCGTGTCGCACGACGACCAGGACGTCCACGTCACTGTGCGGGCGCAGGCCCCCGAGTACGGCGGAACCGTGCAGGTACATGCCGATGACGTCGTTCGTGTCGAGCGTGTCGCGAACCGCGCGAACGATGTCGTCGGTCGGTGCCACCGGTGTGCCCTCCGTCCCTCACGGGCCGCGGGCCGCCGACGGCGCCCGGGCCCCTTCGCATGCACGGCATGGTAGGAAGCCGAACGCCCGGGCTCCAACCGGGTTTCGGCCGGTGTGGTCGAGGCGCGAGCGGCCCCCGCCGCGTCGCGTCCGCGGCGGCGGGGCCCGCGCAGTCGGGATCAGCCCAGGATCGGGGTGGTCTGGGCCGAGGCGATCCGCCAGTCGTCGTCCTCCTTGACCAGCACGTAGGTGAGTTGGCCGGAAGACGCGGGCAGGGCGGGCGTGGCCGAATCCTCCGCGCCGACGTTCGGCCGTCCGTCGAAGACCTGCTTGAGGCAGGCCACGATCGCCACGTCCGCGCGGACGAAGTGCACGTCCTGGATCTCGGCGGTGGTGGTCACGTCCGCCAGGGGCGAGGCCAACGCCTGCCGCATCGCCGCGGTCAGCGCGTCCCGGCCGGACACGCCGCGCCCGCCGAAATTGACGATGTTCACCTCGGCGGTGTGCAGCGCCATGAGCCCCTCGATGTCGTTCTGAAGCTGCACTGCGTCCGCGACGAGACGACGGATGGCGACGAGGTCGGACGATTCGGTGCTCATGTGAACTCTCCCAAGTGGCTGGTGTCGCCAGGGCGGGGTGCCCTTCGGGAACGAGTATGGAACTTCAAGGAAACTTGAAGTCAACCACCCTGGTCTGAGCCCCGGAACGGCCCCTGGGACCGTCACACCACCCGTACGTCCACGCCCAGCTCGCGCAACCCCGACACCGCGTCGGCCGGCGCGCTCGCGTCGGTGATCACGATGTCGAGGTCGGTGGCCGGGCACACGTGGCCCAGGCCGGTGCGACCGAACTTGCTTCCGGCGCAGACCGCGACGACGCGCTGCGCCGAGGCGATGGCGGCCTGTTTGACCGGGACCTCGGTGAGGTCGTTGGCGGTGAGCCCGTGGGTGACGGACAGCCCGCAGACGCCCAGCACGGCGGTGTCCACCCGCAGTGTGCGCAGCGAGGTCTCGGTGAGGTGGCCGCCGAGCGTCAGGGCGCCCGGCGTGGTCTGGCCGCCCGGGACCAGCAGGCGCACGTCGGGCGCGTTTCCGAGCAGGTGGGCCGAGTGCAGGTCGAGCGGGACCACGGTGACCCGGCGTCGGGCCAGCACGCGCGCGATGGCCAGGCTCGTGGTGCCGCCGTCCAGGATCAGCGATTCGCCGTCGGTGACCAGGGAGTCGAACTCGGCGGCGATCCGGCGTTTGCTCTCCGGCGCCTCGTGCTCGCGCACGCCGAAGGGCAGCACCTCGCCGCGCAGCACGAGGCTGACCGCGCCGCCCCGGACCCGCCGCAGGACCCCCTGTTCGGCGAGTTGGTCGAGGTCGCGGCGGATGGTCATCTCCGAGCAACCGGTCTCCTCGGCCAGCTCGGCCACGGTGACACGTTCCGTCGTACGCATTCTCTCGATGAGCGAAAGTTGTCGCTCCGCACCTTCCATGTGTTCAATCAAACGTGTTGTATGTTCGAAAGTCAATCGACGACTCGATCGAGGAGCTCTCATGCGCACGGAGTGGATCGTCTTCGACTTCGGCGGGGTCATCTGCATGCCGCCGCCGGATCACGCGGGGGAGGCGCTGGCCCGAGCGCTCGGGGTCACCCAGGCGCGGTTGTGGCCCGCCTACTGGCCGGATCGGGCGGCCTACGACGCCGGCGTCACCGACGCCGCCGGGTTCTGGCGCGGGGTGTGCGCCGGGTTGGGGCGGCCCGCGCCGGATCCGGACCTGTTGGACCTGCTGGTGGCCGCCGACCTCGACGCGTGGATGCACCTGAACCAGGAAACCCTGGACCTGCTGGCCGAGTTGGGCGCACTCGCCGACCGGGGCATCGCCCTGGCGCTGCTCTCCAACGCCCCGGCCGAAATGGCCCGTCGGATCGAGGAGCAGCCCTGGGCGGCGCTGTTCCGGCACCGGGTGTTCAGCGCCGACCTGGGCCTGGCCAAGCCCGACCCGCGCATCTACCGGCACCTGTGCGAGCGGCTGGACGCGGACCCCGGCCAACTCCTCTTCGTCGACGACCGCGCGGAAAACCTGGACGCGGCCCGGGAGTTGGGGATCGAATCGGTGCTGTTCACCGACACTCCCACGCTCCGTGCCGCGCTCGCCGCGACCCGATTCGCGGGATCGATCCGGTGAGCGCCGAGCGCGACGGCGGGCCCGGTGGCAGATCCGGACGAGAGGAGCACCCGGGCGCGGCCACGATCGCACACGTGCGCACCGACGAGGCCCCGGCGCCGGATCCGGCGGCACCCGCGCCGGCCGTCGGTCCACCCGACGACGCCCCGGCGTTCCCACCCGGCGCGGCGGTCGCGGCCTGTGTGGCCTTCGTGCTGATCGGCGCCCTCCAGGCGCTGTACGGACCGGCCATCCCGGCGCTGCGCGACGAGTTCGACCTCGGCCCCGCCGGAGCCGGCCTCGCGCTCAGCGCGCACTTCGCCGGCGCGCTGCTGGGCGTACTCGGCGGCGCGGCGCTGCGAGCCCGCCGTCCGGATCGCCAACTCCTCGCCGTGTCCTGCCTGTCGATGGCGGTGGGCGCCATCGGTTTCGGCCTCGCCGGGAGTTGGCCGCTCGCCCTGGCCGCGGTGTTCGTGCTGGGGCTCGGGTTCGGTGGCATCGACTACGGGCTCAACGTAATGGTCGCGGCCGGATTCGGCCGCCGCGGACCGGCCATGCTCAACATCCTCAACGCGCACTTCGGCCTCGGCGCGATCGCCGGACCGGTCCTGCTCGGCGCACTCGGCGCGAGCCGCTATCCGGCGGTGTTCGTCGGCTGCGGCGTGCTCTGCGTGCTGCTCGTGCCACCGCTGCTCACGGTGCGCGACACCCCGGTCGGCACCGGGAGCCGCGTCCCGCGCTCCGGACTCGCGTCGGGTACGACGGCGCTGCTCGTCGCGGCCTTCGTCGGCGTGTACATCCTGCACGTCGGGATCGAGACCGGCGTCGGCGGTTGGGAGCCCACCCATCTGGAGGCGCTGGGCCATTCCACCTCGACCGCGGCCGGTGCGACCGCCGGGTTCTGGCTCGCGATGACCGTCGGCCGGTTCCTGGTCGCGCCGATCAGTCTGCGGCTGAGTCCGCAGGTCGTGGTCCTGGCCGGGTGTGCCGCGATGACCGGCTTCCTCTTCCTCGCGGCCGTCCCGGTATTGGCGCCGTACGCCTATCTGGGTGTCGGGCTCGCCATCGCCCCGATCTTCCCGACCGGCCTGGCCTGGCTCGCCGCCCGCGTTCCGGGCTCGGCGAGCGCCGCCGCGTGGGTGATCGCGGCCTCGATGATCGGCGGCATCGCCTTCCCGCCGCTGCTCGGCGGGGTCTTCGAGGTCACGTCCTCGGCGGGCTCCATTCCGCTGTTGCTGGGAGCCCTGTCGGTGCTGTGCCTGGTGGCGGCGGTGGGCTGTGCCCGGATCGGCCGGCCGGCCGGCGCGGGTCGCGGCTGAGCGTCGCGTGGTGCCGGCGTCGGACGGGCCACCACCGCAACGGTCCGCCGACGTCCGACCGGGTCGGAGGTCGGCGGACCGGAACCGGGTCTCGCCGCGGCGCGCGGGGCGCGTCCCAAGTGGCGGCCGGTCGGCGCGCGGGTCTCACGCCTGCTTGGCCTCGATCTCCAGGACGATGGTGATCTTGTCGCCGACGGCCGCGCCCGCCGGTCCGCCGGTGACGCCGAAGTCGCCGCGGCTGATCTCGGTGGTGGCGGTGAAGCCCGCGACCGGGTTGCCGTCGAAGCCGGTACCGAAGCCGTTGACCTCGAGTTCGAGGGTGACCTGCTTGGTCACGCCGCGCAGCGTCAGGTCGCCGTCGACCTGGTAGACCACGGAGGACTCGGCGCGGATACCGGTGGACACGAAGGTCAGGCTCGGGAACTGGTCGGTGTTGAGGAAGTCCTCGTTGCGGATGTGGTCGTCGCGCATCTTGTTGTTGCTGTTGACCGAGGCGGTCTCGATGGTGGCGGTGACCGACGACTCGAGCGGGTTCTCGGCGGTGACGATCGAGCCCTCGAAGGTGTCGAAGCGCCCGCGCACCTTGGCCACGCCCAGGTGGCGTACGGAGAACGAGACGTCCGAGTGGACCGGGTCGATGGCCCAGGTGCCCGCGATGTAGCCGGGAACGGTCTCGACGGAGGTGGTCATGGGAGCTCCTTGGGTGCACTGCGACGGATGCGTCGATCGGCCGCCGCAGGCTGCGGCGGGTTTTGTTGAACGCTCAGAAACATAGCACCCACAAGTTGAGTGTTCAACAAGTCCTATGCTGGTCCCATGAACGACGACGATCGGCTGACCGCCTCGGAGCACGAGATCTGGCGCTCGTACTTCACCGGGACCAGGGAACTCGCGGCCCATCTGGACCGGCGGATGCGCCGCGAGGCAGGCATGCCGATGACGTATTTCGAGATCCTGGGCCTGCTCGCGGAGTCGCCGAACCGGAGCCTGCGGATGAGCGAGCTGGCCGCGGCGTCGTTGTCGTCGAGCAGCCGGGTCTCGCACGCGGTGAGCGCCCTGGAGAAGTCGGGATGGGTCTCCCGCTGCCCGGTCGAGGGGGATCGGCGCGGCTGGGTCGCACACCTGACCGACGCCGGCCTGACCGCCCTCGGCGCCGCCGAGCCGACCCATGCCGCGACGGTGCGTCAGCACCTGTTCGACGTGCTGACGCCGACCCGGGTGGCCGCGCTGGCCGAGATCGGCCGGGCCATCCGGGACGGCCTGGGCGTGGTCTGCGCGAGCGCGCGGGCCGAGGCCGCGCGGGCCGAGGCCGCGCGGGCCGACGGCGAGGGCGTGGACGGCGAGCGCGTGCCCGGGACGGATGCCGAGGAGATCGACACCGGGATGGACTGTCCGCTCGAAGGACTCGACGAAACCGCGTGCGCGGGAGACGGCGGAGCCGGACGACAAGCCGCCCCGCCGACCCCGCCCGTTTCCGCCTAGGACTGGCTCCGGCCGGTGGGCCGGGTGCCGATCACGACCGTGGCGTACAACTCCTCGGACTCCACCACCCGCGGGATCAGGCCCGCGCGACGGAAGACCTCGACGGCCCGCGGGGCCTGCCGTTCGCTCGTCTCGACCAGCAGCCGGCCGCCCGGGGCGAGCCAGTCGGGGGCCGCCGCGGTGACCCGGCGCTGCACGTCCAGGCCGTCCGCGCCGCCGTCCAAGGCCACTCGGGGCTCGTGGATTCGCGCCTCCGAGGGCAGCAGTTGCAACTCATCGGTCGGCACGTAGGGCGTGTTCGCGACCAGGAGGTCGATCCGCCCGCGCAGCGTCGCCGGCAGCGGTGCGAAGAGGTCGCCCTCGAAGACCCGGTCGGCGGCGATGTTGCGCCGGGCACACCGCACCGCCGCCGGGTCGATGTCGGCGGCGTACACCTCGACTCGGTCGACCGCCGCCACCAGGGCCGCGCCCAGCGCGCCCGAGCCGCAGCACAGGTCGACCACCACGGCGCCGGGACGGGCCAGCGCGACGGCCTGGTCGACCAGGAACTCGGTGCGCCGACGCGGGACGAAGACCCCGGGGTCGACGACGATGCGCAGACCCCGGAACTCGGCCCAGCCGATCACGTGTTCGAGGGGGAGGCCGGCGACGCGGCGGTCCACCATGACCGCCAGTTCGGCCGGCGAGGCCGCCGCGGCGACCAACAGTTCGGCCTCGTCCTCGGCGAATACGCAGCCGGCGGTACGAAGCCTGGTGACGATCACGGAGGTGGGGCACGGTGACGCGGAAACCGACATGAGAGCCTTTCGGGATGCCGAAGGGTGCTCTCGCGAACCCACCTATGCCAGGTGGACCGCACGGTCGTGGAGGGAGAGCACCCGACCTGATACAGCGGTAATCGGTGCCACCTCCTCGAACTCGGATCCGGTTCGCCCACGGCTGGGCGCGGCGGCCACACTACCGGACGCGAACCCCGCCGTACGCCGGGGTCGCATCGCTCGCGCCGGTTCCCGCGCTTCACCCCGCCGACCTCCTGGCCGAGCCCGCCGTCACCTCGCGTACCGAAGCCGCGGCCCAGGCCCACACCCTCGACCTCTTCCCACCCGAGAACGTGACACGACGCTAAGGCCACCGGTGGCCCGCCGCGCCGCCGTCCCAGCCCCGGGGGCGACCGCGTGCGTCGAGGAGGTTCGCGACGTACTCCGGGACGTACGGCCCGCCGTCGGTTGCCCGACCGCGCGCGGAGCCCAGGCGGCGGCCGACGCACCGGATGTTCTCCCAGGCCCAGGCCTCCGTCCCGGCCATGCGATGGTGCATCGCCGACACGCAACGCCCCAGGACCAGTTCGGTCTCCGGGTCGGCCGCCGCGGCGCCGCGCCCGCCGTGCAGGGCCCGCCGCGCGGCCATGAAGTCGGCCACCCGATCCTGGATCCGCGCGGCCACCGCCGCCTCCGCGTGCTCGCGGCCGACGTGCTCGACGTACGCCAGCACGCCGACCAGGTCGGCCGGCGGGTCGGCGCCGACGCCGTCCCGGGACGCGTAGTAGTCGCTGGTCCAAGAGACCACGTCCGCCTGGGCGTTGCGGACGTCGTCGTACGCCGCGCCGTCCCGGATCGCCGCCGGCAGTTCGCCGCCCGCGAGGTACTCGTCGAGCAGCAGGCACGGGAACTGCCCGCCGGCGACCCGCCGATACCGGATGTAGGCGTCCACGCCGCAGGAGAGCTCCCGGGCCGCCGGATGGGATGTGTTCGCCGGCCGGCGCGCCACCCGGTGCAGTGTGTCCACGCCCTCGACGACGAATTGCTCGCGCCACTGTGCGCTCATGGCCGGATACACCCGTTCCAGGATGTCCGCCAGGGCGTGCGCCATCGCGCCGGCGCCGGGCTCGGCCCGCCCGGTGCGGTACACCGCTTCGATCTGGTCGATCAGGTGTTCCTCCGTGGGCGCGGTGGGCGCGGTGGGCTCCGCGGGCTCGGCGTAGCGGTCGTGGACGAGGAACTGCCAGGCGATGAACCGCGCGTACAGGCGGAGCGGGCCCGGTGCGGCGTCGGGGTGGGTGTAGGCGGCGAGTTCGGCCAGTCGCGCTCCGATCAGTCGCTTGTCGATGCCCGGGCCTTCGAGCAGGTGGTGCCGTCGGGCCCAGTCGAGCAGCCCGCGTTCCGCGTCGGGCGCGTGCGGATTGCGGTCGAGGGCGAACGGCAGCGGTATTCGCGGGGGATGTGCCTCGACCATGGGGGGACTCCATTCGTCGTCGAAGGGTGGTGCGGCCAAGGGGTTTCCGCGCACCGCGGACCTTCCCGACCACCACCGGCTCCCGAACGCGACGATGCCGGCGTCCGGGACGCCGCACACCGATATCGCCCGTTTCCCTCGCACGACGAAGGTGGATCTGCTATGGATCGTCCGAATGGCTGTGCCCTACCGGGGCGGGGACGTGGCGCTCACGCCGGCAGCAACGCGCCCACCAGCTCGGCGAATTGCTCCGGGGTGATGATCTCGACGCCGAGTTTCTCCGCCTTGGCCCGCTTGGAGCCCGCCTTGTCCCCCGCGACGACCAGGGCGGTCTTGGCGGACACGCCGGAGGACGCGGTGCCGCCGGCGCGCTCGATCAGTTCGTTCATCTCGTTCCGGGACAGCGCCGCCAGCGCCCCGGTCATCGAACCCGTCACCACGACCGACTTCCCGGTGAGCGGGCCCGCCTCGATCGGGCCCGACCCGCCGTCCTGCTCGGCCTCGGCCGAACTCTCGGCCGCGCCCGGTCGCCCACCGGGCTCGGTCATGTTCACCCCGGCGGCGACCAACTTGTCGATCACATCGGCCAGTTCGGCCAGTTCGGCGACGATCACCGCCGCCTTGCCGGGGCCGATCCCCTCGACCCGCGCCATCGCCTCCACGTCCGCGGCCCGGATCGCGTCCATCGTGCCGAAGTGCCGGGCGATCCGCCGCGACATCGACCGGCCGGTCTGGCGCACGCCCAGCGCGCACAGCACCCGGCTGAGCGGCTTGACCCGAGCCTCCTCGATGCCGGCCAGCAGCTTGTCGGCGATCTTGTCCACCCGATCCAGCGCCAGGAACTGCTCGCGGGTCAGGGTGAACAGGTCGGCCATGTCGACGACCGCGCCGGAGGCGACGAGTTGCCCGACGATCCGGCCGCCGATGCCCTCGATGTCGAGCTGGTCGCGGCCCACCGCGTACAGGATCCCGGCCTGGAGACCGCACGCGCGGCCCTGCGCGCACCGCCAGCGCTGCTGCGAGGTGTCCAACTCGCCACCGCACTGCGGACACGCGGTCGGGAACTCGATCGGCGTCTCGTCCCCGGTGCGCACGTGCACCAGCGGGGCCTCCACCCGGGGGATGATGTCGCCGGCCTTGTACACGCTGACCTGGTCGCCGATCATCAGCCCGCGCCGCTCGATGTCGGCCGGGTTGTGCAGCGTGGCGAAGCCGACGACGCTGCCGTCGATCTCGATCGGGTCCAGGATCGCGCGCGGCGCGATCACCCCGGTCCGGCCGACCGCCCAGTCCACGCCGACGAGCCGGGTGATCTTGTGCACGGCGGCCAGCTTGTACGCGATCGCCCAGCGCGGCGCGCGCGACCCGTTGCCCGCGTCGGCCTGGTCCCGCGCGCTGTCGGCCTTGATCACCACGCCGTCGATGCCGAACGGCAGGTCGGCGCGCGAGCCGGCGATCTCGTCGACGGCGGCCTGCACCTCCTCGACGCTCGCGCACACCCGCAGCCGCGCCGAGGTCCGTCCGGTGGTGAGCACGCCGAGCGCCTCGACCCGGGCCATCACCGCGGAGTGGTCGGCGGTGCGCAACTCCTCGGCGAACGCGCTCTCGTCGTCCGCGAGCGGCAGCGCGACGTAGCCGAAGAAGGTCATCGGGATCACGTACGGCCGGTCCTTGGCCCGCAGCGTGCCGGCCGCGCCGCCGCGCGGGTTGGCGAACACCGTCGCGCCGTGTTCGCGGCGGATCTCGTTGGCCGCCTCGAACTGCTCCGCGGTGAGCAGGACCTCGCCGCGCACCTCGATCGAGACCGGCTCGGTCAGCCGGTCCGGCAGGCCGACGACGGTGCCGATCGCGTGCGACACGTCCTCCCCGGCGACGCCGTCGCCGCGCGTGACCAGCCGCTCCAGCCGACCCGCGCGGTAGCGCACCGCGACCGCGAGGCCGTCCATCTTCGGCTCCACCGTCAGCGCCGCGACCGGCCGCTTGATCCGTCGCTCCAGCGACGCGGCCCACGCGGTCAGGCCCTCGGGATCGAACACGTTGTCCAGGCTGAGCATCGGCACCGTGTGCGGTACGTCGCCGCCGGACAGCGCGCCCGCCGCGACCTTGCCCACCGGCGACTCGGCGAGCACCCGGTCGGGGTGCTCGCGCTCGTACGCGCCGATCCCGCGCAGCAGGCTGTCGTACGTGTCGTCGTCGACGGTGGACTCGGCGCCGCCGTAGTAGGCCCGCGCGGCGGCGGTCACGGCCTCGACGGCCTGGGCGTACGCGTCGAAGTCGGCGAGAACGGCGGCCGGCGCCGGGGTGTCGGTCATGCGTACATACTCTCGAACCGGACCGACATCGGCCGGATGGCGCGGTTCCCAAACCCGGTCGGCCGGAGCCGGAGCCGGAGCCGGGTCCGGCCGCCGCACCCGTGCCCCTCACGCCTCCCGGACCACCGGCCAGGGGTGCGCGCGCAGCCCCGCCGCCAACGTCAGCGTGACCATGATCGACGCGCCGGCCAGCACCGTGATCGCCGTGGTCGGTGACGTCACCTGGGCGATCCCGCCCGCGATCGAGGCACCGATCCCCTGCATCGCGACCATCCCCGACGAGTGCAGCCCCAACGCCTGCCCGCTCAACTCGTCCGGCGTCATCGCCATCAGGCGTTCCTGGAACAGCAGACTCGCCGCATACCCGATCGACGCGAACGCGACCACGGCCGACGCGAGCGGAAGCGGCGGGTGGGCCGCGAACAGCAGGTACGGCGCGGCCAGCAGCAGCAACATCGGCGCCCCGAGCCGGCGCCGCCACGGTCCCGGGACGAAGCGCCCGCCCAGCACGTCCCCGGCGAGCATCCCCAGCGCCGCGAACGCGAACAGCAGGCCCGCGTGGTCGGGCGCGAGCGGGATGAACAGCGACTCGCAGCCGACGATCAGGCCGTTGGGCACCCACAGGGCGAGATACACGTACCGGCGCGGCTTGACCGACCACAGCAGCGTGTTGTTGCGCCAGGTCTCGGCCGGCGAGGGACGTCCGGCCGCGCGCGGCGGTCGCCGGGTCAGGCCGAACCGGGCCATTAGGGCGGCGAGCAGGTACAACCCGGCGGCCACCACCAGCGTGCCGCGCGCGGACAGCGCGGTGACCAGGACCGCGCCGAGCGAGAAGCCGACGATCTGGAGCGTCCCGTTGCTCATGTTGAGCACCGATCGCCCGATCAGGAACCCGTCCCTGGGCAGGATCTCGTTGAGCAGGCCGTAGCGCACCCCGCCGCCCACCGCGGCCACCGCGCCCTCGGCAAGCACGATGACGAACACCGCCCACAGCGGCAGCGCGGGGATCGCGAGCGCGGCGGTGCCCGACGCGAAGATCAGCCCGATCACCGTCATCGCGGCCCGCGGCGGCAACCGGTCCGCCGCCGACATCAGCGTCGTCGCCCCGATCACCTGCGCGAGCGAGCCGCCGAACATGCCCAGCGCGGCCAACAGCGGCGAGCCGGTCCGGTCGAAGACGAGCGTGCCCAGGGCCAGTGCGCTCACCGTGGTGGCGCCGACCTGCGCGGAGGAGACGGCGAACAGCGGGGTGTACTCCGGCGCTTCGAACAACTCCCGATAGGTGCGCATGGCGAGAGCCTCCGGGCCGGCGGGCCGCGGACGTTAATGTTTCGCCGGGAGGCGAAACCATGGGGTGGTGGCAGGTCGACGCGGACACCCTCGCGGGCAGCCGCTTCACGGTGTCGCCACTGGCCGAGGTGACCGCGACGCTGAAGACCCTGGAACGGGGTACGGCCGCGCATCCGGGCGAGCGGGTCTGGCTGGACGCGCACCTGCCCGCCTATCGCGCCCGGCTGGCCGAGGATCCGATCACGGCCTCGTTGTTGCGGATCGGCTTCGGCGGCACCTGGAACGCGGACTTCCTCACGCCGCCGCCGTCGACGGGGGAACGGGCCTTCGTCGCGCAACCGGCCCGCACCGCGGGATCGGCCTTCGCCGCGGAACTGGCCGGGATCCGCGGCACGTCCGGCGCCGCGGCCCGGGCGGATCTGGAGGTGTCGATGGGCGGCCCACTGCCCGCCGCCCTGCACCGATCCGACCTCGCCGAACGCGCCGCGGACATCCTGGACTGGGTCTGGACCCGGGTGGTCCGGCCGGACTGGCCGCGCCGGCGACGGATCATCGAGGCGGACATCCTCGCGCGGACCGGCCAACTGAGCCGAGGCGGCTGGGCGGCGGCCCTGGACGACCTGCGCCCGGGCATGCGCTGGCTGGGCGCGAGCCGGCTGCGGATCAACGCGTACGACTACCCGCCGCGCGAACTCGGCGGCGCTTGCCTGTCGTTCGTGCCGGTCACCGCCGGGCGCGGCTGGGTGGCCTGGGAGGAGGCCCGCCACTACGCGGTGGTCTACCCCTGCTCGGGCACGCTGGCCGACCCGCACCACAACGCCGCCCCCGACCCGCTGGCCCGCCTCCTCGGCCCGGCCCGCGCCGGCGTCCTGACCCGCCTGGACACCCCCAAGAGCACCACCCAACTGGTCGCCCTCACCGGGCAGGGCCTGGGCTCCGTGGGCCGCCACCTCAAAGTCCTCCTGGACGCCCACCTCATCCTCCGCCGCCGCTCCGGCCGCTCCGTCCTGTACTACCGCTCACCCGCGGGCGAGTCCCTGATCGCAGCCCAAGCACCGACCGAGGACGCGCCCCGGAACCACCGCGACCACCCGAAGGCGAAGCGGTAGGCGCGGCGCCGGCGACCCTCCCGCCCGGGCCGGGCCCGAACCGCGCACCGGCCGCCGCGCGCGCTACGGTGCGCGGGGCCGTACCGGATGGGCCACCATGAGCGGATGAGCACCGAACCCGTCACGCCGTTGTCCCCGCGCGGCATCCCGCACGTGCTGCTCACCCAGCGCTGGAGCGAACTCACCTTCGTGCACTGGGCCGTGCCGCCCGAGGCGGTGGCCCCGCTGCTTCCGGCGGGCACCCGGCCGGACGTCCTGGACGGTGTGACCTACGTCGGCCTCGTACCGTTTCGCATGGTGGGCGTCGGGTTCCTGCGGCTGCCGGGCGTGCCGTGGCTGGGCACCTTCCCGGAGACCAACGTGCGGCTGTACTCCGTGGACGCGGCCGGCCGGCGCGGCGTCGTGTTCCGCTCGCTGGAGGCGGCCCGTCTGGTGCCGGTCCTGACCGCCCGGGCCACCCTGCGCCTGCCGTACCGGTGGGCTCGGATGCGGATCGAGCACACCGGCGACCGGGTGCGCTACACGACCCGGCGACATCGCCCGGAGGGCGCGCCGAGAGGCGGCACGGTCGAGGTCCAAATCGGCGCACCGGTGACCGACGCCGGCCCGCTCGAACACTTCGTCACCGCACGCTGGGGCTTGCACACCCGAGTCGCCGGACGCACCCTCTACCTGCCCAACGCACACCCGCGATGGCCGCTCCGTCGCGCCGAGTTGCTGCATCTCGACGACGACCTGGTCGCGGCCGCCGGACTGCCGCAGGTGGGCGGTGAGCCGGACAGCGTGCTCTACTCGCCCGGCGTCCCGGTTCGCTTCGGCCCACCCCTCCCGGTCGACGACAACCCCCATCGGCAACCCGGCTGAAGCGTTCCGTGGATCGGCCGACGACCGGCGGCGCGCACGATCGCGACACCGCCGGTCGACTGCCGGTCACCTCGACGGCCGGTCACTTCGACGGCCGGTCACTTCGGATGGCGGCGACCCCGGGCCCGGCATCGACCCCCGCACACGGTCGACAGCACAGGCCACCCGATCGCACCCCACCTCGAGGCCGCAGCCGGGCCGGGACGTGCCGGAGTGCGGACGAACAACGCGAACGGATCGCTCATACGACCGATCCCCCCAAGGCACCGACCCCACGCCGGTCGCCTCCGAGCCGCCGACCCCACGCCGGCCGCCCCACCGCCCCCACCCCACGAACCCGTCGCCGCACCCCGCGAACCCATCGCGCCCCACCACGGTCGCGACGACCCGGGCACGGACTACCCGGCCATCCCCTTCCGCAGTCGGTCGACGTCCTCGAGGTCCTTGGCCCGACGCGGACGATGCGGCATCCACGTGGGCGTCATCAGCTTTATCTCGATTTGCGCCTCGGGCGAGATGATCGGACAGGACAGCCCGGCCAACTTGCCCGGCGGGGCGTCCAACATTCCCTCCGGCCACCGGGAGCCCGCCCACGGTCCGCCGGCCACGATCACGTGACCGTCGGGATCGCGGGCCAGGAAGGCGAATCCCAACTCCACGGCCCCCGTCGTGTAATCGAGTTGTTGCTCGGCGGGAGCCCGAGGCAAGCGAACGAATCCACGCGCGGAGAACGCGGCGGTGAGAGCCGGGGCATCCTGGGCCCACGCGAACCAATCCACGTCCGCGTGCTCCCGGGTTATCCGGCCCAGGAAGAAGTCCATCGCCCATCCGCCACGCAACCAGACCTCTATACCCAACTCCCGGGCCAGGTCCTGGATTTCGACGATCAGTGCGAGCTGCCGGTCGGCATCCGACGACACAGTCATAGGTTTACCGTAGGGCTCCCGCACCCGGTGCCGGCACGGTCCGCCCACGACGTCATCCACCCGTGACCGAAAACGACCCTACGCCGACGCCGAGGCGAACAGCGGCCTCATCGGCCCCCGGCCGGCCCGCGCGGATCGATCGGGGACAGGACCCCGAGCCGGTCCTCGATCGCCTGGGCGGCGAGCAGGCACAGGTCCTCCCGAAACGCGCGGCCGACGATCTGCACTCCGGTCGGGAGCCCGTCGACCACCCCGGTGGGCACGGCCACGCCGGGCACGCCCACGAAGCTGGTCGCCGTACACAGCCGCATCCCCGAGGCGACCCGGTCCCGCCCGGCCCGATCGCGCGATTCCACTCCCGGTTCGACCGGCGGCTCGGTGAACGAAGGGCCGAGCAACAGCGGGTACTCGTCCAGGAATTCGGCCCACGAGCGGCGGATGTTCAGCCAGGTTCCGCTCAGCCGCAGCAACTCGTCCGCGCCGACCGGCGGAGTCCGCTCCATCGCCATCGCGATATACCGATCACCGCCCTCGCCGAGCAGCGTGCGCACCATCGGCCAGGTCGGCGCGAACTCGGTCACGGTGATCCGGCCGTACGCCTCCAGTGCCTCGTCCAGCCTTGGCACATCCGCCACTTCGCGTACGTCGTACCCGGCGTCGCGCAGCGCGGCGGCGGCGGTCTCCACGGCCGCGCGCACCGTCGGATGCACCCCGTGCCCGCCCGGATCGCTCACCACCGCGACCTTGACCGGACCGGGGAGCGGTTCGCCGTACGCCGGCACCGGCATCGCCCGCGGGTCGCGCGGATCGGCCCCGACCAGCACCTCGTACACCAGTCGCAGATCGCCCACGGTGCGCGCCAACGGGCCGTCGGTGACCAGCAGTTGGGATGCCGGGCCGGGGTCGTCCGGGCCGAACGCGCGATGGTCCGCGGCGAACCGGCCGGTGGACGGCTTGAGCGCGGCCACGCCGCAGAACTGGGCGGGCACCCGCAGCGACCCGCCCGAGTCGTTGCCGAGCCCGAGCGCGGCCATGCCGGTGGCCACCGCCACCGCGTCGCCGCCGCTGGTGCCGCCCGGAGTGCGGTCGCGATCCCAGGGGTTGACCGTGTCGCCGAACAACTCGCTGCGTGTGTGCATCCCGGCCAGGATCAGCGTCGGAATGTTGGCGTGCCCGATCGGAATGGCACCGGCCGCTCGCAGCCGGGCCACCGGAGGCGCGTCGGACGGCGCCACCAGGTCGCGAAAGCGCGGCACGCCGAAGGTGGTCGGCACACCCTCGACGGCGGTGGACTCCTTGACCGTGAACGGCACGCCCGCGAGCGGACCCGGCGTCGCACCGGCGGCCCGCCGGCGGTCCGCGTCCGCCGCGGCCTCGCGGGCGCGCTCGGCCATGACCTGAGTGACCGCGTTCACCTGCGGATTCACCGCGGCGATCCGCTCCAGATGGCTGTCCACCACCTCGATGGCAGAGACCTCCCCATCGCGCACCGCCGCCGCCAGCGCGGCGGCGGACATCCTCCACAGGGCATCCCGCATGATGCGCACTCCTTTCCGTCCAGGTTCCGATGCACTTGCATCGGAACAGTAACCCGGGAACCGATGCAGGCGCATCGGATAAACTCGGCTCACCTGAACGAGCGTCGCGCGGCAGGCCGCGAATGGGGGGCGCGCCGACCCCGAATCGGCCGCGCGTGCTCGCGGACGAGCCGACCGGACCGCGCACGAGCGCGCCGGGACACCGAAAGGCGACCAACGTGCCCAAACAGGTGGACCACGCGAGCCGCCGCAGGCGGATCGCGGAGGCCGTGTGTTCCCTCGCCGACGAACACGGCCTGGAAGGGGTGACGCTGCGCGACGTCGCCGCCCGGGCGCAGGTGTCGATGGGTGCCGTCCAGCGCTGCTTCGCCGACAAGGAGGAGATGCTGGTGTTCGCGCTCGGGCAGATCGGCGAACGCGTCGGCGAACGGGTCCGAGCCCGGCTGGTCGCCGGCCCGGCCCAGTCGGCCGGCACCGAACTGGGCCACGCGGTCACCGAGATCGCGCTGCTCGACGAGGAGCACCGGGCCGAGGCCAGGGTCTGGCTGGCCTTCGTCGCCCAGGCGGCCGTCAGCGACGCGCTCGCCGGACCGCTGACGGCGAGCTACGCGGCGCTGCAAGCCGCGTTCACCCGCCTCGTCACGGCAGCCGCCGCCGACCACACCGCCGCCGCCGACCACACCGCCGGAGCCGATGTCGACGACCGGGCCGCACCGCTCGACGCGCAGCGCGAGGCCCGTACCCTGCTCGCCCTCGCGGACGGGCTCACCGCGCACGTCCTGATCGGTCATCTCACCCCGGACCAGGCTCGGGAGGTCCTGCACACCCACCTGGAAAGCCTCTGGCACCGCCCGCCCGGGGCCGGCTGAGCCACCTTCGCGGCGCCTGCTCCGCCCGCTACCCCCCAGCGGCTTCCGAGGAGAGCCCGTGCGTGCGCCGATACGCGCTCATCTCCGCCGCCGTGGGCGGATTCGCGCCCGCTCGGGAGCAGGTGAGGGCCGCGACCACCGACGCGTCCGCGAGCAGCGTGCCGAGCGTCGTCGGGTCGAGGCGGCGAATACCGGCGGGGTCCAGCAGATCCCGGCGGCGCAGCGCGTCCAGGAGGCCTGCCGTGTACGCGTCGCCCGCGCCGACCGTGTCCACCACCCGCACCGGTCGGGCCGGCGCCGTCGCGTGACCCGATCGGCACACCCCGTACGAGCCCTCGGCACCACGCGTGACCACCACCAGGCTCGGGCCCAGCGCCCGCCAGGCATCCGCCGCCGCGACGAAGTCCCGCCCCGGATACAGCCATTCGAGGTCCTCGTCGCTGACCTTGACCACATCCGACAGGGCCACCAGCGACTCGATCCGGGCCCGGGCCCGCTCCGGATCGCCCATCAGGGACGGCCGGCAGTTCGGGTCGTACGAGACCACCGTGGTCCCGCGCGCGTGCTCGGCCGCCAGTACACGCCGCACGGCGTCCGCGCCGGGAGCGAGCGTCGCCGCGATCGAACCGGTGTGTACGCACCGGGTCGTGGCCGCGACGCGGACCGGCTCCGGCAGCTCCCAGGCGATGTCGAAGGTGTAGGTCGCCGCACCCGCCGCGTCCAGATCGGCGCGCGCCACGCTGGTTCGACCCGCGTGCGCGCTGCCGGACGCGACCTCGACCGCGCTCGCGGCCAGGTGCGCGGCGAGCGACACGCCGTGCGGATCCCGCCCGTGGCGCGTGATCAGGCGGACCGGTACACCGAGTCGGCCCAGACCCACCGCGACGTTGGCCGGACTGCCCCCGGGGTGGGCCAGCGGTTCGCCGCCCCGCACGGACACGAGGTCGATCAGCGCCTCGCCGATCACGGTGATCACAGGTAAGTCCTCCCGGCCGAGCCGTCGTTGCGGTGGGTGACCCGGCAGCCGGCCCCGACCGGCCGGGCGCGGGTGTACGCGCGGCCGGTCACGGACCGACCTCGCCGGAGCCGCGGGGGATCAGGCGGGTGCGCATGTGGATGTGTTGTACCGGCGTCGCGTCGCCCGCCAGTCTGCGGAACAGCAGGTGCGCGGCGGCCTGACCGATGCCGAACGGGTCCTGGGCGACCACCGTCACGGCGGGCACGAGCATGTCGGCGAGTTCGAAGTCGTCGAAACCGACCAGGGCGGGTTGCACGGGGGACCGGCGGATCTCGCGCACGGTCTCCACCGTGAAGCGGCTGTTGCCGCAGAAGACCGCCGTGGCCGGATCCGCGCCGCCGAGCATCGCGCGCAACCACAC
Organism: Embleya sp. NPDC001921; assembly: GCF_053594475.1. Classification (NCBI taxonomy): domain Bacteria; kingdom Bacillati; phylum Actinomycetota; class Actinomycetes; order Kitasatosporales; family Streptomycetaceae; genus Embleya; species Embleya sp. NPDC001921. The sequence goes on from NZ_JBSFEO010000003.1 coordinate 206,893, forward strand.
GCGCAGTTCCTCGCCGTACGGCGGCCCGTTGTAGACCAGTCGCGGATCGAGTTCGACACCGGCCTCGGTCAACGCCTCGCGGTAGCCGCGCAGTCGTTCGTGCGCCGTGAAGATCTCCAGGCGGTCGCCGATGAACGCGATCCGCCGGTGGCCGTGCCGGATCAGGTGCTCGACGCCGTTCCGGGCGCCGCCGACGTTGTCGACCAGTACGGTGTCCGCCTCGATGTCGCCCGGCGGGCGGTCGACGAACACGCACACCATCCCGGCCTCGATCTCCGGCAGCAGGTAGGTGTGGCTGCCGCTGGCCGGAACCACGATCAGCCCGTCCACGCGGCGCGCGCACAGGGCCAGCACGAGATCGCGTTCCTTGTCGGGGTCCTCCGCGGACGACGCGCTGAACAACACCGTGCCGTGCTGGTGCGCGATGTCCTGGATGGACCGGGTCAGCGCGGAGGAGAACGGGTCCGCGGCGTCCTCCAGGACCAGGCCGATGCTGGAGGTGTGTCCCGAGCGGAGCTGCGCCGCGCTGTCGTTGCGGCGGAACCCGGTCTGCGCGACGGCCGCCCACACCGCCTGCCGCTTCACGGCGCTGACGTTCGGCTCGCCGTTGATCACGCGCGAGACGGTCTTGATGCCGACGCCGGCGATGGCGGCCACGTCCTTCATCGTGGAGCGCCCGCGCCCGCGCGGTCGCTCCGGTGTCGTCGGGCCGGCCATCGGGGTCCTACCTTTCGAGCGGCCGGGCTCGTGCCCGGCACCCATGGTGCGTTGCTCGTGGGAAGCGGAGAAGCGGAGAAGCGGAGGAGCGGAGAAGCGGGGTCGGGCGACGGGCAGTGGCAGTGGCAGTGGGCGATGAAGGTGGTCCTCGGCTCAGCGGGCGGCTCGGCGCAGCGCCTCGGCGATGGTCGGAGCGGACCGCAGCCGAGGCAGCAGGGTGGCCTGGACCGCGTGGTACGCGTCGGGTTTCCCCTGCCAGACGGTGGCCGAGGGCCGCGCGTCGGCGTCGAGTTCGTGATGCCAGCTTCCGTGCTTCCGGTCCAGGAACACGGCGTCGGCATGCTCCCACCACGCTCGGTACCAGTCATCGTAGTCGGCGACCCCGGTGGCCCGACGCAGCGCCGCCGCGGCCGCGATCGCCTCGGCCAGGACCCAGTGCATGCGGGTACGGACGACCGGTTGCCCGGCCCAGTCGAGCGTGTACACGAACCCGGGCCGACCGTCCGCGTGGCCGCCCTCGCGCACCGCGGCGGCGAACAGGGCGACCGCGTCGGTGCGCAGCCACCCGGGCGGATCCGGCAGCGAGTCGGCCAGGGAGAGCAGCAGCCGGGACCACTCGAACCAGTGCCCGACGGTCGCGCCGTACGGGCGGAACGGGTCGGCGGGGCGTTCGCGGTGGTACTCGCGGCGCGGCGTCCAGTCCGCGTCGAAGTGCTCGATCAGCCGCCATCGGTTGGCGCGGGCGTGGTCGTGGACGACGCGTTCGGCGATGCGCAGGGCGCGGGTCCGCCACGTGTGCTCGCCGGTGGCGTCGGCGGCGGCCAGGAACGCCTCGACGGCGTGCATGTTGCTGTTGGCGCCCCGGTACGGCTCGCCGGTGGTCCAGGTCCGGTTCCAGGATTCGGCGCAGGCGCCTCGGTCGGCCTCCCAGAACCGGCGCTCGACGGCGTCCAGGGCCTTGACGAGCAGGGCGGGCGCGTCCCGGTGGCCGGCGGCACACGCGCTCGCGGCGGCCAGGACGACGAACGCGTGGTCGTACATGCGCTTGCCGTCGAGGCGTTCGTCGTCGAGTACGGGTCGCCCGGATCGGGACACCACCGGATGCCAGCCGCCGTGTTCGCGGTCGTGCAGCAGGTCGGTCAACGCGGCGATACCATGCGCCACGAGGTCCGCCGCCTCGCGGGCATCGACATCGGCGTCGCCGGCCGTCCCTCCCGGCGGGCCGGCGGCGAGCCCCTCGGCCTCACCCGCACCGACCTCGAACGGCCGCCCACCGAACGGTCCCGACCCGAAAGACCCGCTCACGAAACCATCTGCGGCACATCCCTCCACCGCGAGCCCCTCGGCCCTGAACTCGCCGCTCCCGCACGCCCTTTCGCCGAGCCCCGCGCCAGCGACCCCAGCCCTGCCGAGGCTGTCCGCCTCGTTCCCCCGACCCTGATTTCCGCCGGCCGCGTGCCCGCCGGCGACGTTCCCGCCGGCCGCGTTCCCCGCAGCCGAACCCGTAGCGACCCCACGAGTCTCGCCCACGACCGCCCCGCCGTCCCGGCGAAGCTGCGCCAGCGCGAACACATGCGTCATCCGTGCCGTCACCCACGTGTGCACGACCCCGTCCGCCACCGGCCTGCCGATGTCGTCGAGCCACCCGAAGCCGCCCTCGGCCAATCGCGAGCCCCGGGCGAACCGGATCAGTCGGTCGCACTCCGCGTCGAGCCAGGCCACGTGTTCGGGGGAGTCCCCCAGGGGTTCAGCCGCCATGTGCCGCACGCTCCCTTTGACATCGTTGTCAGACGGACCGTACTCGGCTCCCCGCAAGCTGTCGATACGCCAACCCCAACCAACCCTCGACCAGCCCCCGGCCATCGCGCGAGCGGCCCGTGAGGTGACCCATCCCGGGGGCAATCGCCGTAATACCCAACAGAACAACGGGAGATCCGCGTCACATCCGAGGTCGTCGAAACTCTTGACACCTGCCGGCGGGGCCAGCACTGTACTGACACCGTTGTCAGACGGTGGATCGCACCAACTCCCCCTCCTCCCCGTCCTGACACACGTGCGAACTCGCGGCGCCCCCGGTCCCGGCCGAGCCGGCTCGCGGGGAACAACCCGACAATCCGAAGGAGTTGGGCACGTGCAACCCCTGATCGAAGGCCGCGGCCTGGTCAAGCGGTACGGCCAGGTGCAGGCCCTGCGCGGCGCCGACTTCACCGTCTTCCCGGCCGAGGTCGTCGCGTTGATCGGCGACAACGGCGCGGGCAAGAGCACCCTGACCAAGGCGCTCGCCGGCACCGAACGTCCCGACGGCGGCCTGATTCTCTTCGAGGGCCGCCCGGTCACCCTGCAACGACCGACGGACGCACAGGAGTTGGGCATCGAGACGGTCTACCAGGATCTCGCCCTGGCGCCCGACCTGGACGGCCCGGCCAATCTCTTCCTCGGCCGTGAACTGCTCCGCAAGGGCCTGGCCGGACGTCTGGGCGTGCTGGACAAGGCGGCGATGCGCGCGCGGGCGGTCGAGGCGTTCGCCCGGCTCGGCGTCGAGTTGCAGGACGTGGACGCCCCGATCGGGACACTCTCCGGTGGCCAGCGGCAGAGCGTGGCCATCGCCCGTGCGGTCGCCTGGGCGGACAAGGTGATCTTCATGGACGAGCCCACCGCGGCGCTCGGCGTCCTGCAGCGCGGCCGGGTGATGGACGTGATCCGCCGGGTCCGGGACAGCGGCATCGCGGTCGTGCTGATCAGCCACAACATGCCCGAGGTGCTGTCGGTCGCGGACCGCGTCGAGGTGTTGCGCCTGGGTCGTCGGGTGGCGAGCTTCACCGCGGCGGACACGACGGTGGAGGAACTCGTCGGCGCGATGACCGGCGCACTGGACGGACTCGACACGCAAGGAGCGCCGGTATGAACCTCGACAAGACGGCCACCCCGCCGGGTCACCCGGAACCGGACAAGGACCGGCGTGACGAGGGGCCCGAGGACCGACCCGAGGACCGGGACGAGGACCGGGACGAGGGCCGGCCCGACGAGCAGGCCGAGGACGCCCCCCAGGGCCTGGGATCCGCGTTGCGCGCCGCGATCCGGCCCCGACTCGCCCGCACCAACTCGTGGTGGACCTTCCTGGTCCTGATGGTGTTGGTGACCGCCTTCTCCATCATGCGGCCCGAGGAGTTCCCGACCACCTTCAACCTGCGCAACGTGGCCACCGACGCCGCGGTGCTGCTGATCGTCGGCGTCGGCATGACCTTCGTGATCATCATGGCCGGCATCGACCTCTCGGTCGGCTCGGTCCTGGTGTTCTCCGGTGTCGCGGCGGCCAAGACGATGACCGCCGTCGCCGGTGCGGACGCCGGCTGGGGCGCGATCCTGCTGGGCGTACTCGCCGGTCTCGCCGCCGGCGCCGCCTGGGGCGCGTTCAACGGCTTCCTGATCGCCAAGGCCCGAGTGCCCGCGCTGATCGTCACGCTCGGCAGCCTGGGCATGGCGCTCGGCCTGGCCCAGGTGATGACGGAGGGTCAGGACGTCCGGGGCGTCCCGACCCGGTTCACCGACACGATCGGCAACGGCCGATTCCTGGGCGTCCCCTGGCTGGTGGTGATCGCCCTGGTGGTCACCGCGCTCGGCGCGCTCACGCTGGCCACCACGCGGTTCGGCCGACGCACCTACGCGGTCGGCTCCAACGCCGAGGCGGCCCGCCGCGCCGGCATCGCCGTCGACCGGCACATGATCAAGGTGTACGCCCTGTCGGGCACGCTGGCCGGTCTCGCCGGCGTGCTCTCCCTCGCCCGCTTCACCACCACCACGATCGGCGGCCACGCCAACGACTCGCTCGGTGCCATCGCGGCCGTCGTCCTCGGCGGCACCAGCCTGTTCGGCGGTGTCGGCACCGTGGTCGGCACGCTGATCGGCGTGTTCATCCCCGCGATCCTGCAGAACGGCTTCGTCATCCTCGGCGTCCAGCCGTTCTGGCAGAGCGTCGCGGTCGGTGCCGTGCTGATCGCCGCCGTGTACGCCGACCAGTTGCGCCGCCGCGGCCGGCAACGCCGCTGACCGCGCGCGCCGTTCACCCGGAGCACCCGACCCGCTCACCCGCGCCCGACCCGCCGGCCGTTCAAGCGCATCCCCCAGCCGCGATCACCCGTCGGCCGCCCGCCGCCCGGTCCCACCATCGCTTCGCCCCACCACCGCCAGGAGGCACTGCCCGATGAAGACACCGACGTACGTCGCCGTGACCCTCGCCCTGACCGCGGCCGTCACCCTCGGCGGGTGCGGCAGTGACAGCGGTTCCGGGGGCGGGCGCAAGATCACCTTTATCCAGGGCGTCAAGGGCGACGAGTTCTACATCTCGATGGCCTGCGGTGCGCAGCAGAAGGCCAAGGAACTCGGCGTGAAGCTCGACGTGACCGGCGCGGACAAGTGGGACGCGTCGCTGCAGACCCCCGTCGTGAACGCCGTCGCGGCCAAGCGCCCGGACGCCGTGCTCATCGCGCCGACCGACACGCAGGCCCTGCGGCAACCCGAACAACAGCTCAAGTCCCGGGGCACGAAGGTGATCGAGGTGGACACCAAGCTCGACGACGGCTCGATCCGGGAGACCTCGATCTCCTCCGACAACGAACGCGGCGGCATGCTCGCCGCGCAGACCCTGGCCAATCTGGTCCAGGACCGCGGCACGGTCGCGGCGATCAGCGTCAAGCCCGGCATCTCCACCACCGACGCGCGGCTCAAGGGCTTCGAGACCGAGCTCAAGAAGCATCCCGGCATCACCTACCTCGGCGTGCAGTACAACGACGACGATCCCGCCAAGGCCGCCTCGATCGTCACCTCGACGATCGCCTCGCACCGCGACCTGGTCGGCGTCTTCGCCGCCAACGTGTTCAGCGGCGAGGGCGCGGCCACCGGCATCGAACAGGCCGGCAAGGCCGGGCAGGTCAAACTGGTCGCCTTCGACGCGACGCCCAAGCAGGTCGAGGCGATGCGCAAGGGATCCATCCAGGGCCTGATCGCGCAGAAGCCGTTCGACATCGGCTCGCAGGGCGTCGAACAGGCCGTCGCCGCACTGGACAAGAAGTCGGTCCCCAAGGCCATCTCCACCGACCTGGTCGCCGTCACCAAGGAGAACATGGACCAGCCCGACGTGAGCAAGTACCTCTACAAGGGCGCCTGTTGAGCCCTACACCCGGTCCGGACGACCCGCGCCCGGCGCGTGGTCCCGCCCGGCCCCGGCGTCCGGCCCCGGCCCCTCCGGGGCCGGACGTGTGTGCGTGCGGCCGGCCGCGAGGCGGTCTCGGACCGAGCGATCCGAACGCGGCCGAGCGATCCGGACGCGGCCGGCCGCGAGCGCACGCGGGCGGGCGACGGCACCCTTGCGCCGCCGCCCGCCGCGAACCGCTGCTACGCGATGACCTACTTGATGATCGTGGTGAGGGGCTGCTTGTCCTCACGCTCGATGATGCACGCGGCCTGGCGGCTGCCGTGCTTCCACGCGTCCATGTCCAGCGGATACGTGAACGAGAAGGTGATCTTGGGCGAGGCGGGCTGCCGGTCGACGATCGCGCCGACGTACTGCTCGCACAGCTCGCTGACCTTGTCCTCGTAGCCGGGCGTTTCCGGCGTCACGGTCGACGGGAGGTCGAACGCCTTGCCGACCTGGCCGTTGTGCGGCTTGGTGCACGGCACGTCGGTGGTCTTGGCGCCGTCCTGGTTGATGCACTGACCGGTCTTGTAGGTGAAGGCGTCGATGACATCGGCCGAGGACGAGGCGCTGCCGGACGGCTTCGTGGTGCCGCTCGGCTTGCCGGTCGAGGTGGCCTTCTCCGTGGATGATGCGGTCGAAGTGGCGACAGGGGCCTTGCTGCCCTTGTCGTCCTTGTCGTCGCCGAGACAGCCGGAAAGCAGGGCGGTGGCGGCGAAGACTCCGGCCACGGCCGGCGCGATCACGCGCAGGCGGTGGGAGGTGGGCATGTGGGACACAACCTTTCGCTTTGGGACGCCCAAGATCCTGTCGCGTTCCCTCACCGAAACGTTGAGGGAATTGGTGCTTGCTTCTTGACCGATTCGATGCGATCAAGCCCCTCGCCGTTCACCACCGACCACTCTCACCGCGATCCGCTCGCATTCTCGTACGCCGGCGTCGGCTGCGCCAGACCCGAGCGTGCGGATCGTGCCCCGCCCGGCGCCGGGATCCGCCGTAGAGCCACCCCGATCACCTGCTGGCGGTGCACGAGGCCGTACGCGCGCGAGTCCCAACTGGCGGCGGGGTTGTCGCCCAGCACGACCACGGCGCCGGCGGGCACCACGTCCGCGGCCACGTCGCACAGGATCGGGAACCGGTCCCGGGGGATCGGATCGCCCGCCACCGCCACCGCGCGTTTGATCATCAGCCGGCCCTCGGGTGCCGGGTCCAGGTCGGTGCGCTCCGGGATCGCGGCCAACTCCGCCGAGTCGAACCCGTTGATCTCCGGGGGCAGTCCGGCCAGCATGGGCGGGTTCGGGACGCGCACGACCACGACCTGGCCGGTGCGCACCCGACCGGTGCGGCGCACCAGCAGGCGATCCCCCGGGGACAACGTGGGTTCCATGCTCGGGCCCTGGACCGTGGCCACCAGGTAGCGCCGTTGCATCCAGACCAGGCCCGCGCCGCCCAGACCGGCGGCCGCGGCCCCGGCCAGCGCCATGCGTCGCGTGTTCACTTCGCCTCCTGATAGCCGGCCGCCTGGAGTCGGAACAGGCTCGCGTAGCGGCCGTCGTGGTCGAGCAGTACGTCGTGCGAGCCCTGTTCGACGATCCGGCCGCCGTCCAGGACCACGATCAGGTCGGCGTCGCGTACCGCGCCGAGCCGATGCGAGATGAGCAGGCTGGTGCGCCCCTCGCGGTATTCGCGCATCCGGGCGTGCACCTCGTGCTCGGCCTGCGGATCCAGCCCCGAACTGGGCTCGTCCAGGATCATCAGATCCCGCCCGGCGCGCACGAACGCCCGTGCCAGGGCCAGGCGTTGCCACTGGCCGCCGGAGAGCACCACGCCGGTGTCCGGGTCCTCCTTGTCCGCCTCGCTGAAGAACATCCGGGTCAGCAGCGTGTCGTAGCCGCGCGGCAGCGCGACCAGCCGCTCGTGGATGCCCGCGCGTTCGGCGGCGGCCTCGATCCGGGGCCGGTCCCGCAGGCTGTCCGGGTCGCCGAGGGCGATGTTCTCGGCGGCGCTCATGTCGTACTTCATGTGATCCTGGAACACCGCGCTGATCCGCGCCCGCAGCTCGGCGGGCGGGATGTCGCGCAGGTCCACGCCGTCCCAGGTGATCCGCCCCCGGGTCGGGTCGTACATCCGGCACAACAGCTTGACCAGCGTGCTCTTGCCCGCGCCGTTGAGTCCCACCAGCGCCACCGCCTGCCCGTGCGGGATGCGCAGGTCGACGCCGCCGAGCACCCAGGGGTGGTCGTCGCTGTAGCGGAACCACACGTCGTGGAACTCGACGCCGGCTCCGGGCCGCACCGCCGGCGGCGCCTCGGTCGCCGAGGGCAGGTCGGGTTCGGCGCGGGCGATCGCGACGAAGTGGGTCAGGCCCAGGAGTTGCCCGTGGGCGGAGGCGATCGAGGAGACCAGGGTGTCCAGCGCGGCCTGGATCCCGGCCAGCGCGGCGACGAACATCACCACGTCGCCGACGGTGAGGGTGCCGCGTCGGGCCGCGTCGGCGGCCCACCACAGGCCGCCGCCGGCCACCGCGGCGCCGAGCGCGCCCAGCAGGCCTTGGGTGGCGAACTCGCGCAGGTCCATTCGGCGTTCGGCGTCGTTGGCGCGGTTGCGCTCCAGCACCATGCGGGCGCGCAGCACCGGTCCGATGCCGAACAGGCGGATCTCCGAGGCCGCCTGAACGCCCGTCAGCAGGCCGCTGTAGAAGAACTCGCGGCGATGCACCTGCTCGTTGTCCCACTGCATCGTGGCCCGCAGCCGGGACAACCGCAGTTCGGCGATCAGTACCGGCACACCGGCGATCAGCACGAGCGCGGTCATCGTGGGGCTCAGGATCAGCAGCGAGGCGACGAAGCCGAACAGGGTGAGCGTGCCCTGGAGCGTGCTGCCGACGCCGTTGACCAGGACGCCGAAGTTGGCGGTGCTCTGCTGGGCGAGCCGCAGCCGGTCCAGGAACTCCGGATCCTCGAACCGGCGCAACCCGACCTGGCGTTCGGCCGCGCCGAAGAGTCGGTCCGTGGCCAGCACGCCGGTGGCCCGGCCGACCTGGGCGCGCAGATAGCGCCCCAGCCCCGGCAGCACGGTCGCGACCAGTCCGGTCAGTGCCAGCGCCAGGGCCGGGCCCGCGATCGAGCCGTGCCGCTCGGCCAGCCGGTCGATGACCAGCTTGGTCAGCCACGCGGTGGCGATCGGTACGCCGGCCGCGCCGATGGTGACCGCCAGCGATCCGGCCGCCTGACCGGGCGCGGCGCGTACGGTCAGCGCGACCGCCTCGCGGGTGGCCGCGGCCACCTCGCGCGCGGGTATCCGTGGGCTCACGCGCGCGCTTCGCTGGGCAGGTCGCTCATCCGACCACCACCGGCCACCACCCGCCGATCGTCGCCGAGCAGGTACACGGCGGGCGTCCAGGTGTTGTGGAACGCCGCCTGGACGGCGCCGTCGAAGTCCTCGGTGACCACGCGGGCCACCGGGGCGAGCGTGGCGACCAGGTCGGCGTCCTCGCCCGCGACCACCGCCAGCACCTCGCCGCGGGCCATCGTCCGGGCCTTGTCGGCGAACAGCGGCGCGAGCGTGTGGCAGGGCTCGCAGTGCGCCGAGAAGAACCCGACCAGGCCGCGCACGTCGGCGTCGGAGATCTGCTCGCCGTCGATGGTGGACGCGGTGAACATCTCCGCGCGCGACCCGGGAGGCAGCTCGGTCCCCGGGCCGCCCGGCCGAGCCGTGCCCGGGTGCGGATCGTTCGACGGCTCGTTCAGGCGGCGGATGACGCCGAGCGTGAGCAGCAGATTGACCGCCGCGACCAAGCCGATCAGGACGACGGCGGCGACAAGAAAGGGCATCAGGCATTCCTCGCGAACAGGTCGACGATGTCGTCGAGCGTGATGATCAGGAGCGCGCCGAACAATCCGCCGACGGCGGCCACGGCGCTGCCGGCGATCGGCGGCAGGACGTCACCGGAGGCGGCCGGGCCGGACGCGAGGACGCCGCCGAGGGCGGCGGCCAGGAGCACGCCGTTGCGGGCCAGGTGGCGCGTTCCCAGCGGGGCGTCGGAGGCGCCGAAGCAGCGGCAGGAGGAGCGTCGGCCGCGCCGCAACGCGGTGCCGATCGCGGCGGTGAAGGCGATCAGCAGCACACCCGCGATCGCGAAGCCCGCGCCGCGCAGTGGCGGGATCGCGACCAGCACCGGCACCGAGGTCTCCGCCGCGACCACCACGACCGCGAGCGGCTCGGCCCGCCGTGCGGGCATCGGCACCAGGCGCGGCACCGACGCGACGAAGCCGGCGAAATCGCGGAACTTGGAGACCGCCGAGGTGGCGAATACCAGGCCGACCAGACAAGCGCAGCCCACATATATATATCCCACGGGCACCCTCTCTTTATGGCGCACGGAAACGGCGGGCGGCGAAATCATCGCCGCCCGCCGTCGAGGGGGCAGGATCGTTCAACACATTCCGGTGATCCGCGTGTGCGCAATTCGTCGGATCGGTGGTGACGAAGATGCGCGCGATGCCACACCGGAGGCAGTTGTCGATGCGATCCGTGGGACCTCGGCCTTGTGGGTCGTGCGTCCCGGCATTGACGGCAATGAATCCCGCGGTGAGTAATTGCGTCGAGGAATTCTGCGGGAGAGGAGTCGGTTCCGAGAGACGTCGCGGGCGGGGAAGTCCACCCGCCCGCGACGGGTTCATTCGGTCCCGGTCAGCAGGTGCCGATCCTGACGTACGTGCAGCCCTCGTCCAGACAGCACTGCCGCAGCCACTTCACATGGTTCTGGCAGTACGTGTAGTTCGAGCAACCGGCGTCGACGGTGACCTTTTGAGCCACTCGGTTCAGCAGACGATCAGCGAGACGCATCATGACGTCTCCTCTCCCGGCCGGGTGGGCCGTATGGATTGGTAATCGGATTATTGCCAGTCCCGCTTTTTATTGGCAAGACCCAAAACACCAACGATCGGAGATGATCAAGGAATGGTTTGTCCGGCTAATTTGCGCACTGCAAAACGGCCGCGCATCGAGCCGATTCGCCGAATCCGACGGATAGGCTCGAAATGTCACCTTCCAGCCCTCGGTGCGACACGTGCCGATGTCGCGAAAAGGCGCGCGGGCACGGATACGGCGTGCTTACGGGACGAGGTGGGCGAAAACCACGACGTTGCCGGAATAGTGGTTCTTCGGGGAGTAGGTGCCGCCGCAGGTGAGCAGCCGCAGTTCCGGTCGGGGCGCGTCGCCGAAGACGCGCGCGGTGGGGAAGTCGTCCCGGGCGAACGCCTCCACCCCGTCCACGACGAAGGCCGCGACGCTGCCGTCCTCACGGTCGATCTCGATCCGGGAGTCGCGCGGGAGCGCGCCGAGCGGGTAGAAGACCGCGGGTCCGGCGGCGGTGTCCACGTGGCCGACGATCGAGGCGGTGCCCTTCTGTCCCGGGGTGACCCCGCCCTCGTACCAGCCGGCCAGATTGCGATCGTCGCGCGCGGGCACGGCGATGCCGCCGGCCTGGTCCAGACCGACCCGGGTCAGCGGGGCGGAGATGCCCAACTCGGGGATTCGGATCCGGACCGGCGTCGAGGCGCGCATCGGCGACGCCTCGGCCGGCACGGCCGGCGCGGCCGGCGGAGTGGGGGTGCCGGGCGCGGCAGGCGGGCCGGGCGCCGCGGGATCGGCCGGCGGCATCGGCGACGCGAACGGCACCGCCGCGGCGGCGGGCGGACGCGGTGGCGGTGTGGCGGTGTGGTACCCGGCGTAGAGCAGCCCCGAGCCGCAGATCGCCAGCACGCCGGAGGCCGCCGCCCAGAGCAGGCGGCGGCCACCGGGTCGGTGCGGCCGATCCGCGGCACTCGCGGGTGCCTCGGGAGCGGAACGGGTCATCGGTCAGGCGAGGTTCGAGGCCCGGCGGCGGAGCGCGACGAAGCCGGTGCCGGTCGCGCCCGCGATGACCAGACCACCCACCGCCAGCAGCGCCGGGTCGCGCTCCTGGGTACCGCCGAAGCCGGCCGTGGACGCCGCGACCGGCGCGCTGCCCATCACGTGCAGGCTGCCGATCAGCTCCTGACCCTCACCACAGACCACCTTGACCTCGTAGTCGCCGGTGGCCACATCCTTGATGGTGGCCTGACCCTTGACCTCGTCGCCCTCACGGGTGAGCGTGACCATGGCCGTGAACGCGTCCGAGGTGGCGGTCGCCGTGTTCGCGGTGCAGTGCTTGTCATCCGACAGCAGCACCGTGTCGCCGGGGCGACCGGAGTCGGCCTGCATCGGCGTGGCGGCGAACGCCGAACCTGCGGAACCGCATACGGTGAGACCGACGATCGTGCCGACGACTGCGAGACGGGCACAGCGCATTTCGTCCTCCAATGGGCATGCGGAACCGAACCCGACAGATCGGGTTCCAGGGGAAGTCCCGCTACAAGGAACGTAGAAAGCCGCCCCACCCCCCGCCACCGGTGGCCGCCGAACGGTGGATCACGCCGGGCGTCGGAGTGGACCGGCCCCGGCCGGGGGTTTACCGCCGCCCCCGCCCACCGCCGCCCGGCCTCCGCCCGCCGCCGCCGCATCGCCGCCGTCCACCTGCCGGGCCGCCATCACCGCGACGTCGTCCTCCATGGGCGGCACCACCAGCCGGTCCAGGATCGTGTCCACCAGCGACTCCAACGGCACCGCCGGCTCGATCCGCAGCGCCGCCAACCGCTCCAGCGACACGTCGATGTCCTCGTCCCGACGCTCGACCAGCCCGTCGGTGTACAGGACCAGCACGCTGCCCGGCGCGTCCGGTCGAACCTGGGCCGCGTACCCGCCGCACCCGGTGCCCAGCGGCGGACCGGTGGGCAGATCGAGCAGCCGGGTCCCGCCGTCGGCCGCCACCAGCAGCGGCGGCAGATGCCCGGCGTTCGCGTACGTGGACACCCCCGCGTGCGGATCCTTCAGCACGAGCAGACACGTGGCGACCCGCTCCAGCCCGGCCTCCTCGCTCATCCGGTCGGCCCGCGTCAGGATCTCCTCGGGAGAGAGCCCGCCGGCCGCCAACACCCGCAGCAGTGCCCGGTAATGGCTCATGTCCACCGCGGCCTGCACGCCGTGCCCCATCACGTCGCCGACCGCGAGCAGGGTGCGCCCGTGCGGCAGCGCGATCGCGTCGAACCAGTCGCCGCCGACTTCCACGCTGCGCCCGGCGGGCAGGTAGCGGGTGGCCAGCTCGATGTCCGGGTGCGGCGCCTTGGGCCGGGCCAGCAGGGCGCGCTGCAGGGCGAGCGCGACGCTGTGCTCGCGCGAGTACCGCCGCGCGTTGTCCACACACGTGGCGGCGCGGTACGCGAGGTCGCGGGCCATCTCCACGTCGTCCTGGGTGAACGGCGACGAGTCGCCGGCGCGGATCAGGCTGAGCGTGCCGATCGTCTCGCCGCGCGCGATCAGCGGCACCATCATCGCCGAGTGCATGCCCGCCGCGCGGTAGACCGCCACCCGGGACGCGTCCGGCGCGGTCGCCCGCAACGCCTGGTCCGAGGGCCGGTTGTCCACCACCGTGCACCCGGTCCGCACCACCCGCGCCACGTCCGCCCCCGGCTGGTAGTCGATGTGCTCGCCGGGCCGGCCCAGGACGGCGCTCAGGTGGCGCAGTCGCGGGATCGAGGTCCACGCGGCCCGGCGCAGCCGCACGGTGTCCGGCGCCGGACGCGGCCGGCCGACCTCCTGGTCCGGGTCGGCCGGTTCCAACAGCTCGACGCCGACCACGTCCGCGAGCACCGGGACCAGCAGGTCGACCAGCTCGCGGCACGTGGTGTCGGTGTCCAGCGTGGTGCCGATCTCCAGCGCGGCCCGATCCAACAGCGCGAGCCGCCGGTGCGCCTGGTCCAGCGCGAGCTGGGTGCGCCGGGACGCGGTGGTCTCCATCAGGATGCCGACGACACCGAACACGCCGTGCTCGTCGTCGAGCCGGTGATAGGCCGCGTGCCACCACCGGGTCTGCCGCCCGCCCGCCACGGTGGTGACGCCGGTGACGGTCGTCTCCCGTGCGATCCCGTCGGCGAGTACCGCGAGCAGCACCTCCCGGGGCACCTCCAGCTCGGGGAACGCCTCGGCGAGGTCGCGCCCGACGTGCTGGTGCGCGGGCCGCCCGTCGATCCGGGCCAGCGCCGGGTTGACGTACACGTGGCGCAGATGCGGGTCGAGGATGCCGATCGGGGCGGCGGTCTCCTCCAACACCCGGCGGAACAGCCGCAGTCGGGCGGCCACCGACAGACGCGAGTCCGCGCCGAGCAGCCCGCCCACGTCGAACTCGTCGTCCGCCGGGTCGACGTCCTTGCGCAAGCCGGGTACCTCCTCGCCACCACTGCCACCACCGTCGCGACCCGCCGGGTCCGGGACGCCTCGCGCGCCGCGCTCGGCGGGCGCGGGCCGGTCAGCCGGTGGGCACGCCCGGTGGCTCGGCGAGCGCGGCCAGGTCCACGTGCAGCAGTCCGCACGCGCGCAGCGCGCCGCCGACCCGGGACAGGTCGGCGCCCGCCGAGACCGGCACGACGGTGCGCACCCGGGGGTTGCCGGTACGCGCGAACGGGCCCAGCACCTCGCGGGCGCCGGCCTCCACGAACACCTCGATCCCGCGCTCGCGCAACGTGGTCAGCGCGGTGCGATAGCGGACCGGATGCCGCAACTGGCCCACCACCCCGTCGCGCAACTCGCGCTCGTCCGCGTAGTCGCGCCCGAGCAGCGGCGAGAGCACCGGATAGCGCGGGGTCCGGAAATCGATGTCGGCCCCCAGGCGGCGCCACTCGCCGGCCGCCGACTCGCGCAACCGGTTGTGGAACAGCGTGCGGACGGTCAACGGCTTGGCGACCACGGCCTTGCGCTCGGCCAACGCGGCGAACGTGGCCAGCGATTCGTCCGGGCCGGAGACCACGGTGTGCTCGGCCGAGTTGTCACAGGCCAGGTCCAGGCCCGGCAACTGGGCCGAGCACAGCAGTTCGAGCGTGTGCCCCGGCGCGAGGCGCAGGGTGAGCAGGCCGGCGGGATCGGTGCTATGGAGCGTGCAGGCCGCCGCCCGGGCCAGGTACAGCCGGGCGCCGTCGCCGGCCGTGTACACCCCGGCCGCCGCCAGCGCCGCCATCTCGCCCAGGCTGTGCCCGAGCAGCACGTCGGGGCACACCCCGAAATCGCCCTCGAGCAGCCGGAAGGCGGCCAGCGCGCCGGCGTAGATGGCCAGGTGCAGGGACAACTCGTGCCGATCCATCAGCTCGTGGGCGTCCGGCGCCTTGGGGTCGAGGAGCAGGCGCGACGGCAACAGTGTGGCGCGATCGCCGACCGCGTCGTCGACCTCGGCCAGGGTGTCGCGGACGACGGGCCGATCCTGGAGCCGGCGCAGCGCGCCCGGCACGTAGGAGCCAACGCCGGGCATGATGATCGCGGTGCGTGGCACGCTCACGGAGACTCTCCCTTGGCTCTCGGTGGTCTCTGCTGCCGCGGCCGGGAGGGTTCACCGAACCCCGGCCGCGGGTCCTGGGACGACATCCGGAGGGTGACGACGCGACTGCGCCGGGTACTCTCGCGGATCGTCCCCGCTCATGACGGCAACCCGGGCTCGCGGGGTCGGGGCGCGTGTCCGGGGTGGATCGGGACGTGGACGGTGGGCTGGGCCCGGGTCGGCGGATCGGCCGGGTGGGGTCGGGGAAGGGCCCGATTCCAGGAGAGTCGAGCCGGCCGAGGACCGCAACCGCGCCCACGGCCGCGGGTCCGCGTCCGGAGCCGCCGCGCACCCGATCCGGGGCCGATCCCGCGCCCGGGAGGGCGGGCAACTCGCGTGGAGCCGGCGGCAGCCGACCTCGGGCCGACCCGGTCGGCGACGCAGGCATTCGGCCGCAGCGGGCCGCCGTTCGGGGGTGTGCCATCCGGGTGGTTCGCCGGGCGCGGGCCGCGGTCGCCGGTTCGGGTGGACCCCGACGCCCGCCCGTCGCCTCCGGTCGCCCCGATCGTTGGTCCGAACGTGATCAACCTCAGCCGCGTACTGGCCGCCGGAATCGTCTCGGGCGCCGTGCTCGTCGCGTCCGCGCCCGCGGCCGTCGCCGCCGAACCCAACAGCGGCGTCACGGTCGTGGTGACCGGCGACGACCATTACGTGGCGGCGGACGGTGTCGTGGTCCGACACGATCCCACCGAGCACTCCGCCGTCGTCGAGCTCGCCCGCCACGGCGAACTGCCCACCGTGCACCGCACCCCCGTCCCCGACACGCACGCCGACCGGGCGGTGGTACGCGAGCACGACGAGACCGGGATCGCGACGCCGAACCCGGCCGAGCGCCGGGAGCGGAACGAGCCGGGGCCCGACGCGCCGAACCCGGCCGAGCGCCGGGCGTGCGACCAACCGCCTCCGCGCTGACCGGTCACCCGAACGGGTGTGCATATGCTGGCGGGGCCGTGAACCGGACGTGTGGCCCGGCGGCGCCAACGGGAGGAGTGGCCCGATGAAGGTCGGCGTCATCGGTCTGGGCGACATCGCGGAAAAGGCGTACCTGCCCGTCGTCACGACCCTGCCGGACCTGGAACTGCGCCTGCACACCCGTACGCCGGCGACGCTGCGCCGGGTCGCGGAGACCTACCGGGTGCCCGCGGAGCACCGCCACGCCGACCTGGACGGGCTGCTCGCCGAGGGCCTGGACGCGGCGTTCGTGCACGCGGCGACCTCGGCCCACCCGGAGATCGTGACCCGGCTGATCGAGGCCGGCGTGCCCACCTACGTGGACAAGCCGCTGGCGTACAGCCTGGACGAGAGCGCGCGCCTGATCGACCTGGCCCGGGCACGCGGCGTCGGCCTGATGGTCGGCTTCAACCGTCGGCACGTGCCGGCGTACGCGCAGAGCCGCGAACTGCCGCGCGATCTGATCGTGATCCGTCGCAACCGCGTCGACACCGCGCGCGAGCTGCGCACCGTGACCTTCGACGACCTGATCCACGTGGTGGACACGCTGCGCTTCCTGGCCCCGGGCGAGATCGAGCACGTCGACGTGCGGGCCCGGGTCGTGGACGGATTCGCGCAACACTTCGTGCTGCACCTGTCCGGCGCCGGTTTCAGCGCGGTCGGCATGCTCAATCTGCGCAGCGGGTCGAACCAGGAGATCCTGGAGGTTTCCGGTCGGGACGGCACGCGCGAGGTGCACAATCTGGCCGACGTGGTCGACCACCACCAGGGCCTGCCGACCACCCGACGGCGCGACGACTGGACCCCGATCGCACGTCAACGCGGGATCGAACAGGTGGTCCTGACCTTCCTGGACGCGGTCCGCACGGGTGTCTTCCCCGACCTCGACGACACGCTGCGCACGCACGAGATGTGCGAACTGGTGGTCACCGAGGTGGAGAAGCAACTCGGCTGAAGGGGACGCGGATGCGGACACGATGGTCGCCGCCGGTAGTCGATCCGGGGCGGCTCGCCGAGCTTGCCGCCGAGATCGAGCGGATCGGCGAGCTCATTCGGCACGACGGCGGTGCCGGACCGGGCGAGGCCGAGGCCGCGATGGCCGCCTTTCGGGCGGAGACGGGACACGACTACACGATCGCGGACTTCGTCGAGTACCACGGATCACGCTCCCTGGCGGACTTCGCCCTGGAGGCGGCCCGGCCGGCCCGGCCCCGGATCGCCGACATCACCCGGGCGGAACTGGTCGAGATCGTCGAACGCATCCTCGCGGGCGACGCCGAACTCGACTGGTACCTGCTGGTGTTGACGGTCAACGTGGCGTGTCCGAGAGTGACCGAGCGGATCTTCGGCGGGTCGGCCGAGGGCGAGGGCGCCCCCGAGTCCGCCGAGGAGATCGTCGACGCGGCGTTGGCCTATCGTGCGATCGCGTTGTGAGCCCGGACCTGCGGTTCGGTTCGGCTCGGCTCGGGTCGGAACATCGTGTTGTCGTTCGCGGCGGTTTCCCGGATCGGCCGGATGACGTCCCGAACCCGTGGCTCGCGCGGCTGGTCGACGTCGCGACGCAGGTGGCGGCGGGGACGGAGGCCCGGGGGCTCGGTGGGGGCGGGTCTTCCCGTGGGCCGACCCGGGTAGGGCGCGACGTCAGCCGGTTCGGGGCGGCGATGCGCCGGCGGCCAGGAGCGCGGCCACGGTTTCCGGATAGGGGCCCCGCATCGCCCAGTCGATCGGGGCGTGACCCGTGCCGTGGTCCTCGCGCAGATGGGGATCGGCGCCGTGTGCGAGCAGTTCGCGGACGGTCTCGGTGTGGCCCCAGCAGGCCGCCGCGCACAGCGGGGTGCCCTCGGAGCCGGATCCGCTCTCGGTGTCGGGGGCCGCGCCGGCCCGCAACAGGAGTGCGACCACGTCCGCGGCCCCGTGGACCGAGGCCGCGTACAACGGCGTGGTCCCGTACTGGTCCGGCTGTTCGGGATCGGCCCCGGCCCGAAGTGCCGCGGCCGTCTCGGCGAGGCGGCCCAGGCCGGCCGCGCCCACGAGCAGCCTCGACAGTCGTTTGCGCTCACGATGGTTCACGCCGCAGAGGGTAGTGGGCCGGTCGCGAACGTGCGCGGGGATTTGCGGGCGGTACGCGTCGAGGGCGGGGCGGCGGCCGGTCGCGCCGCCGGCCGGTGGAGCGGGAGTGGGCCGGGGAGGGGCCGGCGGCGGGCGCGGCGGACCGGGCGGGCGCGGTGCCTCGGGTGTACGGGTCAGTAGGTCGTGTCGGCCGCGCCGCCGGGTTGGTTTCGGCGGGCGGCGCGGGCGGCGGTGATCCTGGCCGAGACGTCCACCCACGTGCTCCCGTAGTCGCGGTCGAGGCGGTCGCGCTCCTCCGGGGAGAGGTGCTCCAGGGCGGGCAGCAGGTCGCGTTGCTCGTGGACCAGCAGGCCGTCCATCGCGGACGCGGCGTCCTGCGCCTCGTCCTGGAAGCCCGGGCCGTCCGGGCCGAGCCGCTCGGCCGAGTCCAGGAAGCCCTCGATCCGGCGCGCCTGCGCGATGGCGTCGTCGACATGTCCGCTGCGGTGCACGTCGGCGTCCCGGACCGCCGGATACAACACCCGTTCCTTGGTCGCGATGGTCGCCCGGATCGCGTTGTCTGCCTCGTCGAACAGGGCGACGGTGGTCTGCGGGGTGGCCCGCCACCGGCGGATCAGCTCACGAAGGTTGCGGTTGTCCAGCACGGCTGTCTCCTTGCGCGTCGACTCGGCTCACGCGGCCGCTCGGCGCGGACCGGCCACGACCACACCCCGTGCCACTGCCCTTTTCGGGACGGATCATCCCTTGGTCGACATCCGCAAGGCGGGCCCGTACGAGGCGGTCGGGACCACGAAGTCGGGGCCTGCCGGGGGTTGCCGCGGCGGCCGGCCGCGGGCGGGGCCGAGTGCACCGGGAGCGGCTCGACCCGTTCGGCGGGATGCGCGGCGGTCCCGGGTGAAGTGCCGGCCGATCTCCGCCCCGCGCCGATCAGCGAGCCGGCATCGTGGGGCGGGTGACTGAGCCCTCGCGCACCCGACTCGCCCGAACCTTCCTCGCGACGGCCGCGGCGGCCGTATTGCTGACCGCGGCGGGCTGTTCATCGGACGACCCGGTCCGGTTCAAGGACGGCGACCGGTCCGATTCCGTCGACGGGGTGCTCGGCCGGGACTTCGCCGATGTCACATTGACCCCGGAAGGTCCGTTGGACGCACGGCAGTTGTCCGCCTCGGCGGACATCATGCGCAAACGCGCGGCGACGAGCGGCCTGTCGGTGAAGGACGTGACGGTGCGGGACGGCACGTTGGTGCTGCGGGTCTCGCTGACCGAGTACGGCGCCGAGACGAAGCAGCGGATCGCGGCGATCGCCCGAACCGGGCAACTGACGGTGCGTTCGGTGACCAGCGCGACGCCGTTCCAGGCGACCGCACCCGGGCAGCCGGGAGCGTCGGCGCCCGCGGGTCCACCCGAGTGCGCGGACCCGGCGACGCCTCGGGCGGACGTACCCGGCTCGCAACTGGTGGCCTGCGACGCCAAGTCGATGGAGAAGTACGTCCTGGCGCCCGCCGTGATCACCGGCACCGACGTTTCCGGGGCCGAGGCCCAACCGCCCCGGAACGGCTCGCCGAGCTGGGACGTGGAGATCGAGTGGACGGCCAAGGGCCAGGACGCCTTCACCCGGGTCACCTCCGAGGCCGCCGGCGGCCGACTGCCCACCAACCGGATCGCGATCGTCTGCGACGGCCGACTGCTGATCGCACCGACCGTGCAGTCCGCGATCCCGGGCGCCGCGGTGATCAACGGGACCTACAACGAGGCCGAGGCCCGACAACTGGCCGCGACGATCGGCGCGGGAACGCTGCCGGCGGGATTCACGGTCGGCGCGTACGTCGAGGGCAGGTAGCGGGAGCGGCGCCACCGCCGGCGCGCATGTCGACGGCACGTGGTGAAAGCGGCGCGTGAACGCCCGGCGGGGGATTGAAGACACGCCCTAGGCCCACAGGCTCGCCCAGGCGTGGGCGGCGTGGGCGAGGGCTTCCGCGCCCCAGACGCCGTCGGCCGCTTCCTCGTCCCAGCGGCGGGCCTCGGCCAGCGTGAAGGCGCGTACGCCGTCCGGGGTCGCGTCGCGCCATCCCGGGGCCCGGGACACCCAGGCGCGGGCCTGTTCGGGAGTGTGGCCACCGGCGGAGACCAGGCGCAGGCCCCATAAGGCCGCGTCGATCCACGCCGGGCCGAGCGCGGGCCAGGCCCAGTCGACCAGGCGGGCCCGGGCGCCGTCGACGAGCACGTTGCAGGCCGCCGGATCGGTGTGCAGCAGGCACGTCCCGGTCAGCAGGTGCCGTTGGGTCGGGTTGCACCAGTACCCCCAGCGATCCCACGCGCTCGGCAACCGCAGTCCCGGCACCGGGCACCCGCCCAACTCGGCGAGCGCGTCCACCACCAGGGCCAGGTCCGGCGACCCGGGAGCGTAGTCCGCATGCCGACCGTCGACGCCCTCGAACGCCAACAGGTGCCACCCCGCGACCTCCAGCCGCCACAACACACGCGGAGCGCTCGCGGGAAGGAACGCGTTCACCCGTTCCTCCTGGTCGAGTTCGTCGACCGGCTCCCAATGTGATCCCCACCATCCGGACACCTCGCCGGCGGGGGCGCCGACGAGCACGGGAGCGGGCACGCGTTCGCGCTCGCGCTGTGCCTTGACGAAGACGGTCCGCCCGTCGGGAAGCGTCAACAGCGCCGAGGCGCCGCAGTTCGCGCCGCCCACGGTGTCCGCCACCGCGGGTTGCGCGCCCAGCCGGCCGCGCACCGCCTCGCGCACCCGCACCGGAAGTCGATCCCACGCCACGTGGGCGATCGCCACGTCAGGGCGCCGGCGGCGGCGGATGCTCCGGCGGCGCCGGCGGGTTCTTGTCCGGCGACCTGGGCCCGGGCGGACGCCCCGGGTTGTCCGGCGTCGACGGCCCTCGCGGAGACGTACGCCCCTGACGCATCATGCGTCGCAGCGTAGACCCGGGTGCCGACCCGCGAACAGTGCCCGGGCACGGTGATCGTCACCTCGGTCCACAGGAAACCGCCTGGCGCGGAGGTTGCCGTCCCGGCATGCTGGGGCGATGTTGATCAGGGAAGCAGGCGCGGCCGACTGGGCGGGCATCTGGCCGTTCTTCCACGAGATCGTCGCCGCCGGTGAGACGTTCACCTACCCGCTCGATCTCGGTGTGGACGAGGCCCGCGAGTGGTGGCTCCTGGCCGCGCCGTTTCGGACCGTGGTGGCGGTCGACGAGGACGGGGCGATTCTCGGTACGGCGAAGATGAATCGCAACCACATGGGCAACGGTTCGCACATCGCCAGTGCGAGCTACATGGTCGATCCCGCACGCTCGGGCCGGGGCGTCGGCCGGGCGTTGTGCGAGTACTCGATCGCGTGGGCCCGGGCCGAGGGGTATCGGGCGATGCAGTTCAACGCGGTCGTCGAGACGAACGTGAACGCGGTACGGCTCTACCGCAACCTCGGCTTCGAGGTGATCGGGACGCTGCCGGAGGGCTTTCGGCATCCCGAGCACGGATACGTCGGGCTGCACATCATGCATCTCGCGCTCTGAGCGGGCTTCGTGCGCCGGTCGGGGTCGGTTCCCGACCGGCTCCCCATCGGCCCCTCACCGGCCCCTCACCGGCTCGCGGTCGGTTCGGGGCGCGGTCCGCGGCAGGCGACGGGCGCGCCCCGCAAGGCACCTGATCGGCCGTCAGGCCCGGAGAGCGGTGCGGAGCCAGGACAGGCGCAGGCCGTCCTGGAAGGCGCCACCGCCCTCGTGGCCGTTGAACGGATAGACCTCCATGCGCTTCGCCGCCGGGTAGTGGTTGTAGGCGGCGAACACCGTGGACGGGGGACAGGTGGTGTCCATCAGGGCCACGCTGAACAGGGCCGGCGCGGTCGCGCGGGCGACGTGGTTGACCGCGTCGAAGTAGCCGAGCGTACGGAACGCCGCGTCGACGTGGTCGCGGTGCGCCGCGAGGTAGCGGGTGAGTTCGCCGAACGGGCCGGTCGTGGCGATCTCGGCGCCGCGGCGAAATTGGCACAGGAACGGCACCTCGGCCACCACGGCGGTCAGGTCGGGAATCAGGCCGGACATCGCGAGCGCGATGCCGCCGCCCTGGCTCTCGCCGACCATCGCGATCCGGGTCGGGTCGACGGCCGGGTGGCTGCGGGCCGTCGCGACGGCGCGGACCGCGTCCACGAACACGCGGCGGTAGAAGTACAGGTCCGGATCGGTGATGCCGCGGGTCATGAAACCCGGGTGGGTGGGGCCACCGCCCGCCGGGGCGTCGTCGCCGGTGCCGCCGCTGCGCCACACGCTGCCCTGGCCGCGCACGTCCACCACGAGATGCGCGAACCCGGCTGCGGCGTACAGGAGTTGCTCGTGCGGGAGGCCGCGCCCGCCACCGTATCCGGGGAACTCGACCACGCACGGCAGCGGGCCGTCGCGGTGGGCGGGCAGGACCAGCCAGGCGTGCACGCGCTGACCGGCGTACCCGGCGAAGGACACGTCGAGGACGTCCACCGCGGTCAGCGGGCCGGCCTCGGGCGCGAAGGTCGGGTCGAGCGGGTGCGCGGCGGCCTCGGCGAGCGTACGCGCCCAGAAAGCGTCGAAATCATCCGGCTCGGCGCGGATCGGTCGAAAGCCTTCCAATTCCGCCAACGGCAGGTCGCTCAAGGGCATGCCATGCTCCTCGTTCCTGTTCGGGTGTGGTCGATCGAGTGCCCGGGGATCGAGTGCCGGCGATCGTTTCGTCGGCCAATTCTGCACACCGGCGGATCGGTGTGGTCAATTGGGGCGACGCGGCCGACGCGAGTGCCCGGACGTCCCCGAACCCCCGCCGTCCCCTCGGGCTTGACACTCCGCCCGCGGTCGATCGAGGATCGTGCGCGGCATCGAACGTCGGCACCGATCGGGTGCGGCGCACGAGGTGCCGGGGTAATGCCTTGGAGGCATGCCACCGTGTCCATTCGCTTGAACCACACCATCGTCCTGTCCCGTGACCGGCGGATCTCCGCCGAGTTCACCGCCGGGATCCTCGGCCTCGAAGTCGGCTCACCACTGGGGCCCTTTCTGCCGGTCACCGTCGCCAACGGCGTGACATTGGACTTCGCGACCGTCGACCCCGAGACGATCTCCCCGCAGCACTACGCGTTCCTGGTCTCCGAGGCCGAGTTCGACACGATCTTCGAACGACTGCTCGCCGCCGGCGTCCGCTACCACGCCGATCCGCGACTGAGCGAACCGGACGCGATCAACCGGCACGACGGTGGTCGGGGCGCCTACTTCCTCGACCCGAGCGGCCACTACCTGGAGATCATCACGCGCCCCTACGGCGGCGGCGGGGCGGACGCGGAGGGCTGAGCGGCCGAGCATGTCGCGTCCGCGCGCGCTGCGTTCGGTCGGCGGCGTCCCCGACCCGAACCCTGAGGCGCAACGCTTCCCATAGGCGTACGTATCCGTCGGGGTAGGCGCGAGGGCGTACTTTCGTCCTCCTGTTCGTGCGCCGTCGGGAGTAGTACCCCTAGGGGCGGGTCCTCCCAAAGCAGTAACGGCAGTACCTACACACGACTGATTCGCAACCTGTTGATCGCCCCTAGATTCTGACGAAGACGAGGATTCGGCCGCAGGGTCGCAGAGTCGAAGATGAGAAATCGGGGACACCATGAGCGCCGCAACCAGGTCGGGGACAGTAGCCGCGTTCATGCGCTTCGTCTTCTTCGGCGGTGGTACCGGACTGGCGTCGAGCGCCGCGCTCGTGGCCCTGTCCGATCACCTGTCGATCGCCGTCGCCAACGCCGTGGTCACCGTGGTCTTCACGCTGCTGGCCACCGAGTTGCACAGCCGGTTCACCTTCGGCGCGGGTCGGGCCCGCGGCCGGGTCCACGTCCAGTCGGCGCTGTCGGCCGCGGTCTCCTACCTGTTCACCACCGGCGCGATGCTCGCGCTGCACGCGGTGCAGTCGACTCCGGGGGTGCTCAAGGAGCAGGCGGTGTACCTGACCGCCTCCGGCGCGGCCGGGATCGCCCGCTTCCTGTTCCTGCGGTTCGTCGTGACGGGCAAGGAGGCGAGTGCCCCGGGCGTCGCGAAGGGCGCGCCGACGACGGTGGCCGTTTCCGTTCCGACCGCCGTCGCCGCGCCCGCCGTCGCCGTTCCCGCCGTCGTCGCGGTTCCGGTGCCGGCCCCGGCCCGGGTCGTGCTTCCCGCCTGGTCGGCCATCGTCACGGTGGCCCTGCCGGCTGCCGCGGCACGGTCCGTGCCCACCCGCGCGTCACTCGTCGCGACGGCCTAGCAAGATGTTCCTGCCGACAGGAGTACCCGGATGACCCGCGCCGCCGCCGAGCACTACGAGCGACTCCTCGCCGAGAACTACACCTGGATGCTGGGCGGCGACCTGGCGCCGATCGTGGCTCGGCAGGCCGAGTTGCTCACCGGGTTGGGTGTCGCCCCGACCGAGACGTCCGCGACCTCGGTGGATCTGGGCTGCGGGCCGGGCAATCAGAGCCTGGCCCTGGCCGGACTGGGCTTCGACCGGGTCCTCGCGGTCGACACGAGCCGAACACTGCTGGACGAACTCGCCGGACACGCCGCCGATCTGCCGGCGATCGAGCCGGTGCACGCGGACATCCGCACCGTCCTGCCGGGGCTGGTCGCGCCGGAGGAGGTCGCGGCCGTGGTGTGCATGGGCGACACCCTCACCCACCTGCCCACGAAGGACGACGTGAGCGCGCTGCTCGCGGACGTCGCCCGGGCTCTCGCACCCGGCGGCCGGCTCGTCGTCACCTACCGCGACCTCACCGAAACCCTGCACGGTATCGACCGGTTCATCCCGGTACGCAGCACCCGTGACCGGGTGTTCACGTGCTTCCTGGAGTACCCGGACGAGGACACGGTCCTGGTTCACGACCTGCTGCACATCCACGACGGCAGCACCTGGACCCAGCACGTCGGCAGCTACCCCAAGCTCCGGATCGCGTCGACCTGGCTTGCCGACCGCTGCGACGACGTCGGCCTGAAGGTCGAACACAACGAACCCGGACCACGCGGCATCCAGGTCCTGGCGGCGCACAAGGGGTGACGGCCGCACGGGGGTCACGGCGGCTGCACGGGGGTCACGGCCCGGCGGTCCGAGGATATTCGCGTGCGGTTCGCACGTTCGCCGTGATACCCCAGGCTCCCATGGAAGATCTCGAAACCGAGCGCCTGGTGCTGCATCCACTGACCGTCGCGGAGGTGGAGCGCGTGGTGGCCGGCACCCCCGGTGAGGACGCGCTCTGGGCGCCGGGGTATCCGACGCGGGGCGATGTGGTCGGAGGCCGACGCTTCCTGGACACGTGCGCGGGCAGCGGCGATCCGGGTGTGTTCGGCAATTACGAGATCCGGCGCCGGGAGGACGGGCGGGCCGTCGGTGGGCTCGGTTTTCACGGGGCGCCGGACGCCGACGGGACGGTCACCATCGGCTACGGCCTGATCCCGGACGCCCGGGGCCACGGCTACGCGACCGAGGCCCTGCGCGAACTCCTGCGCTTCGCCCGGGCGGCGGGCGCCACCCGCGTGCTGGGTGACACCGCGTCGGACAACATCGCGTCCCAGCGGGTGATGGCGGCCGTCGGCATGCGGCTCACCAAGGAGGACGCCGACCTGAAGCACTACGCGATCACGTGGCCGAAGCACCACGAGGACCCCGACGACCCCGGCCGGCACCCCGACGCCACGCGACCTCGGGCCACCACGGAGTTTTGAGACCAGCCGCCGTGCCGGACCCGCCTATCGGGTTCGGGCGACGCGCGCCGCCACGGGCGGTCGGTCGTGGTGCGGGCGTGGGGTGACGCGTCAGGTGCCGGGGACCGCGGTGCGGCGGTAGGCGTCCGGGGTTTGGCCGGTCCAGCGTTGGAAGGCGCGGCGCAGGGCGCGGGCGTCGGTGTAGCCCAGCCGGCCGGCTATCGATTGCACCGGCAGTTCGGTCTCGCGCAGCAGCGCGGCGGCGCGCTCGTGGCGCACGGACTCGATCTCGTCGCGCCAGGTGGTCTCCAGGTCGCTCAGCCGGCGCTGCAGGGTGCGCGGGCTCATCGTCATGCGCTGCGCGACCAGTTCCAGGCTGAGCTCCTCGCCCAGCGCGCCGGCGACCACGGATCGGAACGTGCCGTGCCAGCCCGCCGCGGGTCGGGCGTTCTCCAGCAGGTTGTCCGCGTACCGGCGCAGGATCAGCGCGAGTTCGTCGTCCGGGCCGGGCGGGCGGCGCGGTTGTGCGTCCAGGTCGAGGAAGGTCATCGAGTTCGCGCGGGCGCCGAAGTCGATGGCCCGCGTACCGAACGCCTCGATCAGGTGCCGGTGATCCTTGGGCGCCTCGTGCGCGAGGGCGACGTGCACCGGGACCACCGACGGCCCCCTCGCGTCCCGCGCCCGCCTGAGCATGAGCGCCATCGCGAACTCGTCGATCGCGGTCACCGCCGCCGGTGAGTACTTCGCGATGCCGTAGGTGATGGTCAGCCGTCGGTCGTCCTCGACCACCGTCATGTCGACCCCGGGGTCGGTCATGGTGGGGAGGTAGCGGGCGGCGTCGCGGCAGCCGTCGGCGAACGTACCGGCGGTGGTGAACAGGTAGTCCCACACGTGCAGCCGCCCCTGTGCGGCCGTCTCCGCGGCCCGGATGCCGGCACCCGTCGGGCCGGCGTGCGTGATCAGTTCCCATACCCGGATCAGGCTCGCGGTGGGTACCCGCAGCAGCGGGTCCGCCAGCGTCTCCGGTTCGAAGCCCGGCAGAAACGCGAGTTCGCTCCGGGCCACCCCGGCCCGCAGGGCGGCATCCCGCACCACGCGCGCCATGTGTGAGGAAACCGTGTAGTCGATCACTGCCGGAGCATATCCGGGCGGTCAATCGCAATGCCGATCCGGGATCTGTCGCGGATGGTCCCCTGGTCGGCGCGAAGTGTCCCCCTTCCCGGCGTGGAGTGTCCCCCTCGCCGGCACGGGGTGCCCCCCTCCCGGGCGTGGAGTGTCCTGTCCCCCTTCCCGGCACGGGGGTGCCCCCGGTTCGGGCAGCCGGGTACGACTCGGCGGCGGTCGGAATCCGTGTGCGGGACACGGATCCGGCCGCCGCCGAGGGGAGCCGGCCGTCGTCGGCCGGTGGGTCAGGGGCCGACCGTGCCGTCGATGCCCTCGCGGAGGAGGTCGGCATGGCCGTTGTGCCGGGCGTATTCGTGGATCAGGTGGAACATGACCAGACGCAGCGACACGTCCTCGCCGGATTTGGCGTTGTGGCCGGTGACGTCGAGGGACTCGGCGGCGGTCTCGATCCGGCGCGCGTGCTCGATCTCGGTCTCCCAGGCGGTGAAGGCTTCCGCGCGGGTGGACGTACTCGCGTCGTAGGCCACCTGGAAGTCGCCCCGGTCCGACCACACCAGCGGGATGTCCTCGCCGTTGATCACCCGGCGGAACCAGGCCCGTTCCACCTCGGCCATGTGCCGGACCAGGCCGAGCAGGGAGAGCGTCGAGGGCGGCATGGACCGGCGGCGCAGGTCCTCGTCGGAGAGGTCGTCGCACTTCATCGCGAGCGTGGCCCGGTGGTAGTCGAGGAAGGCGCGGATCATCTCGCGCTCGTCGGCGATCACGGGCGGGGCGGGGCGTTCGGTGGGCATGGTGCTCGCCTTCGATCGGTGGTGGGTGGCGCGTGGGTGTGCGCGCGACCAGCCATCATGCCCCCTTCTCCGGGGCTATCGATCGAAAGCGTTGCGCGTCATCGGGTCGGCCGTCGGCGGGAGCCGGTGGGGCAGCGCGTATCCCTGGCCGAAGTTGCGCAGGACGCGTGCGACGGCGCGGCGGGCGTAGGTGTCGGGGGCGGCTGTGCTCGCGTCGGAACCCGCACCGCCCGCCGGCAGGCCCCGCAGCACTTCGGCCGCCTCCGCTCGCAGGTGCGGGCCGAGCATGCCGAGCGCGGTCGCGGTCCGCCTGGTCGCGGCGGGGGTCGCGGCGGGGTCGGCCAGGAGGGAGCGCAGTTCGGCTGCCGCGTCGTCGATGAACCTGGCGCTGAGCTCACCGAGCTGCCGGGCCGCGCGGGTGCGGGCGTACCGGCTCATGTCGGCCCGGGACAGGGCGGCGCGGACGACCTCGGCGGCTTCCCGGAGGTGGCGGGGGCTCAGGAGGCCCAGCCGTCGGGCGATGTCCACGCGGTCGGCGGCGCCGGCCTCGGCGGAGTGGAGCAGGTCGTGCAGCGCGACGATGCCCTCGGTCCGGTAGCCCTGCCCCAGCTCCGCCAGACATTCCGCCGCGACACCGCGTGCGCAAGGTGGGAAGTCGGGGGCGGCGATCAGGGCGCGCAGGTGCTCGGCGCCCTCGGCGACGTAGCCCGGGCCGAGTTCGCCGAGGGTGCGGGCCGCGAGCGTGCGGACGGCGGGCGTTTCGGCGCGGACGGCCAGGATCGAGCGAAGGATGTCGGCGACGTCGGTGGTGTGGCCGGCATGCACGGTCAGGAGCACGCGGGCCGCGTCCAGGCGTTCCTTCGCGGGTCTGTCGCGTGCGGTGACGATGGCTTCGAGTACGCGCGCGGCCTCGTCGAGGTATCCCGGGCCGACCAGGGCCAGCGTCTGTGCGGCGTCGATGCGGGCGCCGACGGCGGCACGCGTTTCGTCGATCATGGTCCGGAGGAGGGACACGGCATCGGGAGCGTACCCGTCACCGAGGTCGCCGAGGCGGCTCGCGGCGCCTGTCCGGGCGCGCGGATCCGTTCCGGGCGAGGTGGCCAGGGCACGCAGCCGCGTCGCGGCTTCCTCGACGTATCCCTGTCCCAGGTAATCCAGTGCACCGGCCGCCGACACCCGCTCCCGCGCGTTCGCCCCGGCCGAGTCGGCGATCGACCGAAGTGTGGCGGCGACTTCGTCCCGGTATTCCCGGCCCAGATGGGACATGGCGATGGCCGTTCGCGCGCATTCCAAGGCGGTGCCGTCGGGCGCGGCGAGAGCGGCTCGGAACGCCTCGGCCGCCTCACCCGTGAAGTGCCTTCCTTGGAAGGAAAGACAGCGTGCGGCCTCCCCCTTCAGCTCCGCACCGACATCCGGTGCTTCGATGAAGGCGCGCAGGATCGTGCACACCTCGGACTCGTACTCGACACCGAGTCCCTGCAGGGCCTGTGCGGCGCCGAATCGTACGCCGTGCCGGACATCGGGATCGGCGATGATCGATCGAAGCGTGGCCGCGGACGCGGTGGTCCACTCGGCCGAGAGGTGGGCCAGCGCCTGCGCGGCCCTGGTGCGTACGCCGTGGTCGGAGCCGGGATCGTCCCGCGATCGGTGTAGTACCTCGATGGTCTCGACCGGATCTCCCGCCCCGAGCCGGACGAGCGCGCGGGCGGCCGCGACCCCCATGAAGGCGTTCGTATCCGAGGCCGCCAGCACGGCACGCAGCGCGGCCATCGCCGCCGGGACGTGGCCGGGCCCCAGGTCGGCCAGGTTGGTTGCCGCGGTGTATCGGTCACCGGCGTCCGCGTCGGGTGCGTCGAGCGTGGCGCGCAGGACCCGGGCGGCCTCCGCGACGTGGTCGGGACCCAGATTGGCAAGCCTCACGGCGGCGCGATTGCGCCATGAGGGATGCGTCTTCGGGTCGTTCGCCATCGCACGCAGTGCGGCGGCGGCCTCGACGATGTACTTCGGGTCGATCCGGGCCAGCGTTTCGTTGATGGAACAGCGGTTGAAGAGACTGGTGTTCGGCGCGACGAGGAGTCGACGCAGGGCGACGACGGCCTCGACCGCGTATTCCGGGGCGACCTTGGCCAACGCCGCCGCGCATTCCTCCTTGGTGCCGGCCGTGGAGTCGGGGGCGACGAGTTCCGCGCGCAGGATCCGCACGGCCTCCGGTACGAGGTCGGGGCTCAGCTCGGCCAGGATCAGCGCGGCCTGGTAGCGGTCGTAGGGATGGGCGTGCGGTGCGGTGAACTCCGACCGCAACGCCGCTCGGGCGACCGGGAGCAGACCGGGATCGAGTTCGACCAACCGCGGTGCGCCTCTCCGTCGATCGCTGCCGGAGGCGTCCGAGGCGGCGCAGATCGCGCGGAGCGCCCGGGTGGCCTGGGGGATGAACGCCCGGTCGATCTCGCGCAACGCCAGGGCGGCCTGCCCGCGATCGTCGATGTCGGCGTCCTCGGCGGTGAGAATCGCCACCAGGGCCTCGACACCCGGCGCCGTGTGTTCCCCGCCCAGCCGGACGCGGATCGACGCCGCGTCCGCGCGTACGTGGGCGGGAGCGCGGTCGCAGGACAGCACGGCGCGCGTGAGGTCGGCGACCTCGCCCGCGTGTTGTGGTCCGAGGTCGGCGAGTGCGCGGATCGCCGCGACGCGGGTCGCCGAAGGACCGCTCTCGGCGCTCAGCACGCCGCGCAGGATGCCGAGCGCGGCATCGGGATCGTGGATGGCGAGCGCCTGCGCGATTTCCACGCGCAGGTCGTCGCGGCGGTGGCAACCGCCCACGTACTCCTCGAGCGCGGCGCGGACGCTCGGCTGCGGGGCCAGGATCGCGGCGTCCCGGATGGCGTGTTGCAAGGACTTCGGCCTGTCCTCGTTGGACAGCGTCAACAGCAGGTGCGCCACGAACGAGTCGGTATGTGCTGCCGAGGCCGGAATCCCGCCGGCGAGCAACACCCCGGCGAGCGCCGTGTAGTCGCCGGTGCCCCGATTCAACCAGCCCAGGATCGTGTCCCCCGTGCCATGCAGATGGGCGTGGTGGGCGAGCACGGCGTGGGCGAACAGGTCACCGTCGATCGCGCGATGCACGACGTACGCCCAGTCGGCCTCGGCGGCGTCGAAGTGCCTGGGCAACTCGTTCGCGCGGGCGCTCGCCGCGATGTGTTCGGCGAAGCTGTAGTGGGTGAAGCGCAGGAAGTCGGCGTGGTGGGTGAAGACGCCGGCCGTGCCGAGGACCGAGGTGACCAGGCTGCTCCATTCCGGGACGCCGCGGCGGGTGGGTCGGCAGCCGTGTTCGTCGAGCCGGTCGAGGGCGAGGTCCAGGAGGGTTCGGGTGGCGGCGGCCGGGTCGGTGACCACGGTGACGGCCAGGTGCTCCACGAGTTCGTCCCGGTGTTCGAACAGGAAGGCCACGCTTGCCCGGTGGGCGGCCGAGCGTGGCAGCCAGCGGTGCAGGACGGTTTGTTGCTGCTCGTGTACCTCCTCCAGGTGCGCGTCGGCCAGCAGCGTGAAGTAGTCGCAGTAGAGGGTGAATCGACTCCCGGGCAGCGGGGTGCCGGGTTGCTTGCGGTAGACGAGCGCGGCGACGGTGGCCAGGAGCGGGACCCGGACCAGGTCGCGGATCCCGGCCGCCTCGGTGTGTCGCAGGAAGCCGTCGGCCAACTCCGGCCCGTCCGCGTGGTCGTGGAACCAGCGGTGGGCGAATTCGCGCAACTGCTCGCGGTCGAACGGTTCCAGCGTGTACGTCCCGGTCGCCGCGTGCTGGAGCGGGGCCAGTTCGTCGTTGGGCAACGGGCGGGTGGTGATCAGCAGTCGGAACCGCCCGTCCGGATTGCGGACCCGGCCGGCCAACTCGGCGACCAGGCCGCGCCGCCGCTCGGGATCGGTGATCTCGTC
The DNA here is from genome assembly GCF_053594475.1 of Embleya sp. NPDC001921. NCBI lineage: Bacteria > Bacillati > Actinomycetota > Actinomycetes > Kitasatosporales > Streptomycetaceae > Embleya > Embleya sp. NPDC001921. The sequence goes on from NZ_JBSFEO010000003.1 coordinate 238,804, forward strand.
GAGACCGTCGACGATCAGCAGGCACGTGGTGCCCTCGGGCAGGTGGTCGAGCAGGTCGTTTGGGAGGGGGTGGTCCAGATGCGGGGCCAGTTCGGCGGAGAGGATGCGGACCAGGCGGGGGACGAGCGCGCCGCGGTCGGCGGCGAGGCGCCCGGCAGTGACGCGGAGCGGCAACAGGCGTTCGGGGTAGGCGTCTTGGCCCGATCGAGCTTGGTAGGTGGTGGACAGGGACGCGGCCAGTTGCAGGCTCAGCGTGGACTTGCCCTGGCCCGCGCCGCCGGTGATCAGGACGTGGCGGTGCAGGTCGAGGGTCTCCTCGGCGGCGCGCGCGGGGGCCACCGGTTGCACCGTCGACTCCATGGTCGAGTCCACGGGCACGAAGTGCCGCTTGCGCCGCTCCTCGTCGTGTCGGTGCCGGTGCGGGTGCCGCTCGTGGTCGCGGAACTCCTCGCGTGGCTCGGCCGGTTTCGTGGTCGGCGCGCCGCGCGCCTGTTGGCGGACGTACACGGTGGCCAGGCCGTCGAGCGGCGCGTCGTACAGGCGATAGGTGAAGTTGCGCGCAGCGACGGTCTGGGCGTGCAGCAACTCCCTTAGGTGCGGGGATAATGAGGGTGTGGTGTCGACGGCCGAGGGATGCCGGTTCCAGCCGAGGACGATGCGCGCGCCGTGGTCGTCGATGCGCTGTTGCGGTGGTGGGAAGCCCAGTTCGGGCAGGACGCGGTGCAGGTGGGTGTGTACGGTGGCCAGATCCAATGCCTTCGGGCCACCGGGGACGCCGTGTTCCAGGATGTCGATCAACCGACCGGTGAAGGCGGTGTATCGGCCGCCGATGGGTGCGACCGCTTGTCGGGTGGCGGAGGCCGCGGCGAGGACGTAGGTGCCTTCCACGCGGGACATCTCGGCGAGTCGGCCGTCTTGGGGCACGTGCGGGGCGCTCGGGCTCGGAGGTCGCGATCTCGGGTCGGTCGTGTCCGGACTCATCGCGTCGGACCCCACGGCGTCGGACCCCATGGCGTCGGGTCCTGTCGCGTCCGATCCCATCGCGCCGGCGAGGGCTCGGCCGGCGAAACAGCAGTCCAGGAGTACGGCCTTGGCGGGGACTCGACGGGCCGAGCGCAGCACGTGGCGGACGTCCTGGAAGGGCAGCGCGGTGTACGCCCGGTCGGGTCGGCACCGGGGGAGGGACAGGAGCAGGTCCTCGGTGTCCGGCGAGATCAGGCCGTGACCGGCGTAGTACAGGAGTACCAGGTCGGTCGCGGCGCCGGCCGCGCTCAGCGCGTCGAGGACCTGGTCCCGGTGCTCGGGCTGCTCGATCACCACGCAGTTTCGCGCGGGCAGGCCCCACACCCGCGGATCGGTCAGCAACTCCCGTAAACGCACCAGGTTTCGGGCCACGGCCGGGAGCGGCGCGAGATGCTCGAAGTCGTACGCGCCGACCAGGACCACGCGCGATCCCTGCGGGTCGTGCGGCCCGGCGCTCGTGCCACTCACGTCGCTCCGTCTCGGGTCGCCGGCTCGCCGACGAACTGCACACGCATCCATCCCCCTTGGCCTGCCGAGCAGTTCAGCGTAGTGGGGTCGGGGGGCGGGGGAGGAGCGCTCGGGTGTGTGGGCTCGCCGGACGGCTTCGTGGGTCGGCCTCGTCGTTCGGCCTCGTCGTTCGGCTCGGTGGTTCACTCGTGTGGGTGATCCCTCCACGAGTCGGTCGCACGTCGGAACGCATCCGGGAGAGGGTGACTGCGGCCGGCCCGGATGGGGTGCGGAAAGCCGGCCGACCGGTGCCTTCGCGGGCCCGTCGCGGGTGTGTCCCAGGCGTGCTGCGGGCGGGTCACAGGCATGACCGAGGCGTGACGTGCGTTCGGCGGCGGTCGTTTCTCCCATCGAACGCGGAGCCGCGAGAGGCTCTTGTCCCCGTTCGAGTTGGAGGCCGTCGTGTGTGGTTCCCAGGTACCCGGACCCCGCCCGTTCGCCGCGTCGACGTGGCCGGAACGGTACGCACATCCGGACCCGAAGGCGAGCTGTCCGATGTGCCGCAAGGATTTCACCGCACCCGACATCGGGTGGGGATTGTTGCTCAAGCGCGGTGTGTACGGCAACGCGTACCTGTGGCGCGCCGGCCGGGTGCGTGGATACATCGTGGTGGTGTGGACCGGTGGACACGTCGCTCGGCTGACGGCGCTGTCCCCCCGTCAACTCGCGGGCTTCATGGCCGAGGTGATCTCGGCGGGGCGCGCGATCGAGGCGCACTATCGGCCGGTACCCAAGCTCAACGTGTCCCTGTTGGAGAACGACATCCCGCACCTGCACGCACATCTGATCCCACGTCACCCCACCGAACCCACACCGGAGCACCCGCCGCCCTTCGCCCACCTCGACCACGGCCACCAGGACGAGACCCGCATCCAATCCGACGCCGCGGCCCTGCGTGCCCTCCTCGCCTACACGGGCGCGACCTACGCCGCGGAAACGGGCGAGGGCGGCCCATGAGCGCCGCTCCGAGAAACGACAACCAGCCACAACCGAAGGAGTGCCGGCGGGGCGTCCGGGACGGGGTGCGCGGTCCTTGGGAGGCGGGTGGCCGAGGTTGGGTGTCGCGCCGGCGGGTGGGGTGGGAAATGCGTTGGGTGGTGCTTCGGGGGCCGGCATCATCGGCGGATGTCGGGTTCGTTGATCGGTTCGTTGTTCGGTTCGTTTCTCGGTTCGTCGTCCGATTCGGTGTCGTCGGCCGGGTTCGGGCCGACGGAGGATGTGGTGCGTGGGCTCGTCGACGCCGTGCTCGGTCGGGACGGGGCGCGGGTTGTTCGGCCGATCGACGAGGGTGGTGAGCATTCCTCGTGGTGGATCGGCACGGACCAGGTGCTGCGGCTCGCGCGGGACGAGGACACGTCGCGGCGTCAACGGCGGGAACTCGCGTTGCGCGATCTCGTCCGTCCCTTCGTCGGCGTCGCGCTGCCGATGAGCGTGGCGGCCGGGGAATGGGCCGACGGCCTCGCGTTCACCGTCGACACCCGACTGCGCGGGGTGTCCGCCGAGTTGCGCACACTCTCGCGGCGCGGCGAACTGGACCTGGCCGAGACGATGGCCGGTCTGCGGAACCTCCCACCGGCCGACGCGATCGCGCTCGGCCTGCCGGTGACCGAGCCCAGGTCGATGGCGGAACTGCGCGCGTCCGCCGCAGCCGCCGCCGCGCGGCTCACCGCCGACGGTGAGTTCGACGGCGCGCCGCTGCGTGGCCCGAGCGCCGACCCCGCGTCGCGCGTGGTGCTGCACAACGACCTCAAGGGGGAGCACCTCCTGGTCGGCAGCGGAGGTCGGCTCCGTGGCGTGCTCGACTGGACGGACGCGGTGATCGGTGATCCGGCCGAGGACATCGCCGGGATCGTCATCGCCGTGGGTGCCGCAGCGGCCGTCCGCGTGGCCGCCGCCGCGGGCTACGGCCCCGAAGCATGGGCCCGTGGCGTCGCGCTCGCCCGACACGACACGTTGATCCGCCTCGGCCGACCGCCTCTACGGCACCGACGACAGTCCGCTTCCATTGCTGCGCGCCCAACGAGACCGCGCCTGGCAACCATCCGCACCGGACCACCGACCCGAGGAGACCTGGACCTCGACCTCGCACGCGCCCGACACACCCGGCGAACCCACCGAAGCCGCACCCCCCGAGGGCGTCCCTCGACGCCGAGGGCTTCCTCGTACGGATCAGCCGCGGTCCCGCCCCTGAGCACCTCTCGACGCGTGCACCGCACGGGACCGTTCGGAGTCGTGATCTCGTGGCCGGGAAATGATTGGACGGGGTGATAGTCGGGCTTGTAGCTTGCAGTCGACCTTGACACCACCCGAGGAGGTGAGACCCATGAACGCAGTAGCGATGTGGGTGCTCCCCCTTCCCGTCAGGGTCGGGCGATTGATGTAGGTGTCGCCGGGAGCGCCTCGCCAACCAGGCACTCCCGAAAGGCAACACCGATGCAACCTACGCATTTCACCGCCGAGCCGTCGTCGAACGATACGGCCGAGCGCGACTCCACCGTGGGCGACGTCCCCGGACTCCGGTCGCAGCCCTCCGGCGGCGATCGCGTGCCCCTCGCGTTCGACGTGATCATCGCCGGGTGCGGGCCGACCGGCGCGATGCTGGCCGCCGAACTGCGGCTGCACGACGTGCGGGTACTCGTGGTGGAGAAGGAAACCGAGCCCGTGTCGTTCGTCCGCATCGTCGGTCTGCATATTCGCAGTATCGAGTTGATGGCAATGCGCGGACTGCTGGAGCGCATCCTCGAACACGGAAGACAACGTCCGGCTGCCGGATTCTTCGCCGCCATCACCAAACCCGTGCCCCAGGGCCTGGATTCCGCGCACGCCTATCTGCTGGGCATCCCACAGCCGGTCATCGTCCGCCTGCTCGAAGAACACGCGATCGCACTGGGCGCGCAGGTCCGACACGGTTGTGCAATCGCCGATTTCGAGCAGGACGACGAGGGTGTGACCGTCGAACTGGCCGACGGCGAACGGCTGCGTTCGCGCTTTCTCGTCGGCTGTGACGGCGCGCGCAGTACGGTGCGCAAGCTGCTCGGCGTCGGCTTCCCCGGCGAGCCCTCGCGAACCGACACGCTGATGGGCGAGATGGAAGTGGGTGTGCCACAGGAGGAGATCACCGCCGCGGTGGCCGAAATCAACAAGGCCGACAAGCGATTCGGCATCCAGCCCTTCGGCGCAGGGATCCATCGCGTCGTAGTCCCCGGCGCGGCGGTCGGCGATCGCGCGGAACCGCCCACCCTCGAGGATTTCAAACAACAGCTGCGCACCATCGCCGGCACCGATTTCGGCGTGCATTCCCCGCGCTGGTTGTCCCGCTTCGGGGATGCCACCCGGCTGGCCGAACGCTATCGGGTCGGGCGGGTGTTGCTGGCCGGCGACGCGGCACACATCCATCCACCCATCGGCGGGCAAGGCCTCAACCTGGGCGTTCAGGACGCATTCAACCTCGGCTGGAAACTGGCCGCACAGATCCGCGGCTGGGCGCCGGAAACACTCCTGGACACCTATCAGGCCGAACGCCATCCCGTCGCAGAGGACGTGCTGGACAACACCCGCGCCCAGATGGAACTGCTGTCCGCCGAACCGGGCCCGCAGGCCGTGCGCAGGCTGCTCACCGAACTGATGGACTTCGACGAGGTGAACCGCCATCTGATCGAGAAGATCTCCGCGATCGGCATCCGCTACGACTTCGGTGCGGGCCCCGACCTGCTCGGCCACCGCCTGCGCGACATCGACACGAAGCACGGCCACCTCTACGGTCTGCTGCATCGCGGCCGCGCCCTGCTCCTGGACCGCACCGAACGCCTGACCGTCGGCGGCTGGTCGGACCGCGTCGACCACCTCGCGGATCCCACCGCGGCACTGGACGCCCCGTGCGTCCTGCTACGCCCCGACGGCCACGTCGCCTGGATCGGCGACGATCAACAGGACTTGGACGGCCACCTCTCCCGCTGGTTCGGCAAGCCCGCCGACTGATTTCGCCCGGGCAACCGACAAGGCCCGTGGGAAGGATCGGAACGGCCGGTGGCGACCGACCACCGGAAGACCGGAGGCAACATCAGCCGCGGTGCTCTGACGCCGGGGTCGGCGTGCTCGCAGGGTTGGCCTCCGAGCGACGACCGGAAGTCGGCGGAAGAGCACCGCGGGGTGGATCGGCGCGGACGTCCGCGCGATGCATGGAAGGGGTGTCACCGAGATACGTCGGAACGCGGCCATGGTGATCCTGGTCGCCGTTCGGCGCGGGAATCTTGGAGGTGGTCTCCCATCCGCCGAGGCCGTGGGGGCTACGCGGCCGGCGTCGCGTTCGCCGGGATCTCGAAGATGATCTCGAATCCGTCGCGTTCGTTTCCCCGTTCGCCGACGCGCGTGAAACCGAAGCCCGCGATGGTGGCGAGGGACGCGTCGTTGTCGGACCTGATGGTGGCCCGCACGGTCCGGACATCGGGTTCCGCGGCGGCCCTGGCGAGTAGCTCCGTCAGCATGGCGCGGGCGTAGCCCTGGCGGCGGTACCCGGGCGCGACGGTGTAGCCGATCTCGACCATGCCGGCCTCGTCCGGCGGCCCGTGGAACCCGCCGTCGCCGACGACGGACCCGTCCGGCTCGGACACCGCGGCTCGGGTGATCCAGGGTGCGGCGGCCGGATCCTTGGCGAGCTGGTCGGCGCGATAGCCGAAGATCCAGCGGGCCCGGTCGCCGACGAAGTACTCGTCGAGAGGGACCCCGGCTTCGGCGCTGCCGCCGGCGAGGTCTCCGTCGGCAAGCGCGCGCAGCGCTTTTGCGCCGAGCTCGACGAAGCGGACGCGTTTGGGGGTGGAGGGAGGTTCGTTGTTCATCGCGGAGATGCTGGCGTGGAACCGGAAAGTTGTCCACCGCTTTAGGTCTCGGTGGAAGGCTGCGTCGAGTCCCCGCCAGGGTGTGCGGGCTGTGCGCGACCATCAACCCGCGACCCGCGACCCGCGACCGGCCCCGCTGTCCGGTGCCCGGGGTGCGGACGTGCGGCCGACCGTGCACACCCGGCAACTCGCCGCGATGGTGGGCGGGCTGCGCGTATTCGCCGGGCGGGCTGCCGGTTCCGGGACCGGACCCGCCCATGGCGTCGTCACCGCGGATACCGATACTCTCGCCGCCGGATTCGAGTCGCGCGGCGCACGAGGATGGCGACCTGCGGGCGCGGCTGGTCCGACCGCTCGGATCACCCGGATTCGGTCGTGGCCCTCGCTTCCGTCGTCGCGAACCACCTGATCACGCGACTGGAGTGCGGGCAGTGGGCGATCGATTCAACAGGTTCCGCTTCCGGATGACGCGCAAGGCGCGAGCAGCGCCGGAGCCCGAGGGCGCCGGCGGCGGGGCGGAGAACCATCCATGGGTGCGGTCCGCGGCTCGGATGCCCGTGGCGGACTATCCGCCCATGCCCACCACCGCGCCGCTCCTGGGTGGAGCGCAGGCTCCCGTCGGCACATCCGAGGGGCCCAGGTCGGGTGTCACGCCAGAGGACGCCACATACCGGGAAATCAAGGAGGCCACCTCCTTGGAGGCGGTCGGCGAGTCACCCGCGTGGGATCACTCATTGCCTATCGGTCGTGCCGGCGCCTTTCCGCTCCCCGCGCCGACCTCGCCGCCGCTCCGAACCTCGCTCCGATCCCCGCCCCGATCCCCGCCCCGGTCCCCGTTTCGAGGAGCCGCGCCCGTACCGGCGGTGCGCACGAGGCCACGCACCATGGCGATGCCCACCGCCACCGCGAGCGCGTGCAGGACCGCCGCGAACGCGAGGTCCTCCGGCAGCGTGGTCCCGGCCGGCTGCGCGAGCGCGACGTAGAGCGTGAGCGGCAACTTCCAACCGCTCCACGCGAACAGCGAGCCCGACCCGATCCAGCCGAGGGCCGCCGGGAGCCAACGCGGCAGCCGGGCCGGCCGGCCCCACCCGAGCAGCCGGCCGGCGATCGCCGCCACGAGGGCCCAACCGCCCCAGATACCGGTCAGGATCCGCCAATGGGCGTCGCGTGCCTCCGGGTGCGCGACGCCCAGCGTGCCGCCGATCGCCCAGTACAGCCACACTGCCCCGAGCACGGCGCCGCCGACCGCCGACCACGGGACCCGACGGTGATCGGGCCCCATGGCCGTGCTTCGATCACCGACGCGTCCGGCGAACACGTCCGGCCGACGCCGCAACAGGTACGCGGGCAGCGCGAGGGCCAGACCCAGCCCCATCCCGACGAAGCCGATCTGGACCAGCGCCGCCTCCCAACCCGGCATCGACGCGTCCTCCGCGCCCGTGCCGCCGCCGGTCGCCTCCGCGCCCGCATCCCCACCCGCCTCGGCGCCCGAATCCGACTCGCCGCCCGATGTCCACACCGAACTCAGCACCGCGTAGGGCAACATCGGCACCAGGAACCCGGTGCCCACCCACGCGCAGAACGCCACAGGAGTGCCGGGAATCCGCATCCCCCACGGCCGGACGAGGGCGAGCGCGACGGCGATCCCGATGGCCGCCATACCCACCGTCGCCGTGTTGAGCACCACCCACTCGGTCAGCCCGAAGCCCGAGCCGATCGGCAACACCCCGACGAGGGAACCGACCACCCACGACACCTTGATCAGCAGATACGGCGTCAACGCGAGCGCCGCCCCGTACGCACCGACCCGGCCCGATCGATCCCACCAGCGCACCGGAACTCCCCTTTCATCGCCAGGAGTTCCAGCCTTCGTCGACGCCCCGCCACGCACATCGGTCGAGCGGCGGGGCGCCCGTCCCCCGATCGGGGGACGGGAAGGGTGAACCCGGGAGCGAGAGGGGCCGAGGAGCGAGCCCGCGGACCGACGAGCAGGACCGGCCCGTGCGTCGGCTACGTCCGGGGCGCGCCGTACCAGCGCCACGTGGTGCGGCGCGCCCGGCCCGGGAGTGCGGCGCGCCCGGTGGCCCACAGCAGCGTCGGCCACGGGTCCGTGTCCTGGGGTACGTCGGGGAAGAGCCGGGCGAGGACGCGTGCGCACAGGTCGGCGGGCGGCGTCCAGGGCAGTGCGAGGCCCTCGGCCAGGTCGTGGGTGTGCACCAGGGTTTCCACGATGCCCATCGCGGCGAAGCCCTCGGGGTCCGAGGCACCGTGGCCGTGGTGGGCACGCACGCTCGACGGCGTGGTTCGGGCCATCGCGACGAGGAGTGCGCCGCTCGCCTCCAACACCTGCAACAGGCCGTCCGCGCCCGCCGCACGATCCGCGTGGATCACGTTCTTCGGTCCGCCGGGCCGTCGACTCCACCACACGAACGGCACCTCGCCCGCCATGGGCGGGACGGCGGGGCCCAGTTGCGCGGCGTAGGCGAAGAGGTCGTCGCTCAGGTGCTCGACCGTTTCCCAACAGTCCCACTCCAGCGAACCGGCCTTCGCGTCCCAGGCCTCGGTGGGCACTCCCCGGAGCGCGGCCACCGCGAGTCGTACGGCCAGATGCAGGTCGTCCGGCGTTACCGGCCCCGGCGTCACGGGCCCCGGTGTCACCGGCCCCGCTGACGCGGACGCGGCGTCCGAGGAGGGTTGGGCCGTGGCCTCTTCAGGTGATTGGCGCATGGATCGACCGTATCGCCACACCTTCGCGAACCCGAGGAGCACCCTGCCGCGCCCCGGCGCCGGTCGGCCGGGCAGGCACCCGCGTCGGCCACGCCGGCGACCGTGCGGCCGAAAACGCCGCCATCCGCTACCGACGCGCCTCGAACCACGTGATCGTGACGTCGTTGGAAAACGACTCGCGGGTGGTCACGGCGAACCGCGTAGGGTCGAACTCCCCGTCGAACAGCGGGGTTCCGCCTCCCGCCACGACGGGGTAGCTCTTGATGATCAGCTCGTCGAGCTCGGGCAGCAACACACCCGCGAGCCGGCCCCCGCCGCACAACCAGATGTCCCGACCGGCCTCTCGCTTGAGTTCGCGGACCAGTGCGAGCGGGTCGCCGTCGACCACGGTGACGGCCGGATCGGGGGATTGCGCGAGGCTGCGGGCGACCACGTACTGGCGCAGGTGCGCGTACGGGCTCGGCAGGCCGTGTTCGAGGGCGGGGCGATAGGTGCCGTGGCCCAGAACGACCGTGTCGAAGCGCAGATTCGGCGCGTCCGCGAGGCCCGCCCCCGCGCGCATGGCGGTGGGCACGGTCTCCGGGTATCGCGCGTTGACCCACGCGGCGTAGTCGGCGGCCTGCCCCTCGTCGCCCACGGGGTAGAAGTCGACCTGCCCCGCCGGGCCGGCGATGTAGCCGTCGATGGAGACTCCGATGTAGTAGACGAGCTTCCGCATGCAATGAACTCCAGGCGTAGTACTATTCTTGAAGTGGTCAGAACGTAGTACTACGACTGGAGTGGTGTCAATGGTTCGCAGGAACGCCGAGCGTCGGGCGGCGCTTGTCGATGCCGCCATCGAGGTGCTGGCGAAGGAAGGCGCCCGTGGGCTGACCTTTCGGGCGGTGGACGTCGAGGCGGGGGTGCCGACGGGCACGGCCTCCAACTACTTCGCCAGTCGCGACGAGCTGCTCACCCAGGCGGGCGCCCGGGTCTACGAACGGCTCCAGCCCGACGAGGCACTGATCGCGCGACAGCGGGCGAGTACGCCGGAGAAGGAGGCGTACACGGTGCTGATGCGGGAGGTGGTCGGTCGGGTCAGCGCCTTTCGGACCGGCTATCTGGCCCTGCTCGAACTGCGCCTGGAGGCCACCCGGCGGCCGGAGCTGCGCTCGGTGCTCACCGAGCGGGTCCGTGCCGACGTGGCCGCCAACGTCGCCTACCACGAGCAGTCCGGGCTGCCCGGCGACGCGACCGCCGTCCGCCTGCTCTACCTGGCGTTCAACTGGCTCATCGTCGAACAGCTCACGCTGCCGGGGGTGTTCCCGGAGGCCGAGCGCGAACACCTCATTGCCGCGGCGGTCGAGCGCATCGTGAACCCCTGACCGACCCGGACGGCGCGGACCGCGCCGGGAGCGGCCGTTCGGGTACGGCGCGGAGCCGCGGCGGCGTGTCGGCCGCCGTGCACCCGACCGCCGTCCGGGCCGGGTTCGGGCGTGACGTCCCTCCGCTGCCGGTCGTTGGTCCGGACAAAGGTGCGTCCCGGCGCGCACGGGTCGGGTCCCAGTGCCCGGTGTGCGGTGGCCGCGGACGCCACCGCGTACCGGGGGCCGACGCCCGAAGCTCCCGGATCGACCATGGGGAGAGCGACACTTGAGCGACCACCGCCACAACGCCATCGCCTACGCCGCCATCATCCTCGAACGCGCCGACGGGGCCGTGCTGTTCATGGAGCGCAAGGACACCGGCTTCGCCGACGGCCTGCTCGCCCTGCCGGGCGGCCTGGCCGACCCGGGCGAACTCCTCATCGAGGCGTGCGCCCGGGAGGCCAAGGAGGAGATCGCCACCGACGTGGCCACGGCGGACCTGCGCACGGCGTACGTGTCCCAGGTCCTCGGCGAGAACGGTGCTCCGGTGATCGGGTGGTACTTCCACACCACCGCCTGGTCGGGCGTCCCGAGCAACGCCGAACCCGACCAGTGCGCCCGGCTGGCCTGGCTCGACCCGGCCGACCTCCCGGCCGACGTCGAGGCCACCGACGCGACGGCGGTCACCGCGTGGCACCGCGGCAACACCCCGGTCCGCTGGGCCTGACCGTCCCGCCGACCGCGCGGGTGGGCTATCCCGCCTCGCGGTCGGGCCAGATCACCCGGCCGTCCCGGAACACCAGCGGTACGGGATCGATGTCCTCCAGGAAGCGCAACCGCCCGAGCTCGACCGACCCGTCCGGGCTCGTGTGCGCGTCGTCGGCCCGGGCGGCCGCCCAGGTCAACAGGTCGCCGACCGCGTCGAACTCGTCCGGATGCAACTCCTGACGCACGCTCAGGACCCACCCGCCGGCGGTCGGCGTCACGTCGGCCGTCGACTCGCCACCGCCCCTCAGCGCCATCCCGGTACGACCCAGCACGGGACGCGGATCGTCCTCCACCGTCGGCACACCGAAATCGTCCACCACGACCACCGGAAACGCGGTCACGACGCGGCGGGCGCCCGGCGCCGGGAGAACCCCGCCGGCGAGACCGGCGTGCCACCGCAACTCGGCGACCTCGGCGTCGGAGAGCGGCCCGCGTATCGCCAAGGCCATCGTCAACTCGTAGAGATCACTCACACGTCGGCACCTTAGGGGGTGGTGTCGACGGACGGCGACCCGACCGAAGCCTGTCCGCGCGTGTCCGCCGCCGAGTGCGGCCGAGTGCGGCTCGGTGCGGTCGACCGCGGCCGGGTGCGGCCCGGCGCGGCCGGGTGCCCATGGTCCCCTGCAAGGGGTTCCCTTGTCGCCCCCGTGCAGCTCGCCATGCAGATTCCCATGCACTCCACCGTGCATCCCATCATGCAGCCTGCCATGCAACTCGCCATGCAAGTACCTGGTCAGAGACCATTTCAGGCCTCTCGACGGTGGCCCTGTCCGGATCTACACCCGTCGTCGGCGACCGCGTCGATCAGCGTGCTCATCGCGGGTTCTGTCCACGGAGCCCGGCGCGCGGTCCGCGCGCGTCCTGCCGGTGAGGGCGCGGAGGACGTCGTCGGGGTCGGGGGTGTGCACGGTGAGTGCCTCGGTCCGGATGGCCGCGTCGTCGAGGGCGTCGAGGACGGTGCGCAGCGCCGCGGCGGTGTCGTCGCCGGGGACGCTCACCGTGAGGATCCCACCGTCGCGGCTGGTGGCGCGGAAGAGATCGGCGGCGGCGTCGAGTCGGTCCTGGTCGGCGAACCGGATCCGGATCCGGGCGCCGGGAGTGCGGCGCTCGAGTTCCTCGGCGGTGCCCTCGGCGACCAGCCTGCCGTAGTCCAGGACGGCGACCCGGTCGGCGAGCCGGGCGGCCTCCTCCAGGTACCGCGTGGTCAGCAGGAGGGTCACGCCGCGGTCGGCGACCAGGCCGCGGAGGATGTCCCAGACGATCCGGCGGCTGCGCGGGTCCAGGCCGGTGGTGGGTTCGTCGAGGAGGATCACGCGCGGTTCGCCGATCAGGGCCATCGCCAGGTCGAGCCTGCGGCGCACGCCCCCGCCGAGGGAGCGCGCGGATGTGTGGGCGTCCCCGGCGAGGTCGAACCGGGCGAGGAGTTCGTCGGCCCGTCGGTGGCCCTCGGCCCGGCCCAGGTGCTGCAGGTCCGCCATCAGGATCAGGTTCTCCCGGGCGGTGAGCAGGTTGTCCGCGGTGGTGAGCAGGCCGGCGACACCGATCGCGCGGCGCACCTCGTCGGCGTCGCGGGTGACATCGTGACCCGCCACTCGAATGTGCCCGGCGTCCGCGCCGATGAGCGTGGACAGGATCCGCACGGTCGTGGTCTTGCCCGCGCCGTCGGGGCCGAGCAGTGCGAAGACGGTGCCCTCGGGGATGTGCAGGTCGATGCCGTCCAGCACCACCTTGTCGCCGTAGGACTTGGCCAGGCCGACGGCGCTGATCGCCGGTGCGCGGACGCGGGGCGCGGAAGTCGTGGTCATGGCAGTCGCATTCCTCGAATCGTGGCTCTGCGGTCGCGTCCCGGCCGCGCGCCGGGATCAGGCGCGGTGGATCACGATGTGGCCGAGGTCGGTGCGGGCGCGGACCTCGACGGTCTGCTTGGAGGAGTCGGGACTCCCGGTCGAGCCGAGCGAGTTGCGCACGTCGCCCATCCGGGTCCGTACGTCGAGCCGGGCCGCGGTGGACTCGCGGACACCGACCTCCAGATTGCCGGTGCCGGTCCGCAGCCGTACCCGGCCGCGGGCCACCTCCTCGATCCGGATCCCGCCGTTGGCACACGTGGCGTCCACGTCGGCGTGTGCGACGCCGATCGCGATCCGGCCGTCGGACGAACAGACCCGCAGATCGCCGCCGACCTCGCTGATGGTGCTTTCGCCGTCGGCGTTCCTGATCGTCGCCGTGCCGGTGACGGTGCCGATCGCGATCCGGCCCGCCGCGATGATCTCGGCGTCTCCGATCACGTGCCCCACCCGGATGTCGCCGTGGCCGGTCCGGGCGTACATGGTCCGTGCCTCGTCGATGCGGATCGTGCCGACCGAGGTCTCCAGCCGGCAGCCGCCCAGCGCCCCCAGGCAGGTGAAGTCCGCCAGCGGCGTGGTGGCTTGGACATCGGAACCGGCCGGCAACTCCATGGCTATCTCCACCGAACCGCTCCTGCCGAGCAGCGACTGTTTCCCGGGCCCCCTGACCACCAGTCGACCGCCGGTGCAGGTGACCGAGATCTGCCGCGCGGCCCGCACGTCGAGTTCGTCCGCGCCGTCGCCGGGTAACACCTCGACGACCGTGTCGGTGCGCTTGCTCGCGATGATCCGGACCGAGCCGACGTCGAATTCGAGGTCGACGGAGATCGGCTCGGGGGTGTCGAATTTGGGCATGGCGGTGCTCTCCTCGTGGCTGGTGGAGTTCCCGCCGGTGGGGCGGGGCGGGAGAACAGTGGAGCGTCGTCGGGTGGTCGGCGCGGTGGGCGGGTGCGGGCGCCCTGCGGCTAGCGGACCCAGCCGGTGTAGCGCCGTCGGCCCCGACCCCGGGTGGGGTCGCGGGGTGCGCCGTCGCGGGGCGCCTCGGGTTCGAGCGAGCCGGCGGCTGCGCGGACCAGCCAGGCGTTGACCGACAGGCCCTCGTGCGCGGCGGCGTCCTCGACCCGGGATTTGAGGTGGGCGGGCAGGCGGAAGTTGATCCGCGCCATGCCGCCGTCGTCGCCGTGCGCCGGGGCGGTCGGTGCCGTGGTCGGCGGCGCGGGTGCCCCGCTCGGCTTGCGCTCGGACGTCCGGGGATCCGCGTACGCCTCCCGCGCCGAGGGCGGCGTCACCACGAACTCGGGGTCGAGACCGCGCAGTCGCATGTCCACCGAGCCCGGCGCCAGGTCGCGGGTGACCTCGGCCATCGCGGCGGACAGCACGCCGAGGAGAACGAGTCGGGCGGCCGAGTCCAACGGGGCAAGGAGGCGCTCGGCCAGGCGTCGGGCGTCGGCGCCACCCACGTCCGCAGCGACCGCGAGTTCGTTGCGGAGACTGTCGACGTATGGCGTGAGATCCATAACGCCATCATGGCACGAAGATGGCGCCATGACGAGTCATTGTGACATCATTTCTGGAATGCTGATGTGTCATTTGTGGCGCATGGCTTGGTGGCGGCAGTCTGCGAGAGTCGGCTTCATGGTGCGGATGCGCAGGTCGGGAGGGGTCTCCTTGCCGGCGTGCGACATTGGCCCGTGGCCCTCGGTGGTGCCACGATACCGAAGCGGACCGGCAGTATGCACCGTGCCGCCGCCGAAGACCAGAGCGGTTGCCGATGCCTCGGCAGCACGCTCACGACGGCGACGCACGACGGCGAGCGGGCGATCGCGAGCGCACGACAGCGCATGGCCGACGGCGCACGGGCGACGGCCGCACGATGGCGAAACCGGCGATGGCGAGCGCATTGCGGTGGAGGTCCAACGGGTTGTCACGGGACCGCGCCACGCGCCGAGTCGTCCGGAATGCCCAAGCCGCAACCACCCCCGCGGCCACCCGACTTCCGCACCCGGCCGCCTCGCTCCGCTCGGCGGTGCCGCCACGGTGCCGCCGCGATGCCGCCGGGGGCCACCGCGGTTACGCCGCCGGGGGATTCGCGGGGTCGTAAAGTGATCATGTCGGGGTGGCGAGGCACGGTTGGCGAGGGGGCCTGAAGACGTGGCGATACGGGATCAACTGCGGGGCATCGGCGGGGCGGTGGGCTCCGCGGCGGCGTCGGGACGCGCGGCGGTGGGGAATCGGATCGGGGCCGGTCGGGCCCGGGTCGCGTCGGGGGACTGGGTGCGCGGGACGCTGGACGCGTTGCCCGCGCCGGCCGCACCCGCCACCGTGGCCTGGGAGTTCTCGCTGGGCGCGCTGGTGTGTCGGCACCCGAAGGTCCCGGCGATCACCGCGCGACCGCTGCGGATGCTCGACGGGTTGGGCGCGGTGCGGTTCGGACCGGAGAGCGTCGGCTTCGACGGGGAGGACATCCCGTGGGAGAAGGTGATCCGGCTGACCGTGCACGACGCGTTCGCGTCGATGACCACGGCCGCGCTCGACGCCGAGGTCGACCGCGTCCGTGAGGTGTTGCCGCCGCTGCCCGGCCGCAAGTGGGCGGTCACCAAGGTGGTGGAGGGCCTGCTCACGGTCGTGCTCGCGTCGCTGGAACAGGCCGACGACCGGCGACTGGACAGCGCGGAGGTGGCCTGCGAGATCACCTACCGCGGCCTGCTCGGCCGAGAGAAGACGCTGCGCGCGAGCCTGTTCGCCACCGCCCTGTTGGCCCGACAGGCCGCGGTCGCGGACAGCCTGGTGGCCACTGCCCGGGCGCACGGCGTCGAGGTGGTCGTGGCCGTCCCCGAGGGCGGCGCCGGCGACGCGGCGGCGGCCGAGCGTACCCGCGTCCTGCGTGCCCGCACCGACGCGGTCTCCGCGCGACTGCGCGCCCAGCGCGAGCAGGCCGCGGATGTCGTCCCGCCCACCGAGCCGGTGGCGGCCGTCGGCGGTGCGCCGGGTGCCACGTCCGCTCCGTCGGCGCCGCCGTCCGGCCCGAGCAACCCGGCCCACCCCAGCGACGCGACGGACCCGACCGACCCGTTCTCCTGCTGACCGCCCGGGCCCGACCCGCCTCGCGGCGTACCCCCTCGGCCGGATCCGCCTTGTGGCGTTCCCACTCGGCCCGATCCGCTTCGCGGCCCGCCTCCCCGGTCCGGCCCGGCCGGGGGCGCGGACGTCGGAGGCGCGTTACGCGTGGGCCTCGATGCCGTAGGGGCGCAGGCCGCGACTGCGGTAGTTGAGCAGGGCGTTGGGGTGGTCCTCGGAGGACGTGTGCAGCCACACCCGGCGGACCGGCTCGGTCGGAGCGTAGGGGGAGGTGCGCCACGCCTGACGGAGCAGCAGGGTCAGCGCACAGCCGCCCAGGCCCATGCCGACGAACTCGGGGAGCAGGCCGAACGTGACCACCTCCACGTTCCCGTCGGGCTGCGGCTCCAGGTTGCCGATGCCCGCCCGCTCGCCCGCGTGCGTGATCAGCCAGGCCTGCCGCAGCGGGTGCGCGGCCTCGAGTTCCGCCCAATCACGCTCGGTTCGGGACGCGCTGCGCCAGCCGTAGGGGGCGCCGACCCGAGCCTGGAGCGCGTACACCTCGGGCGTGATCGGGTCGAGGCGCCGCAACGCGAGCTCGGGGACGGAACGGGACGGCCGAAGCTCGTCGGCCGAGGTCATCTCCAGGTACATCACGGTCTTCCCCATCGGTGCAGGCTATCGCCGCCTCCTCCGACACGTCCGCCGCGCCGTGCTCCGGGACCGACGGGGCGTCCGGCGGGGCACCGCGGTGGGCGGGACGGAGCACAGCGGTCCTGCTCTCCCGCAGCGCCTGCGGCACGCCGCCACCATGTCGAAGTGTGCGGTGTGCGGTGCGTGGCTTGCGGTGCGTGGCTTGCGGTGCGTGGCTTGCGGTGTGCGACGCACGGTGCCGGGTGCTCGGGCCGCGGCATGATCCATTCGACTTCTTGTGGGTGTCACGTCATGGCCATACCGGCGCAACACGGGACGGCGAGACTGTGGGCATGCGAAAGTTCAGCACACCGGAGATGCCTGTGACCCCATCGAACGACCTGCTCGACCCGAAGCACCACCAGGGACGCGAGCGCGGCATCGCGCTCGTCGCGCACGACCGATGCAAGCCGGAAATGCTTGCCTGGGCCCGGACCCACCGCGAGATCCTGGCCGCCCACCGCCTGTACGCGACCGGGACCACCGGCGGCATCATCGCCGACGAACTCGACCTCCGGGTCACCCGATTCCGCAGCGGCCCGCTCGGCGGCGACCAGCAGATCGGCTCGCGGATCGCCGAAGGCGACGTGGATCTGCTGGTGTTCTTCTGGGACCCGCTGAGCCCCCAGCCGCACGAACCCGATGTGCGCGCGCTGCTGCGGCTCGCGGTCCTGGCGAACATCCCGGTGGCCTGCAACCGGGCGACCGCCGACTTCGTGATCACCTCGCCGCTGCTGGCGACGGCCGACGATCCGGACCGCCCCGGCTCGCCGGTGTTCGAGCCGCTGGCGGCGTAACGCGCCTCGGCGCACGGCGCGAGCGCGCCGGGCGGGTGCGCGCGGGCGGGTACGGCCGGCGCCGCGCTCAGGGTCGGGACAGGCCCCGGCTGTCGGCGTAGCGCACCGCGTCCGCCCGATTGCGCGCGTTGATCTTGGCGAAGGCGTTGTTGATGTGCGTCTTGACGGTCGCCTCGCCGATCGACAGGGCGGCGGCGATGCCGGCGTTGTTCAACCCGTCGACGATCAGCCTCAGTACCTCCACCTCGCGATCGGTGAGCCGATCGGGATGCACGGCGCGCGGTGCGGACCGCGCCGGCTCCGCCGACTCCGCCGACTCCGCCGAGGCGGTTTCGGGCGCGGCGACGGTCGGATGTGGGGTGCGCGGTCGCGGTGTCGCGACCGGCTTCGGGTGCGCTGTCGGCTCGGGCCCGTCCGTCACGTCGGTCAACCTTTCGAGCACTGAGGCCTGTGCGGTGATTCGGGCCGTGTTCCGGCGAGTTCCGCGCATTGGGGCCGTTCCGTACCCCGTCTCGCGCCGTACAACCTACCGGGACCGACACCGCCTTCCCGACCGCCGCACCGCCGGTGCCCGGGATCCTCCGTCGGCGTCTTCGTCGACACGGCGTCCCGGGCGGGTGCGGTCGTCTCAGCCGCCGGCCGGCGGCGTCGGTGCGGGGTTGGACCAGTGGGTGAGGACCTCGGTGTACGGGTTGGCGGCGAGCCACGAGATCGCGTCCCGAGCGCTGCGCTCGTAGCTCTCGGCCAGGGCCCGGGCCTCGACCCGGGCTCCGGTGGTCTCGACCAGGGTGCGCATCCGGGCCAGCGCGGTCTCGGGATTGGTCTCGTGCAGGAGGGCATGTCGGATCGCGGCGCGCTGCTCGGCGCTGCCGCGTTCGTGGGCGAGCAGTACCGGCAGCGTCGGGCGATGGTTGCACACGTCACTGTCGGCGGGCTTGCCCATCGTGGCGGCCGACGCGTCGTCGTAGGGAAGCAGGTCGTCGCGGATCTGGAAGGCCAGGCCCACATGCCGCCCGAACGCGCCGAGTGCCTCCACCGCCGCGTCGTTGCCGCCGCCCAGGATCGCCCCGACCCGGCAGGACGCGGACAACAACGCGCCGGTCTTGCGCGTGGCCATCGCGAGATAGTCCTCGACCGGGCAGTCCAGGTCTCCGGCGAAGCCCAGTTCGTCGAACACGCCCTGGCACATCGCGTATCCACCCTCGGCCTGGGCCGCCATCGCCCTTGCGATCCGCTCGCCCGGCACCCCGTGGCGCGCGCACTCCGCGAGCGCGCCGAACCACGCGAAGTACAGGCTGCTGCCCGCGATGATGGCGCGTTCGGGGCCGTAGGCGACGTGTACCGCCGGTCGGCCGCGCCGCTCCTCGTCGGCGTCGATGATGTCGTCGTGGAGCAGGCTCCCGGTGTGCACACACTCCATCCCGACGGCGGCCGGCAGCGCGTGCTCGACCTCGCCGCCGACCGCGAGCGCCGCGTACATCACCAACGCGGGTCGCAGCAGCTTGCCGGTCGGCAGGAGCGCGTACCGGTGCACCGCGTCCATGCCCTCGGCGTCCTGCGGCCAGCGGCGGGCGAACTCGGCGGCAAGGACGGTCGGTACGTCCACGATCGGCCGATCGCACAACTCGTACGGGGTGGGCGCGACCGTCGCGCGCGCCCGCTTGGTCGATCGACGTTTGTGGGCCGTCGTGGAAACCCGCGGTGTCTCGGTCACGGCTTGCGAACCCCCTGTGTCGCCCCCTGAGCGCGGCCCCGCCGCGCCGGAGCGCATGGGGGCGACGCATGATGCGGACGCTCTCCGGCGCCCGGATCAACCCAACAGACCGCGGGGGCTCGGCGACAGCCGGGTACGGAAGCATCGCTCCGGCGTACGCTCACCCGAACGGGAATCCACGCCTCCACACCCCACCATCGCGTGGTTTCGCGCCGGGCCACCCGGATCGTGGGACCTGCCGGCGCTCGGGTCGAACCCCCGGGCGGGCCGCGGTCGTCAGTGGTAGCCGCTCAGCCCGTCCGCCAACTCCGCGCGGTCGCCGTCCCGGAGCGCGGCCAGCGCCTGCTGCAGCGCGAACGTGCCGCGGATCGCGGCGACGCGCTCGCGGCCGGCGGCCTCGGGTATGCCCATCAGGTCGAGTACCTCGTCGAGCAGGTCGTCACCATGGGTCGCGGCGATCGCCGCCAGATCCTCCGCCGGATCGCCGAGCGAGACGTCGTCCCAGTCCAGCACGCCGCTCAACCGAGGCACGCCGTCGACGGTGGTCCACAACACGTTCGCACCGCCCAGGTCGCCGTGCACCACGGCGGTCGCGACGGGCGACAGGGCCAGTACGGCCGCCAGTTCGAGATCTGCGCGGCGGCGGCCGGCCGCGGACATGAGCGGGTACAGCTCCGCACGCACGTCGCGGACGAACCCGGTCCACGCGCCCCCGGAGCCCGGGTCCGCGCGGCGCAGCCCGGCACGCACGTCGGGGTCGGCCGCGGCGCCGGCCAGGGCGGTCAGCAACTCGGCGTACCGCGCCGCCGCTTCCGCCGGGACGGGCGCGTCCGGATCCAACGGCTCGCCCGGGAGCCGGCCCAGGAGCAGATATCCGGGATCGTGTCCCGCCCCGAGCGGTTCGGGGGTGCGCACGCCGAGCGACAACCCGGCGAGCAGCCGCAGTTGCGCGGCTCGACGCGGCAGTCGGCGCTCGGCCGCGTCGGTCCGCGCAAAACACACCACCCGCGTCGCCCCGAGCACGACATCGTGGAACTGACCCCGCCGTACCGTCAACGCGGCGGGATCGTCGTTGGGCAGGAGCCGGGCGAGCAACCCGGCGTGCCTGATGAGCACGTCCTCGTCGGCATCCGGTGGCCCGGACCGCGCGCGTTCACTGGTCACTTCGCGATCATGCCGGCAGGCCCGAACGACCCTGACGGGGCCACCCGCCGCCTCGGCGAACGCGAACGCGCACCCGCGCGCCTGTTCGGGCCGGCCGCGTGGGTCGTCACGATCCCGCCGCTTCCCGGTTTCCGCGGCCCCCTCCTCGAACAGCCCGACACGGCGGGTGCCGGACGGCGCTCACGACCGCGTGTCCGCGTGGAGACGCCCCCGATTCCCGGCGCGGCGCTCAGACCGCCATGGCGCGTTCCGCGCGCAGCGCCGCGGCGATCTCGACGCAGCGGCGGGTCTGGATTCGGACCAGGTCGAGGGATGTGAGGGTGGGGTCGCCGGTGCCGCCCTCCAGGTTCGTCGCAGGGGGGAGTGTGGCCACCGAGCACTCCGGCTCGCGTGCGTGGCCGCCGGGCGCGGGCCGGTGGACGATGCCGAAGCTGCGCATCAGCCCGCCGTGCAACGTGCCGGGCGCCGGCGTGGTCACGAACACGCCGAACACCTGCTCCTCGGTGCGGCGCTCCCACGCGCCGCGCATCTCGCGTGCGGCCGACGCGGTGGCCGGCGCGGTCGCGGAGTCCGAGAGTCGGCGCAACGACGCGACCACGTCGCGATCCCGCGCCGGAGCACCGAGCACGACGACGTCGGCCCAGCTCAGATCGCGCGCGGTCGCGGGTGGATCCGCTCTCGGGTCCGCCGGTTTCGGGTCCGACTCGGCCTCCGGAAGCCGGCGCAACCGGACGTCGGCGCCGGTGTTCCAGGCGACCGCCGCCACCGCGTCGGCGAGCGCCCGAACGCACTCGGCGGTGTCGTGGTAGACCACTGTGACCTTGATCGTCATGTTGCCGTCTCCTTTGCCGATCCTGCGGCGCGCGGCCGCCTCCCCGAAACCGGGACTTCTTCACGCTAGGCGTGGACCGCCTTCCCGGAGATGGCCGTACGCGCCACGAAGAGGACTCCGCGCGCCGGCCGGCGGTCGATGGTGGTCGAACGAGTCGGTAGTGCCAGTCGATACCAGGCCGCACCGACATCGGCGCCCGAATCGCGGCGAGGCCCACCCCGCCCGCGCGGCACACCTCGTCGGAACGCGGCACATCCCCGTCCGGACCGCCGGAGGCAGGCGAAACGGCGAGGCAACGCCTCGAATGCGCCGATTCCGGAGCGCGACCGGTCGCCGGCCCCGGGTCCACCCTCGATTAACGCGTACCGGCGCGTCCGCGAAATGAACCCCCGGAGAACGGAAGGTACTTACCGTCGGACAACCGCCCGCGGACACCGGCGCAGCCGCCCGCCACCGGCCGTAGCGACCTCGGCGACCGACGCGAGCGCGTGTGAATCGGGTACCGATGCCGCGGTGGGCTACCGTCACTGTGCCCCCTCGCCCGAACCACCCGTCCGAGCCCCCACCCCCGTCGCCACCCCGCCCGACCCGTACCCAGGAGACCCGACCGATGGCGCTGGACCCGCTGGACAGCCGGATCATCACCGCGCTCATCGACGACGCGCGTTCGACCTACGCCGAGATCGGCGCCCTGGTCGGTCTGTCCGCGTCCGCCGTCAAACGTCGGGTGGACCGGCTGCTGGCCGCCGGTGTGATCACCGGCTTCTCCGCGTCGGTGGAGCCGGCCGCGCTGGGGTGGAGCACCGAGGCGTTCGTCGAGTTGTACTGCGTCGGGCGCACCTCGCCGAGCGCGATCGGACGGGCGCTGGCGAAGTTCCCCGAAGTGGTCTCGGCGAGCACCGTCACCGGCGACGCGGACGCGGTGATCCACCTGCTCGCCGAGGACGTCCAGCACTTCGAACGCATCCTGGAGCGCATCAACGCGGAGCCGTTCGTGGTCCGCACCAAGAGCTCTGTCGTGCTTTCCCGGCTGGTCAGGCGCAATGGAACGACTTGGCAGGGAGTGGAGACGCAATAGATCGGCGTCGACGCGCAAGATCGACCTCTTGGCCCGATCGCACACCCGTACGTAGGGTTTGAGGTGCCGGTGCGGACCAACCCGGCGCCCCACGGTTTTCGTTTGGAACACCGACCCGCGCGGGATACGCCACCGCGGGAAACCCACCCTGCGCGGGAAACGCCGCCCGAACGCGCCGAGAGATTGTCGAGCCCCGTCATGCGCATGCACCGGTACGACCCCGCCCTCGCCGACCTGGTCTTCGACTACATGCGCGAGCGGCTCGCACTGGACCCGGTCCCGCTGGACCACCCCGGGCGCAAGGACAAGCTCGACCGCGCGCTCGACGGCCTGATCGGCGCGCGGGGCAACGACCCGGGCGACGTGCTGGCGATCTACGCCGACCAGCTCGCGCCGGCGGTCATCTCCTGCGACAGCCCGCGCTTCCTCTCCTTCATCCCGGCCGCGCCGACCAAGGCCGCGCTGCTGTTCGACATGGTCGTCTCGTGCGCGTCCCTCCAGGGCATCTCGTGGCTGGAGGCGGCCGGCGCGGTGGCCGCCGAGAACCAGGTGCTGCGGCTGATCGCGGACCTGGCCGGGCTGCCCGCGAGCGCCGGCGGCTGCTTCGTCAGCGGCGGCTCGGCCGGCAACCTGTCCGCGCTCGTGGTCGCCCGGGACATGGGCCGGCGGCGTACCGGTGCCACCGCCCGGGACCGCCTGCGGATCGCGGTCAGCGACCAGGCGCACTCCTCGATCGGCAACACGCTGCACATCATCGGCATGGACGCGCTCGTGGTGAAGACCACCGACCACCGCCTGACCGGCGAGGCGCTGCGCGCCGCACTGGACGCCGACCCGGACGTGGCCGACGTGGTGGGCGTGGTCGCCACCGCCGGCACCACCAACGCGGGCATCATCGACGACCTGGCCGGGATCGGCGCGGTCGCCCGCGAGCGCGACCTGTGGTTCCACGTGGACGGCGCCTACGGCGGCGCCGGCCTGCTCGCGCCCAGCGTGCGCGCCCGCTACGACGGGATCGAGCTGGCCGACTCGTTCGTGATCGACCCGCACAAGTGGCTGTTCGCGCCGTTCGACTGCGCCGCGCTGGTGTACCGCGACCCGGCCCTGGCCCGCGGCGTGCACACCCAGGACGCGTCCTACCTGGACGTCCTGCACACCGACGCGCCCGAAGAGTGGAACCCGACCGACTACGCGTACCACCTCACCCGCCGTGCCCGCGGCCTGCCGCTGTGGTTCTCGCTGGCCGTGCACGGCACCGACGCGTACACCGAGGCGATCGAGACCGCGCTCACGCTGGCCCGGGACACCGCCGAGCTGATCCGGGCCACCCCGCACCTGGAGCTGATCCGCGACCCCGAGCTGTCCGCGGTGCTCTTCCGGCGGGTCGGCTGGAGTGCGGACGACTACCTGCGGTGGTCGCACCGGCTGCTGGCCGGCCAGGTGGGCTTCGTCACGCCGACCGGTTGGGAGGGTGAGACGGTGGCTCGCTTCGCCTTCCTGCATCCGGGTACGACCATGGCGATGGTCGAGGAGATCATGGCCACGATGGTGTAACGCCCTACGGCCTGCCGCTCGCGCGTTCGGGTCGCCGTGGCCCAGACTGGAAGCCGATGGACGGCTTCCGGGGGCCGGGCGCCTCACGGGACCCGGGGCTGGAGAGGACAGGCGTGGCGCTGGACGAGTACGCGGACCCGCCGATGATGGTGCCGGAGGTCGACGCCGTGACCGGCGCGGTCGCGCGCCTGGTCGGGGTCGAGGGCGACGATGTGCGCGAGGCCGGCGCCTACGCGGTCTTGCAGGGTCTGCTCGACGGCACGCCCGCCGCGGTCGCGGTGATGAGCCCGAGCCTGCGCTACCTGTACGTCAATCCGGCGCTGGCCCGGATGAACGGTGTCTCGGCCGAGCAGCACCTGGGCCGGAGCATCGGCGAGGTGCTCCCGGAGGTGGACGCCAAGGACGACATCCTGCGGGCGGTGCTCAGCGACGGCGTGGCCCGCGAGGCCACCTCCACCGGCATCACGCACGCGGGTCCGCCCGAGCGCCGCTGGTGGCACGGCGCCTACCACCGCCTGGAGCACGAGGGCGTGGTGGTCGGTCTGGCGGGCGTGATACTCGAGGTCTCCGAGTCCCGCCGCACCCAGATGGAACTGGACGCGGCCCGCCGCC
The DNA here is from genome assembly GCF_053594475.1 of Embleya sp. NPDC001921. Taxonomy (NCBI): domain Bacteria; kingdom Bacillati; phylum Actinomycetota; class Actinomycetes; order Kitasatosporales; family Streptomycetaceae; genus Embleya; species Embleya sp. NPDC001921. Next base: position 263,355 of record NZ_JBSFEO010000003.1, read on the forward strand.
GGCTGGCGTTCCTGGACGCCGCCGCGACCCGGGTCGGCACCACCCTGGACCTGGTGGAGACCTGCGAGGAACTGGCCGAACTGTTCGTCGCCGAGCTCGGCGACGTGGCCGCGGTAGACGTGTTCGCGGTCGAGGGCGCCAACGGCACACCGCACGCGCCGCAGGACATGGTCCGGATGTGGCGGGCCGCGCTGTCGCACCGGCCGGGGATGGCCGAACAGGCCGCGATCCTGCGCCGGCCCGGCGAGAACGTGGACTACCAACAGGGCTCGATGGTGCCGCGCGCCCTGAGCGAGCGCAGCCCCGTGGTGGTCAACCGGGCGAGCGACGAGGAACTGGCCCGCGAGGTCTCCAGCCCGGACCGACTCGCGGTCTTCCGCTCGGTCGGCCTGCACTCGGTGGTCGCGCTGCCCTTGGTCGCCCGCGGCAGCGCGATCGGCATGGTCACCCTGGCCCGGCACGGCGCCGTACCGGCCTTCTCCACCGAGGACGTGGTGCTGGCCCGGGACCTGGCCCGGCGCGGGGCGATCAGCGTGGACAACGCACGCCGCTACGCGCACGAGCACGACATCGCGCTGGCCCTGCAGCACGCGCTGCTGGCCGCGCCGGACGCACCGCACCCGGACATCGAACTGGCCTCGCGCTACCGCCCGGCGGGCAGCAGCGTGGAGGTGGGCGGCGACTGGTACGACGCGGTCGCGCTCAGCGGCGGGCGCACCCTGCTCGCGGTCGGCGACGTGATGGGCCACGGCGTGCAGGCCGCCGTGGAGATGAGCCAGTTCCGGGCCCTGCTGCGGGTGCAGGCGCGCTCCGATCTGGAGCCACACGAGATCCTGGCCGCGGTGGACCGCACCAGCACCAAGGCGGGCATCGAGCGGGTGGCCAGTTGCCTGCTGGTGCTGGTGGACCCGGAGGCGGGCACGGTCACCTTCGCCAGCGCCGGCCATCTGCCGCCGCTCCTGGTCGGGCCCGGCGACGCGGCCGAACTCGTGGACGTCCCGGTCGGACCGCCGCTGGGCACCGGATTCGGCGGCTACACCTCGGTGCGCCGGCGCAGCCAGCCGGAGCGGGTCCTGGTGATGTACACCGACGGCCTGGTCGAGCGCCGGGGCGAGGACATCGGCGAATCGCTCCAGCGGCTGATCCACGTGGGACTGACCGCCGAGACGCCGCTGGTGCGCCTGGTGGACACGCTGATCGCGCGGATGATCACCGACAAGCCGGAGGACGACATCGCGGTCCTGGCCGCCCGCCAACACCCGCCCGGCGAAGCGGCGGGACCGGCCGCGGGCCGGTGACCCGGGTGCTCGCCGAGAGGCGACGGGCGGCACGAGCAGGTGATGGGGGCTCAGCGGATTCCGACGATGGTGACGGTGACGCAGCGGTCCTCGATGACGAAGGTGGCCTCACCCTCGACGCAGAACGCGTACCTGCGGGTGTTGGGGCGCTTCGTTCGCCGACGCCCACGCGCCACGGGTCCGACGCCGGACTGCGGATCATGTCGGCGTAGGCGCTCTGTACGTGCGGCTTGGCGTTCCGGATCCAGCTCTGCGGTTGCGAGAGGGACTCCACCCGGTAGGCCATGATTCACTCGTCCCACTCGGGTGGAAGCGCCGGCACGGTGTCGACCGGCAGGCCGGCATTGATCCGCCGGATGGCCTCGGCCATCTCCGGCCAGTCGGGCAGTCGCCGGTGGTACAGAGTGACCTGCCCTTGCGGAAGCATCTCGGCGAGCGGCGCCAAGTCTCCGGTGGCCTTCGCGTGGTCGAGGACGCGGATGTACTCCTCCTCGAACCGGGCCCGTAGGTCTTCGGGGAGCTCGGCCCGGAGTTCCGCAGGCGTCGGATGGTGGTCGCCGCCGAAGCCGATGACGCGTTCGGGGGCCCGGGGACCGCGCGGTGTCTCGTCCATGCCGTCAGCCTGGCAGGGCGTGTGCGGGCGCAACCAGACGGCGCGCGACGCGAAGCGGTCGATCGGGCGCGTCGGCGGGCGCCAGGCTCGGTTCCGTCAGTCGGTGCGCGGGGTCGGCCGGCTCAGCGTGTGGCGCGTGCCCACGACTCGGGGACGCGGGTGTGCGGGCGGTGCCGGTGCCGGCGGCGACGCGACCAGGCTGCCGGCGATGGTGTCCTCGAAGCGGCGGCGGATCGGGCGCCAGCGGGCGTCGTGGCGTGCGGCGCGGGCGGTGGCGCGACGCAGCTTGTGCGGCTTGTCGTGGTAGCGCCGCCTGGCCCACGGCGACCCCGGCCGGGCCAGCCGGATCGCCGCGACGATGTTGACGAACGGGACGAAAATGCCGATCACCCCGGTGGCGACCTTGCCCTTGGCGAACGTGATCGCCGCCATCGCCACGTCGAGCAGCAGCACGATCAGCCACGCCACCCGGTCGTCGACGGTGTCGCCCTCGGGGGTCGCGTCGAAGGGCACGAACCCGCTCGCCGCCAGACCGGCCGCGGCGGTGGCCAGCACGGTGGCCTCGATCGAGATCCGGCCCTGCTCGGTCCAGTACACGTCGGCCAGATGCACGATCATCCCGAACTCGTCCAGCACCAGCCCCGCGCCGATCCCGAGCAACACCCCCGCGACCGACCGGCCGACCAGGTACTCGCCGGCGCCGACCGCGAGGAAGCCGCCGAGCAGGGCGAGCACGATGCCGGGCACCACGTGGTGGATGTGCACACCGCCGCTGCCGATGTTGTGGAACGGCCCCCGGCCGGCCCGGATCAACCGGGTGATCGTCCGCGTCACCAGGAAGGTGATCAGCAGCGACGCGAACGCCAGGCTCATCGGCAACCGGCCGTCGCGGATCATCGTGTCGTGCCACCAGCCGGCCGACTCCAGGTGCTCCGGCGCCATCGGTACCCCTTTCCGCGTTCGTGCTCGTGTTCCCGATCGGGGGCGGCGCACGAACGCCGAACAGGTGAACCGGGCCGAGTCCTCGGGCGCCGCGGTGACCAAGCGGTCGTGCTCTCGTTGGGCGGGACATGATCAAGCGCATCGCAGCCGCCGCCCTGGCCGGCACCGCACTCGCGGTCCTCGCCGCGTCCGCCGCCCACGCGCAGGAGCCGACGCCGAACACCGGCAAGGTCGCCGGTGTCCCCTCCGCCGTCTACCCGGACGGCCTCAACAACCTGAACCACGTCAACCAGGTCGCGAGCACCCTGCCGCTGTAGGGCATCCGCGCCACGGACGGGCGTGGTGTCCCGGTCCGGCCCCGAGCGGGGACACCACGTCCCGGGCACCGCACCCGCGCGGACCGCACGCCCGGGTCACTCGTCGTCGAGCGCCCGGCGCAGTTCCTCGGTCTCGCGGTTGGCGGCGGCGAGGTCGTCCGTCATCCGACGGGTGCCCTCGGCCACCCCCGCGTCCCAGATCCGTTGCACGAGGGCGCTCGCCCGATCCTGCGGCAGGTCGGTCTCGCGCATCAGCAGCTCGGTCAGCTCGATGATCGGGTGTTTGGGATGCATAGCCCCAGCAGACCCGCCGACGGGCCCGGCCGCACCCGGGGCACGGCCGGTCGGGGGAGCGAGCGCGCCGGCCGCGCGTGGGAGGCCGGCTACGCCTTGAGGTGCTCCCACGCCCGCGGGTGGGTGGTCAGGTAGCCGGCCAGGTTCTGCGCCGGCCGGCCGGTCAGGTTCGGGACCGCGGTGGACACCTCGCTCATCTCGCCGGTCGCGATCGCCTCGTACGAGGTCACCCAGCCGGCCATCTCCCACGCGGGCGCGTTGTACTGCGCGCGCGAGGCGTACGCCTGATTCCGGGTCTCCGCGATGTAGCGGATCGGCCGCCCGGCGAAGCGGGTCAGTTCGGCCGCCGCCTCGGCGAGCGTGATCGCCTCGGGGCCGGTGAGGTCGTAGCGGAGGCCGTCGTGCGCGTCGCCGCCGAGCAGGACGGCCGCCGCCGAGTCGGCGACGTCGTCGTGGGCCACCGCCGAGACCCGCCCCTCCCCGGCCGGGCCGCGGATGATCCCGTCCGCGCCGACCATGGCCGGCAGCCCGGCCAGGTAGAGGCTGTCGCGCAGGAACGTGTACCGCAGCCCGGTGGCCCGGATGTGCTGCTCGGTGTGCCAGTGGTCGCGGGCGAACGTGAAGGTCGCGTCCGGCGCCGCGCCCAGGAAGGACACGTACACGATCCGCCCGACCCCCGCCGCCACCGCCGCGTCCACGGCGGTGATGTGCTCGCGGACCCGATCGGCGCTCTCCCGCGCGGACACCAGGAACAGCGTGTCCGCCCCCGCCAGGGCCCGTCGCATCGCCGCGTCGTCGCCGTAGGACGCCGGCGGCGCCTTGACCGCGCCCTCGAACTCCGGCAGCCGGGACGGGTCCCGCCCCAACAGGCGCTGCGCCGCGCCGGCCTCGGCCAGCCGCCGGGCGACCCGGCCGCCGACCTGCCCGCCCGCTCCGGTGACCGCGATGACTGGACCCATGACGACGTCCTCTCCCGACGGGGACGGCCCGACAGCACCCGGCCGCTCGGCCACCGACCCTACTGCGCGGTTGTCCGACATCCGCCGAACCACGCCCGCACGGCGCGCCCTTGCCGCCGGCCCGGGTGCGCCGGGCGGCGACGGGGCGAGTCAGCGGGGGTCGTCGATCGTGCCGAGTACCCGGTCCACCAGCGGACGCGCCCGGTCGACCAACTCGTGTGCCTGGTCGGGGTACTTCGCGGCCAGGACCACCGCGCCGATCACCAACAGCAGCAGGAGCAGGCCGGAACCGCGCGAACGGCCGCCGCGCCGGCGCCGCCGGTCGGCGGCTGCCGCCTGCTCCGCGAAGACGCGCCGGTTGACGCCGTCCTGGAACGCCTGAGCCTGTCGTGCCGCCTGCATTCCCGGATCGATGGGCATCCGGGCCCCCTTCCCCCCTGCCCGCGCGATCGCGGGTCATCGGTGGGGACGGGCCGGGTGGTCGCCGTGGTTCGCCGTATGCGGGGCTGTCACCGCGTCGGAACCGATCCGTGACGGTGGCGGTCCGGGCCGGCGGGCGCGGCGCGCGCACGAGTTCGCGATCGGACCGGGCTACTCGTCCCACCAGCGGTCGCCCTGCTCGCGGCGGTTGGCCACGATCGCGGCGAACGGCGGGATCGCCATCGCGACGACGGTCATGCCCGCGGCCGCGGCGACCGACCAGCGGTAGACCACCGTGCCGGCCAGCAGGAACAGCAGCAGACAGACGCCCATCATCACGAAATAGCGCTTGCGGCGCCGCCGCTGGGACGGGACCGGCCCGGATGGAGTGGCACCCCCTCGACCGGGGCCGCCCGGATCGTTGGAGTTCATGTGTTCACGGTACGACTTCGCACCGCCGGACGGGCCCGCCCCGCACGCGCGGTCGCGCCATCCCAAGGAGTCACTCCCGGATGACAATATTGGTATAGACCTTTCGCGTCGGACGGTGTTGACTGGCGTCGAGGCGGGGCCGTGGGTCCGTGCCGATCGCCGGAAAGGAATCAGTCGCCATGACGACCGTCTCCCCTCCGTACGCCGGCGCGCCCGTCGCCTATCTCAGGTGCTATCCGCGCGACCCGTGGGAGATGGCCGCGCATCGCAACGCGCTGACCGCCTACGCGCACGGGCTCGGTCTGAATCAGCCCGTGGTGTGCCTGGACAACGGCGTGTCCTCGCGGGAACAGGCGCCGGAGCTGGAGAACCTGCTGGCCCAAGTGGCCGCCGGCGCGGTGCGCACCGTGCTGATACCGGGCCTGTGGGTGTTCGCCCTGGACCCCGAACGGGCCCGGGCCACCGCCGACCGGTTCCGCGCCGCCGGCGCCGAGATCATCGACCTTCCGGGCCGCTGGCACGAGCGCGACGGCCGCCGCGTGTCCCGGTGGTGACCTCCCGCCGCGTGACAGGGCGCTGATTTCCTCCCGGGCCGGGGCGATTGCGCGCGACCCGGGAGCCGGGCGATCCCCGGCCGAGTGGTCCCGAGCCGAGTGATCACAAGGCGAGTGACCCCGAGTCGAGTGGTCCCAAGCCGAGTGGTCCCGAGTCGAGTGATCACAAGGCGAGTGATCCGAGCGACCCGGGAGCCGGGCGATCGCGCGCGGTCAGGCCGAGGCCGCCGCGCGCACCGTGTGACTCAGGAGCAGGGCGGTCGTCACCGGCCCCACACCGCCCGGCACCGGGGTGAGCGCGCCGGCCATCGGCGCGACGGACGCCGCGTCCACGTCGCCGACCAGACCGCCGTCGGCGGTGGGGTTGGTGCCCACGTCGACCACGACCGCGCCGGGCGCGACGTGTTCGGCGGTGATCAGCCCGGCGCGGCCGACGGCGGCGACCAGGACATCGGCGGTCGAGGTGAACCGGGCCAGGTCCTTGGTCCGGGAATGGCAGATGGTGACCGTCGCGTCGCGGTCGAGCAGCAGGTGCGCGGCGGGCTTGCCGACCACCGTCGAGCGGCCGACCACCACGACGTGCCGGCCGCGGAGTTCGACGCCGTGGTGGTCCAGGATCGTCACCACCGCCTCGGCCGTGGCGGGCGCGAAGGCGGGCAGACCGGCGGCGAGCCGGCCGAGCGAGAGCGGGTTCGCGCCGTCCACGTCCTTGCCGAACACGATCGCGCCGGCCAGGTCGGCCGGCACCGCGCCGTCCGGCAGCGGGGTCTGCAGGATGATCCCGTGCACCGCGTCGTCCGCGCTCAGCGCCGCCAACGTGCCCCGGATCGTCTCGGGGGCCGCGTCCGGACCGAGGTCGACCACGTCGCAGGTGATGCCCACCTTCGCCGCCGCCGCGGCGATCGAGCGCACGTACCACGCACCGGCCTCGTCGGCTGTGGCCACCACGACCGCGAGGGTGACCGGGGTGCCGGCCCCGGCGAGCAGCGCGGCCCGGGTCGCGGTCTCGGCGCGGATCGCGGCGGCCGCATCCTTGCCGGAGAGCACCCGCGCGGTCATCGGTTGACCTCCTTGCGGACGGCCGCGGTGACCTGGTCGGCGCGCACCGCGATGTCGTCCACCCGACCGGCCTGCGTACGCAGTTCGGCGCGGGCCGTCTCGTCCTTGATCCCGCGGAGGTTGATCTCGATGTTCACCCGCGCCGTGGTGGCCGCCGCGCGGGCCGCCTCCGCGGCCGCGGCCACGTCGGTGACCACGTTGGGATTGCCGATCGGCAGCAGCTTCTCGGCCAGTTCGACGCACGCGGCGGCCAGTACGACCACCTCCGCCGGCGGCTTGGCCGCGCCGACCAGCGCGGCGGCGATCGTGGCCGAGCGCTCGGCCGAGGCCTCGTCGGTGTCCGCGGGCAGCCGGTAGGCCTCCGTCACCGCGGTGAACGCGGCCGCGTCCTCCCCGGCCAACCGCAATGCCACGTCCCGCAGTTCGTCGGTGAGCGCGATCACCTGGGCGATCGAGGAGGCGTGCTCGGCGTACCTGTCGCCGGTGGTGTAGCGCGCGACCATGCCGAGCAGCGCCGCGGCCTGGGCGGCGTGCAGCGCGGCGGCCGCACCACCACCCGGCGCCGGTACCCGGTCGGCGAGGTGCTTCAGGTATTCGCTGATCTTCTCGTCGCGCATGGGTGCCCGTCCTTCGGTCGGTGGGGCCGCGACGGGTCCTGGACCCCCCGACCGGCACCACGACGGGGCATCGAGCACACACGCCTCGGCGCACGTCCGGAAATCCTCGCACGACGCGGCCGAAAGCCCGGAAAACCGGAGGTGGCAGGCCCCCGCCCCGCACCGACGACTCAGCCCGACGCGCCCTGGGCGGGCCGGTCCTCGCGGTGGTCCACGCACCACACGACCGCGGTCGCGTTGTCGTGGCCGCCCGCGTCCAGGGTCGCCTTCAGCAACCGGGCGACGATCTCGGTCGGCGCGTCGGGTGCGGCCAGCAGCGCCGCCAGCGGGTGGTAGGCGATCTGCTCGGCGACGCCGTCGGTGCACAGCAGGTACACGTCGCCCGGCCGCAGGCTCACGTTGAGCACGTCCGGCTCGGGGCGACCGGGGTGTCCCACGTAGCGGCTGAGCCGGTAGCGCGCGGCGGCGGCCTGTGGCGACTCGTTCGGGTACCAGCCGTACAGCGCGCCCAGCCACGCCTCGGTGTGATCGACCGTCAACAGGTCCAACCGACCGGCCCGCAGCCGGTACGCGCGCGAGTCGCCGATCTGGACCAGCCAGGCCGCGGCCTCGACGGTCCCGACCGGTGGCGGTGCCGGAGCCGGTGCCGATGCCTGGTCCGGGTCCGGCTCGGCGACCAGTGCGGTGAGGGTGCAGCCGGTGAAGCCGGGCAGGCTCGCGGCCTCGGCCAGTACCAGGTCCTGGATCCGGGCGACGCTCGCTCGCAGGTCCGCCGGGCCCGTCCCGTGCCCGGCGGACGCGGCCCGGCGGATCGACGCGGTGAACTCGGTCATGGTGATCCGCCCGGCCGCCGTGCTGCCGGGCCCGTCGCCCATGCCGTCGGCGACGGCGGCGAGCCGCAGGTCCGGCTCCAGGCCGAGCACGTCGAAGTTGGCCCGGTACTTGTTGCCCACCACCGTGCCCGCGGCCGCGCGCACCCGCACCGGACCCACCGCGAAGCCGGCCGCGGCCTTCGTCCCCGTGTCCTGCCGGCGTCGTCCGAACATCCGCGGCCCCCTTCGCTCCGTTGGGCATACCAGCGGCACGCTATCGGGGGATCAGGCCACCGTGCGGAAATGTGTGGTCAACCGACCCTCGTCGTCGAGCCGGTGGAACGCGAGTGCCGGGGGAATGTCCGGGTTCACGAACGGGGCGTCGTCGTCGACGCGTTCCCACGGCAGGTTGATGGTGGACACCACTCCGGGCGCGACGATCAGTGGCTTGCCGGCGAACGTGGTGGCCGCCGGGGTGTGCGCGTGCCCGCACAACAGGCCCATCACGTTGGGCCGGTCCGCGACGACGGCGGCGAGGCGGTCCGCGCCGAACTGGCGGATCCGGTCGATCTCCGGGCTGCCCAGTTCCACCGGCGGGTGGTGGAAGGCGACGAACACCGGTGCGGAGGAGGGTGCTTCGTCCAGGACGTCAGCCAACCAGGCGAGCGTCTCGTCGGCGAGGAGGCCGTCCGCGCGGCCCGGGATGGACGAGTCGCACAGCGCGAACACCGCGCCGCCGGCCGTGTGGTGCACCCGGTTGATCGGCTCGTCGCCGGCGGGTTCGTCGAACAGTCCCGCGCGAAAGGGCCCGCGCACGTCGTGGTTGCCCGGCAGGATCAGCACCGGGTGCCGGGACGCGAGCAGCGCACGCGCCTCGTCGTACTCGGCGGGCTTGCCGGAGTCCACGATGTCGCCGGTGACCAACACCACGTCCAGGTCGTACGGGAGCGCGTCGAGATGGGCCATGGTCGCCCGGGTGCGCTCGGCCGCGTGCGGCCCGCCGTCGAGGTGGGTGTCACTGAGGTGCGCGAATACGATCATGCGGGCGTCCTTGGGGGAGGGGAAGCGGTGATTCCGGTGTAGTGGGCCGCGATGACGCCGACGCTACGGGGATGACCGGACCAGGGTTAAGATCCAGTGAAATGTTCGAGGATTGGACCAGTTCCCCGATCGACGCGCTCGATCTGCACGTCGAGGTCGACAGCGCCGCCGGTCGCCGCGTCGGCCTGGAGCGCGCGCTGCGCGCGGCGGTGCGGGCCGGGCGGCTGGCACCGGGCACGCCGCTGCCGTCCACCCGCGGCCTGGCCGCCGAATTGGGCTTCGCGCGCGGGACGGTGACCGCGGCGTACGACCAACTGGTCGCCGAGGGGTACCTGATCGCGCGTCAGGGCGCCGCCACCCGGGTCGCGGACCTGCCCCGCCCACCCGCGCGGGACGCGGCGGACACCGGGTCTGCACCGCAGGCGCCGCGCTTCGACCTGCGACCGGGCATGCCGGACGTGTCCGCGTTCCCGACCGCCGCGTGGCTGCGCTCCACCCGCCGAGTGCTGACCACCGCGCGGCCCGCCGACGTGCACGGCGCGGGCGACCCGCAGGGTCGCGTCGAACTGCGCACTGCGCTGGCCGAGCACCTCGGGCGCACCCGCGGCGTGTCGACCACACCCGATCGCATCGTGATCACCTCGGGCTTCTACCAGTCGGCCGGTTTGCTCGCGAGCGTGCTGGCCGAGGCCGGAGTGGCGGCGGTGGGGATGGAGGACCCCGGACACCACGTCTACCGCGACGTGTTCCGGCACGCCGGACGAGTGGTGCTGCCGCTGCCGGTGGACGCCGACGGCGCGCGCCTGGACCGGCCGCTCGATCCGGCGCTGGGCGCGGTGGTGTTGACACCGGCGCACCAGTATCCGACGGGTGTACCGCTGCGACCGGGGCGACGGCACGAGGTGTGCGCGTGGGCGCGCGCGAGCGGCGGCCTGATCGTGGAGGACGACTACGACGGCGAGTTCCGCTACGACCGGCAGCCGGTCGGCGCGCTCCAGGGGATGGCGCCCGAACACGTCGCGTACTGCGGATCGGTGTCCAAGACGCTGGGGCCCGGCCTGCGGCTGGCCTGGATGGCGCTGCCCAAACACCTGGTCGAACCGGTGGTGCGGGCCAAGTACCGGGCCGACTGGCACACCCAGGGGCTGAGCCAACTCGTCCTCGCGGACCTGCTCGCCCGGCACGACTACGACCGGCACGTGCGGGCCGCGCGGCTGAGCTATCGGCGGCGGCGGGAGTACCTGGTGCGCCGGTTCGAGGCGGAACGCCGGGCCGGCGCACTGCGGTTGTGGGGCGTCCCGGCCGGGTTGCACGTGCTGATGACACTGCCGGCGGACGGGCCGACCGAGGAGCGGGTGCTGGCGCGCGCCGCCGAGCGCGGGATGGCGCTGCGCGGGCTGGGCGAGTTGTGGCACCGGGAGGCCCCGGAGCAGGGGATCCTGGTGGGCTTCGCGGCACCGGCGGCGCACGCGTGGACGGGCACGATCGAGGCGCTCGCGGCGGTGCTGCGCGAGCGGTGAACCGCGCCGCGCGCGGCCGGCCGGATCGGGCCCGATCCGGTTCGGCACGTGTGCTCAGGGCGTCCGGATCACCCGGAAGTACAGATGCGTGACCCGCCGGCCCTCGATCACCCTGGTCGCCTCCAACTCGATCGGGGTGTTCGCGAGGTGGTCGAAGAACCGGATGCCCACACCGAGCAGGACCGGCACCAGGTTGACCACCATCTCGTCGATCAGGCCCGCGTTCAGGCACTGGCGCACGACGTCCGCGCCGCCGACACCCACCGTCAGGTCGCCCGCCACCGTCCGCGCCTGCGCGACGGCGCTCTCCACGCCGGTGGTGACGAAGGTGAACGGCGCCCGGGGGTGCGCGGTGACCCAGTCCTCGGGCACGTGATGCGTCACCACGAACACCGGCACACCGAGCGGGTGGCTGCCGTTCCACCCGTCGGTGTGGTCGAACAGGCGGCGCCCGGTCACCATCGCCCCCGCGTTGACCACCAGCTCGCGCAGGTGCCGGGCGCTCGCCTCGGAGGTGCGGAACGTCATCGCCCCACCCGGTGCGGGCGTCTCCACGTTCCCGTTCGAGTACCAGTCGAACAACTCCGCCACGCCGTCCGACGGGTCGGCGATGAACCCGTCCAGCGACATCGTCTTCTCCGCCACCACGATCGCCATCCGGCTGCCCTCCTCGGCCGTAGGCCCCGGCCGGCGCACGCGGCGCGGGCCGGGTCGTCCTTCCAGTCTCGGTGAGGGGGGCCGCGAGCGCTTGCGAAGCCCGTGCCCGTGGGCTTCCGGGGGCGGGAACCCGGCCTTTCGCGGGCGGAACCGGCGGCCTTCACGGGTGGGAACGGGCGCCTTCGCGGGTGGGAACCGGCGGTTTTCCGGATCGGCCACGACAAACGGTGACGGATTGTATCGTCACGACTACCACGTCGATCCGTGAGAGAGGGCCACTCATGTCGGACGCACCCCGGATGTCGGATCACACCGAGCGTTTCCCCGGCGCCGGCTCCCTCACCTGGCGCTACCTCGGACAGTGGCGGCTGCTGACCACCATCGGTCGGGCGATCGTGCTGGAGACGGCGCACCCGGTGGTCGGCGCCGGTGTGGTGGAGTTCTCCACGTACCGGCGGCACCCGTGGCGTCGGGTCGAGCAGACCCTGCTCAGCCTGCAACGGCTGCTCTATCAGGACGAGGCGGACCGCGAGCGCGAGGCGGCCCGACTGCGCCGGCTGCACGGGCACATCAAGGGAGTCGACGCGCAGGGCCGGGCCTTCTCGGCGCTCGACCCGCAGGCGCAGGCGTGGGTGCACCTGACCGTGTTCGACGCGATGGTGCTGATGTGCGAGCTCGGCGGCGATCCGCTCGACGACGAGCGACAGGCCGAGCTGTACGCGGAATGGCTGGTGGTGGGACGGCAGTCGGGGGTGCCGGCGAGCGAGATGCCGGCCACGCTGGAGGAGTACCGCGTCTACTTCGACGAGACCGTGCGCGAGCGGCTGACGACGGGGCACGGGGTCGAGCAACTCCTCGACGCGCTCGGGAGGTTGCCCGCGCCCGCGCAACTGTCCTTCGTACCGGACGCGGTGTGGTCGGCCGGGTGCTCCGTGCTGGGCAGCGGGATCCGCGCGCTCGTGGCCGCCACGCTGCCGCCGAGCTATCGGGAGCGGTTGGGCGAGCGCGGGAAGGTGCCGTTCGGTACCGAGGCGGTGTTGTCGCTCGCCTGTCGGACGGCCGCGGTGGCCGGCGACCTGCTGCCGACGAGGTGGGTGTACATGCCGCTCGCGGCGACCTACATCGCGGCCAAGCGGGAAGCCGGGCGCGGGTTGCGTCGGTTCGGGTCGCGCGATCGTTCGGCCGACCCGGCGGCGCAACTCGCGGACGCCTTCGTGCGCATTCTCGACCAGACCGGCGACGGGGTGTTGTCCTGGCCCGATCTGGCCGCCCTCGCCCGGGTGTTCAGCGATCGACTCGACCTGGCGGCGGTGGACGAGGAGGTGATGTACGCGGCCTTCCACGCCTGGTGGGACGAGCTGCGCGCGACGGCGGACGCGAACCACGACGGTGTGGTCGACGCCGACGAGTATCGAGTGCTCGCCGAGGCCGCGCCGGGGGCGGCGATGGCCGCGTTGATGGTGCGGGTGGCCACCGCCGTGGACCGTGACGGGGACGGCCGGATCGATCAGGCCGACTACGCGCGCCTGATCGGCTCGGACCTCGGACCGACGCGCCGGATCGGCTGGTTGCACGCGGTGGACACGGACGGCGACGGAACGGTCACCGTCGAGGAGTTCGCCGAGGCGCTGCGGGAGAGCGTGCTCGGGCGGGCCCGATCGGACACGCTGGACTACGTGCTCGGCCGGGCCTGAGGGGTGCCGGTCGGCCGAAGGCCGGGTTCGGGACGAGTTGCCCCGATGGCCGGGTTGCCTCGGTCTCCCGGCCGCCTCGGTGACGGGTTTCCTCGGCGGTGGGGCGAGAGGGCCTGCGGGCGGCGGTGTTCGGGCCGCGCGGGAAGTGATGAGCTTGGGGAGTAGGTGAGCCCGAGCGGACTCGGCCATGGCGGGCCGGGTCCGGGGCGGTCGGTTCGGCGGCCCGCTTGTACGAGATCGGTCTCGGCGCGTGGGCCGTCGGCGTATCGGCGGGTCCCGGGGCCGGGGTTCGGGGTTCGACGCGTGTGTGAGGGAACGCGGTTCGCGCTCGACGCGCGCTCGACGTACGCCCTGCGTGCGCCCGGCGGGCAAAGGTGACGCGGGAGATCCGCGAGGTAACTGTGGGTGTCGTACGCATGGAGGAAACCACCCGCCGACTGATACCGTGAACGACGAGGATAAGCATGCGGGTTTGTTCATAACGTGCCTTTCTCATCCCCGTGTTCACGCCGGCCGGGCCGGTCGTTCCGCGACTTCGTACCGGGCGCCCGGTGTCTTGTGGCCGTTCGTCGTGCTCGATGTATCCATCCGTGTTCGGTTCATGCTCGACTTGTGCGCGGCCTCTTTCGGTTCGGTCCTCTGGTTCGACGTGCGGTTCGGCTTGCGGTTCGAGACATGCGACAGCAGGAGGCGGCTCGATGAGCATTTCCGGCGAGGAACGGCGCACGTTCACCGAGCGCGACCTGTGGACGCTGTCGGGTGCCGACGACGCCGTTGATCCGCGGACCGAGGGGCGGGCCTGGGTCCGGCTGGGCGACGCGATCAGCCGCGCGCTGTACGAGTTCGAACGCGGTGTCTCGGCGAGTCCGGAACCGCGGGTCGTGCCCCGCCGGGGCCCGATCGAGACCGCGATCGTGGTGCGCGCGCGAACACGGGACATCCGCGAGCGGGCACTGGCACACCGGGAGGCCGCGCGCCGCGCGTTGCGGATCCTCGACGCGTCGCCTCGGGACGGCTCGGGATCGCGCCGGCTCGAGGTGCTGATCTCCCTGTCCCTGGCCGCCGGGCAGGCACGCTGCCTGGGCAGGCGGCTCACCCGTCTGCCCCCTCCCGCGTCCCCACGCGCGATCGCGCTGGTCGAAGCGCTCGGGACGGCCCTGGCGGAGAGCGGTCGCGCATTGGAGGCCGTCCAGGGCGGATTGCGCGAGATGCCCGTGTCGGACGGGCCGGCACGGTGCGATCCGCCCGTCGCTGTACCGGAGGCCGTCGCGGCGGCGGTTCGGCTCGCGATCCGCCTGGAGGAGGAGGTCCGGGCCGAGCCGGTCGACGCGTCCGGGGTGGACCTGTCCCGACTGGACCTGGTCGACACGGCCCCACTCGCGGGCGTGGTGTGGTCCCGAACGACCGTGTGGCCGGCCCGCCTCGCACCCATGGTCCGGGCTCGTTCCAACCGGGTGGCGCCAGGCGTGTACCGGGTGCGGCGGACGTACGGCAACTGAGGGACGTATTTGGCTACCTGGCCATCCTCACCCTCGGTATGGACCCCACCGGGCCCACCCCCACCGACCACGCCGACCCCGACGGCCAACCCCCGGCCCGGCAGCGCCTGGGGAACAGGCGGGAGCCCGCGGGTGCGGGTGTTACGAGGTCCAGTGGGTGGGGTGGGTGAGGGGTGCGGGGAGTTTGGTGTGGGGGTCGCCCTTGGCGGCGTCGAGTTGGGATTGGACGAGGTACAGGGCGTCCGTGAGGTCCGCGCCGCGCAGGTCCGCGTCGCGGAAATCGGCGCCGATCAGGTCGGCGAGGCGCAGGTCCGCGCCCCGCAGGTCGGCACCGATCAGGTACGCCCCGCGCAGATTCGCGCCGCGCAGGTTCGCGCCGCGCAGCCTGGCGCCGATCAGGTCGGCGCCGCGGCGCTCCTTCTTCTTGCCCGGGACCCCCGCGCGGGTCAGTTCGCTCGCACGCACGAGCAGTGGGTTCAGGCGCTGCCGCAGCGCCCCGATGTCGATCCGGAGCAGCTCGGCGGGCTCGCCCAGGGTGAGGCGCTCGGTGTCCTCGTACGCGCCGCGCAACTCGCCGTGGATCGGCCGCGCGGCCGCGAGCGAGCGCGCCTCGCGCAGGTACCGGAGCAGCTCGTGCAGGTCCCGCATGATCGGGAACACCCGGAACATCTGCTGCGCGGTGTGCGGCGCCCGGCGCCAGTCCCGCCCCGCGTAGGTGACCTGGGCGACCTTTTGTCCCGCACCGAAGCAGTCGTAGACGGTGCAGCCCGAGAAGCCGATGTCGCGCAGGCGCGGGTGCACGCCGCAGCCGAAGTCGTCCGCCCGGAGGTTGGGGCAGGCCCGACCGGCGGGCTTGTCGATGGCGAAGTCCGCCGAGGCGGCGAAGGCGGGCGCGACGCAGCACAGCGCGAAGCAGTTCGCACAGTCGGCGCGGAGGCTGTCGGCCCGTTCCTCGACGAGGCCCGGGTCTCGGCCGGGTACGGCGGGTTCGCGCTGGTCGGACACGGTGTGGGGGCTCCTGCCGGATCGGGGCTGTCGCGAGCCGCCGCTCCGTCGCGCGCTCGGGATGATTCGTCCATTGTCCCCGATCGGACGGGGGCCCTTCACGGGGCGGGCCATTCGCAGGGCGGATCCTTCGCGGGGCGGATCCTTCGTGGAGCGGGGCCGGGCCGCGTGGGAGGCCGGGGTGGCGCCTTCCCCTTCGGTACGGTCCCGCCTTTCGGTGCGTCGGACCTCAGCGGCCGGACCTCAGCGGCCGGACCTCAGCGGCCGGGTGTCGGCGGGTGGGACCTCGGCGCGGGCGTGCCGACCCGGCCGAGCCACAGGGTGTCCCGGGCCCGGACCATCGCGACGAACACCCTGCGCCGGGCCAGTTCGGCCCGCTCGCGTGCCGCGTCGCCGCCGCGGGTGCCGCCGGCGGGCGGGGCCGGGTCGTACCTCGGCAGCAGTACGTGCTTGAAGTCCAACCCCTTGGCGCGCACGTAGCCGCCGATCTTGACCCCCGCCGTCGGCCGGCCCTCGTAATGTGCCAGGGGACACACCGGGATCCCGGCCCGCTCGATCAGGTCCGTGTAGTGGCCGACCTCGGCGCGGGAGCGGCACAGTACGGCGGTGTCCGGCCACGCGCGGGGGTCGGCCCGCAACGCGGCGAGAAGCGCGTCGTCGTGCGCGGCCACCGTCGCGCGGTGTACCCGGACCACTTCGCGCGCCGGTTCGCCCGGTTCGCCCGGTTCGCCCGCACCGCTCGTCTCGCCGTCGAGTTCCAGGGGACGGGGGCCGGTGACGCGGCCGTGTTCGAGGTCCTCGAAGCCGTCCGCGCCGACCACCGCGAGCGCGGCGCGCACGATGCCGGGCGCGTTGCGGTAGTTGCGGCGCAGGACGTGGGTGCGCTCCCGGGGGATCGTGATACCGGCCTCGGCGAGCCGGAAACCGCCCGGATACACGGCCTGTTGGCCGTCCCCGATGAGCAGCAGACCGTTCGCGGCGTCGCCGACGAGCGCGTGCAGCAGGCGTACGCCCACCAACGAGAGGTCCTGCACCTCGTCGACGATGACCGAGGCGTAGGCCGGCTGCCGCCCGCCCCGCAGCACTTCGCGGAGCGCGGCGGCCAGTACGTCGTTGAAGTCGCACACCTGCTCCGTGCGCAGCAGCCGTTCGTAGCGCTCGTACAACCGCCACACCGCCTCGTGGTCGCCCGCGCGGGTCAACCGGGTCCGCCGCCCGGGTCGGGGCAGCCGCCGGTACCGGTCGAACGTGGTGAGCCCACGGCCCTTGATCACGTGATCGATCTCGTCGCGCCAGTAGCCCGCCGAGGCCGCGATCGCGGGCAGGCGTCCGCCCCGACCGACCTCGGCCCAGGCCCGGTCGAAGGCGGCGGCGGCCCTGGTCGGATCGAGTTGGCGCGGTGGGCCGCCGCGTCCGTTCAGGAACGCGAGCGCCCACGCGTGGATGCCGCTGAAGTCCACCCGGTCCACCGCGACCGGCGCCATCGTGGCCAGGAACGTGCGTTGTACGCGCGGCAGGTTGGCGGTGAAGGTGGCGTACAGCACCCGGCCGGTGCCGTGTTGGGCCAGGTAGGCGGCGCGGTGCAGGCCGACCACGGTCTTCCCGGTGCCCGCGGGGCCGGTGATCCGGGCCGGCCCGGGCCAGTCGGCCCGGACCAGCGCGCACTGGCCGGGATCGAGGTAGGTCATCCATCGTTCGATCGGCCCGAGCCGTGCGGCCCGCAGCGTGGCGGCGGCGAACTCCCTCGGATCGAACGACGCGTCGAGTCGTCCGGGTGGGGACGTGCGCGCGACCGCCGTCATCGCCGAGGGCAGGGTCGCGGGTGCGGGTGCGGCCTCGTAAGGGTCCTCGTAGACCGGGAACACCCGCTCCAGGTGCCGCGCGATCGCCGTCACCGATTCCGGGTCCAGGCGGGCCGCTCGACCCAACAGATCGGGCGCGGCCTGCGTCTCGCCGAGCAGTCGGATCCGGCCCAGGCCGGCGTCGACGCGATGGCCGGCGAACACCATCATCGGCACGACCGCCACCGGCGAGACGCCGAGCGTGGCGATCGCCTCCTCGGCGATCGCGGTGATCGCGAGCAGCTTCGCGGCCTCGCCGGGGCGTGGCTGATCTCCCGCGTACAGGGTGCCGTTTCGGATGTTCGGCGCGGCGCGCCAGTTCTTGACGTCGACGACGTACACCCCGGCAGGTCCGACCAGCAGCAGGTCCACATTGGCCGCGCGGGTTCCCGGCCGGCGGCGGTCCACGGCGGGCCGCCAGCCGTAGCCGGTCAGCATCAACAGGTGTGCCACGACGCGCTGTTCCGCCTGTGACGCGGCCTCGTACCGCATCGCCACGCGACGGGCCTGTGCCCATGCGCGCCGCAACTCCCGTTCCCGCGCCCGCGCGTCGCGCGCCAGCCGGGCAAGGGAGCCGCCGGGGGCGGCGGATGCTGCGGCGCCCGCGCCCGCGCCCGCGCCCGCGCCCGCGCCCGCGCCCGTGCCCGTGTCGGTGCTCGCGCTCGTGTCGCTGTTCGTGCCCACGTCCGCAGATCGCATCGGGTCCCCCACCGTCGCGCCCCCACCCTTGAGCATCCCCATCGGAGCGTGTGGTCATGGGCGGGTCCGGCGATGAATTCCCGGTGATTCGTGGGCACTACGCGGGGTCGTCCCGAGTGTGTGTGAGGTAGTGGGGGCGGCGCGTCGATCCGCGGGCGGTGTCGGGACAGCGGGCGTGGTGTCGGGGTCGGCGGGCGTGTTGTCGGGTCACCGGGACGCGGCGTCGTGCAATGCGGCGAGGAAGGCGCGCAGGGCGGGCTGGGGTGGCGCGGACTCGCGGACCGCCGCGTAGATCCTGCGGATCGGTTCGGGGTTGCGGATCCGGCGGACGACGGTCGCGGATCGGCGGTTGTCCAGGGCCGATTCGGGGACCAGCGCGATGCCCAGGCCGGCGGCGGCGAAGCCTTGGGCGGTGGCGTAGTCCTGACTCTCCACCACGAACTCCGGGCTGAAGCCGGCCGCGCCGCACGCGTCGAGCAGGACGTCCAGGCACGGGCCCGGCGACTCGCTCGCGACCCACTGTTCCGCGGCCAGGTCGGACAGTTCCAGCACGGGCTTCGCGGCCAGCCGGTGACCCTTCGGGAGGACGGCGCGATAGCGGACGTCGAGCAGGTGTACGAAGCGCAGTCCGTCGACGGACGGGCGGTCGTCCGGCCGGACCACGAGTGCGATGTCGGCCTGGCCGTCCCGGACCTCGGCCAGCGGATGCCTCGGGTCGGACAGCTTCAACCGCACCTGCACGCCGGGGTGTTCGCGGCGCAACGCGGCCAGCGCGGGAGCCACCAGCACGGCTCCGACGGTGGCGAAGTAGTGGATGGTGAGCCGACCGGTGCGGCCGGCGCGCAGGTCGGCCAGGGCGGTCTCGGCGGCGGCGACGTGGGTGCCGATCAGCGTCGCGTACTCGGTGAGCAGACGGCCGGCCTCGGTGGGGCGCACACCTCGACCGACGCGTTCCAGCAGCGCGATCCCGGCCTCCTTCTCGAGAGCGGCGATTTGTTGGCTCACGGCCGAGGGCGTGTATCCCAAGGTGCGCGCGGCGGCGGTCACCGAGCCGCCGGCGACCACCGCTCGAAGCACCTGCATGCGTCGCACATCAAGCATGTAGGACAGCTTAACGATTCGTGCAGATCTTGTCGCTTGTCTTACCGGTCTGGGTGCGACAGCGTACTCAGCACCCCCTTTACCAACTCGCGGCGGAGGCGAAGTGCTCGGCGGATCACGCGCGACCCTGGTGCGCATGGCGGTCCTCGCGTTGTTGTGGGGATCCGGCTTCCTGTGGATCAAGATCGCCCTCAACGGGGGCCTGGCCCCGCTGCACATCACCGTCGTCCGCTGCGCCCTCGGCAGCGCGGCGCTGCTGGTCCTGGCCCGCTCGGCGCGGCAACGGCTCCCGCGCGAAAGGCGCGTGTGGGGACACCTGGTCGTGGCCGCGCTGTTCTGCAACGCGCTGCCGTTCTTCCTGTTCGCGGTCGGCGAGCAGACGGTGGACTCCGGCGTCGCGGGTGTGCTGAACGCCACCACGCCCCTGTGGTCCCTGGCCATCGGGATCGGGCTCGGCACCGAGCGCGGTCTGCGTCCGCCGCGGCTGATCGGCTTGGCGCTGGGCTTCGCGGGCACCCTGCTGATCTTCGCGCCCTGGCAGCGGGGCGGCCTGGCGGGCTGGGGCGCGTTGGCCCTGCTCGGCGCGGCGCTCAGCTACGCGGTCGCGTTCGCGTACATGGCGCGGCACCTGATCGGGCGGGGCGGCGCGCCGCTCGCGTTGTCGGCGGCGCAACTGGTGTGCGCGACCGGGCTGACCGGACTCGCCCTGCCGGTCGGTCCGACGGATCCGGGCGGGCCGACCGGCACCGCCGTACTGGCCGTGGTGGTGCTCGGGGTCTTCGGCACGGGCGTCACCTTCCACCTCAACTCCCGCCTGATCGCCGACGAGGGACCGACGGCGGCGGCCACGGTCGGCTACCTGCTGCCGGTCGTCTCGGTGACCCTCGGCGCCCTCGTCCTCCACGAGGCCCTGAGCCTCCGCGTGGTGGTGGGCATGCTCGTGGTCCTGCTCGGCGTCGGCCTGACCCGCACCACGAACCCCGACGCCACCAAGACCGCCCGCCCGTCCGAAACCGACCCCCTCCACGCCGAAACCCACCCGACGGTCAACCCCGAACCGGCGGAAGGCTGACGGGACCCCAAGCCCCCGCCACCACGCACCGGGTTCACGCCACCGCGCACCTCCCGCCCGACACACCGCCCACCACCCGCTGTCGGCCTCGCCCGCGCCGGAGGCCCCGCCCGGATCGTCGATCGCGGGTCGCGGGTCGCGGGTTCCGGGTCGGTCAGGTGGTTTTCGCGGGGGTCCAGGTTCCGGGGCGGATCACCGTGGCCGTGGTGTGGATGGGTGGGCTGTGGCGGAAGTGGAGGGTGAAGGGGATGGTTTGGCCGGGGGTCAGCCTGGGGGGTGTGCCGAGCATGATGTTGGCGCCGCTCGCGGTCATGCCGAGGAGGCCCTTGGCCGGGATCGGGAGGGACTTGGTCATCCACATCCGGCCGGCGTAGCCGGTGTAGGTGTGGAAGCTGAAGCCCACGTCGCTGGTGATCGGTGTGCTCACGCCGACGAGTTCGTCGTTGGCGGCACCGGAATTGCGGATGGTGAAGTACGCGGAGGTGGCGTCGGCGTTGGTGGCCAGGTGCACGCGGCCGTCGCTGATCGACAGCTTCGGTGCGGTGCCGGCTTGTCCCGCGGCCGTCCAGGCGGTGAGCAGGGTCAGCGCGAGGGCCGCCGCCACGAGCGGGCCCGCGACCGTCTTGAGCAGGGCGAGAGGCTTCACTTCGGATCCCGTTTCGGGTCGTCGAGGCGGCGGTCGGTACGGAATCGGGTCAGCCGCAGGCTGTTGCCCACCACCGCCAGCGAACTGACCGACATCGCCGCGGCGGCCAACATCGGATTGAGCAGGCCGGTCACCGCGACCGGGATCAGCACCACGTTGTAGCCGAAGGCCCAGCCGAGGTTGGCCCGGATGGTGCCGGTCGTCCGCCGGGAGAGCCGGATCGCGTCGGCGAGCGCGGTCAGGTCGTCGCCGACCAGGGTGACGTCGGCGGCGCCGATCGCGGCGGCCGTACCGCCGCCCATGCCGATGCCCAGGTCCGCCTCGCCCAGCGCGATGGTGTCGTTGATGCCGTCGCCGACCACCGCGATCGCCCGTCCGGGCTGGTCCTGCCGCAGGCCTCGGACCAGTTCGGCCTTGTCGTGTGGGTCCAACTCGCTCAGGACCTCGTCGATGCCCACCGCGTCGGCGACCACGCGCGCCGGCCCGGGACGGTCCCCGGTGGCCAGGATCACCGTGACGCCGAGCCGGTCGAGGGCCCGGATCGCGCCGGCCGCCTCGGGGCGTACCGAGTCGCCCAGCACCAGCACCCCGGACGGCACGCCGTTGACCGTCGCCAGCACGGCGGTGTCCCCGGCCGCGTCCGCCGCGGACAACGCCGCGCGCAGGTTCGCCGGCAGCGACGTCACGTCCTCGGCCCCCGGCCGCAGCACCGCCACACGCTCGCCCCGGACCAACCCGCGGACGCCCGTGCCGGGTTCGGCCGTGAAGTCGGCGACGGCCGGCAGCGGTCCCGTGCGCTCGGTCGCGGCCCGGGCCACGGCCCGACCGATCGGATGCCCGGACGCGGCCTCGACCGCGCCGACCAGGGACAGCAGTTCGCCCGGATCGACCCCGGGGGCCGGCTCGTACCGCAGCAGGCTCATGCCGCCCGTGGTCAGCGTGCCGGTCTTGTCCACCACGACGGCACCGACCCGGCGCAGCCGCTCCAGTCCGGCCGGTTCGCGGATCAGTACGCCCATCCGGGCGCCGCGCCCGGTCGCGGCCAGGATCGCGGTGGGGGTGGCCAGGCCCAGCGCGCACGGGCAGGCGACCACCAGGACGGCCATCGTCGCGCCGGCCGCGGCCTGCGGGTCACCGCCCGCGCCGAGCCAGAAGCCCAGCACGGTCACCGCCGTCGCGAGCACGGACGGCACGAACACGCCCGCGATCCGGTCGGCCAGGCGTTGCGCGTCGGTCTTGCCGGCCTGGGCCTCCTCGACCGACGCGGCGATCCGGGCGAGCCGGGTGTCCGCGCCCACCGCCGTGGCGCGCGCGGTGAACCGGCCGCCCTCGTTGACGCTTCCGCCGGGCACCGGATCCGCGGGTCCGACCTCCATCGGCCGGCTCTCCCCGGTCAGATGGGACACGTCGAGCGCGGATCGACCCTCGACCACGACCCCGTCGGCCGGGACCCGGTCGCCCGGGCGTACCACGAACACCTGACCGACCGTCAAGGACGCGGTGGGCACGGTGACCTCGACCTCGCGGCCGCCCCGGCCCGGGTGCAGTACGGCGGCCTCGTCCGGAACCAGCGCGGCCAACTCCCGTACGGCCGACCCGGTGCGGACCCGGGCCCGCTCCTCCAGCCGGCGCCCGAACAGGACGAACAGGGGTACGGCCACCGCGACTTCGAGGTAGGTGTGGGCCTCGGCGCCGGCCGCGGACGGGAGCAGGTCGACCGTCATCCGCATCCCGGGTTCACCCGCGTCGCCCACGAACAGCGCCCACAGGGACCAGCCGAACGCGGCGAGTACGCCCAGGCTGACCAGGGTGTCCATGGTCGCGCCCGCGTAGCGCAGCCCGTGCAGGGCCCGTCGATGGAACGGCCACGCGCCCCACGTCGCCACCGGCGCGGCCAGCATCAGGCACAACCACTGCCAGTTGGTGAACTGCCACGCGGGCACCATCGACAACACCAGGACCGGAAGCGCGAGCGCGGCGGTCAGGAGCAGATCCCGCCGACCGCGGTCGTGCTCCTCGGCGCCGGCCGGCCGGGCCCGGGTCGTGTCGGGCGATGGGGCGGTCAGGGTCGCCGAGTAGCCCGCCTCGGTGACCGCCGCCAGCAGGCTCACCACGGGCACCGACGCGGGGTGCACCACCCGTGCCCGTCCCGTGGCCAGGTTGACCGTCGCGCTGACCCCCTCCAGCCGGGCCAGCCGCCGTTCGACGCGATGTACGCATGCCCCGCAGGTCATCCCGGACACGGTGACGTCGGTGGTGACCAGTTCGGGCGAGGTGGTCACAGCGCACCTCCGACGACCCGGAAGGCGGGCACCGCACCGGCCGGTTCGCCCAGTCCCATCCGGCCGTGCCCGCCGCCCTCGTCACCCATCGGCACCGGGGCGCCGGGCGGACCGGGCCTGCGCAGGTCGGGGGCCACGGGGCCGGCTTGGCGCCCGACCGCGAACGCGGCGACGAACAGGATCACCAGGAGGCCGACGAAGCCGAGCACCGTACGGGCGGCCGAGGTCGAGCGGGTCGCCCCGGGGGGCGGGCTTGCTTCGGGACGCGCGGCCCTCGCGAGGAGGAGCAGGCGCCGGAGGCGGCCCGGAGAGTCGGGTCCGCCGGCGAACACGGGCATGAATCGGGCTCCAGGGATCGAACGGCGGGAGGTCGGGTCCGGCGCGGGGCGGCGCCGCGGTCGACGACGGCGGCACCGGGGACGGGCATCGAGGACAACCTTCGAGGACGGGTATCGGACACGGGCCTCGGACACGGGCGTCGGAGACGGGTGGTGGGGACGGGTGGTGGGGACGGGCACCGGGGAAGGGTGGAGGGGACGGGCATCGGAGACGGGCACCGGGGACGGGCATCCGGGTAGTCGGTCGGCGGCGATCGGTGGTTCCCCGAGGGTGTGGATTCCTGAGCGAGAGGTACGGCGGGGAGCGGGCGCGGTGTGGTTCGAGACGGTTGGGCACGGTTTCGGAGATTACTGCGTCAAGGCGTTCGAGCGCGGTTCGAGAAGGCTTCGGGAGAAGTTCGGGAATCGGCCGGGCACCCGAGGGCTCCCGCGTACCCGGCAGGTGGGAGCATGAGCGTCACCATGCCTGCCCGGTCCGTGCTTCGAGCCGCTCGCGCCGCGATGTTCGCGGTGATCTGCGTGCTGCTCGCGTTGTTCGGGCACACGTTGATGTCCGACGCGCCGATCCACTGGGCCGCGCCGGTCGGCGCCGGCGTCGGGATCGCCGTCCTGGCTTGGGCCGTGGCCGATCGCGAGCGCGGCCTCGGGGCGATCACGGGCGCGGTACTGGCCGCCCAGGCCGGCCTGCACACGTTGTTCACGCTGGCCCGCCAACCGGTCCCCGAACCGACCGGCGCGGCCCGCTTCCGCGACCAGTGGCTCCAGGTGCTGCTGTGCAACGACGACCGACCCGGCGACGCGCCGACCCGGTCGGTCACCGAACTCCTGGTCCGGATGCGGCTGGACCCCAACCTGGCCGGGCAGTCCCCGGAGGCGGCCGGCTTCGGTCGCCCGCCCTCCGGCGCACACCACACGGCCGGCGCCGGGGCCGGCGGGATGAACCACGACGGCGCGTTGACCGCCGTCCTGGGACACGGCGGGACCGGCATGGTCGCCGCGCACGTGCTCGCCGCGCTCGGCTGCGGTGTGTGGCTGCGCCACGGCGAGAAGGCCGTCTTCCGGCTGCTGCGCGTGCTCGCGACGATGGCGGGCACCGTGGTTCTCGCACTGGTGGGCGCCTGGACGTCGCCGGTCACCACCCGCCTGCCGGGCATGCCGCGCGCGGGTCACCGTCGCGAACGCGCCGTTCCCAAGTGGGTCTGCCGCCCGCTGCCGGGCCGAGGGCCGCCCGCCGCGCTCTTCGCCTGAGCCGTCCACCCGGCCCGCGTGTGTCCGGACGACCCGGCCGTGTTCGCCCCGCTTCGGCGCGGTGACCGCCTCCGGCGCCGTTCGGCGAGTGCGAGTTCGTGAGTGCCTGTTCGCGCGTGTTCGTCCGTGGTCGCCGCGTGTCGCGGGGCCGCGCCCCGACGGGGCGCCGCGCCCGCGTCGGCGCGTGGTGCCCGCGCGGGCGAGGACCGCGCCCGCGATCGTGCTGCCCGTGCACCGGCACACGTTCGCGGTGATCGCACGCGCGCACCCGCACCGCGGGCCGCGACGCCGACCGAGCACGCGTCCGCGTCGCCGTCGGTGGACCCGGGCGTACCCGCCACCCGAGTAGCGCCCGCCGCGCCGACTCGCCGGTCGCCGTGTCCGAACCCGACACCGCGCGCCGAGCGGGCCGGCCGTATGCCCGGGCGCCGTCGGGTGCTTCGCGCACCGCCGTCGAGACCGGGCCCGTGGCTCCCACGCCGCACTCGGCTCCGGCGGGCGTGCCTCCCACCAGCTCGGCGTCGATCCGCCTCGGGCCGATCGATCGCCGCCCGCATGACGAGGACGTGGAACGTGACTTCCCTGCACCCTCCCGGCCGTCCCGGACCCGGAACCGGCCGACCTCCGACCCTCGATCGACGTCGCACCCATCGCGCGTGCGTCGGCGGGGTGTGCGATGCATGACCTCGACCTGACCGAGCGAGCCCTGGCGGGCGCCGCCGGAGACCCGGACGCCGTGGACGACTTCGTCCGGGGCACGCATCGCGACGTGTGGCGCTTCGTCGCGTACCTGACCGACGTACAGAGCGCGGACGACCTCACCCAGGAGACCTACCTGCGCGCCTGGACGGCGCTTCCCCGTTTCACCGGCGCGTCCTCGGTGCGCACCTGGCTGTTGTCCATCGCCCGGCGCACGGTCGTCGACCGCTACCGCGCGGCGGCCGCCCGGCCGCGGACCGCCGCGGTCGAGGACTGGGTCGAAGTCGCCGAGCGCCGCCAGGACACCTCCCGGCCCGGCTTCGAGGAGGGCCTCGCCCTCGACGACCTGTTCGGGGCGCTGCACCCGGCCCGCCGGGAGGCGTTCGTGCTGACCCAGGTGCTGGACTTCGGCTACGCGGAGGCCGCCACCATCGCGGGCTGCCCGATCGGCACGGTCCGATCCCGGGTGGCCAGGGCCCGGAGCGACCTGATCACGCTGCTGCGCGAGGCCGAGAGCGTCGCCTTCGAGACCGGGGAGGAGCATGCCGTGAGCCATCGGCGAGCCTGCTGACCCACCCGTTCGGGGCGAGGGTCCACCGGCGGGACCGGTGCGCCCTCGCCCGCGCGATCCCGGCCCGGCCCCGCCGGCGGTGTCGGTTCGGTGGAGTCGGGTGGGCCGCGCCGTCGGCCTACGCCTTGCGGTCGGCGAGCGCGTACGACGCGACGGCGACGGTGCCGGCCACCGCGAACACCGAGGGCCACGCGCCGATCTTCTTCGCGAGGGGGTGCGAGGCGCCGAACGCGACCGTGTACAGCCCGGTCAACGCGGCGGCCGTGGGCGTCCCGGCCCGCTCCCGCCACCCCTTGGCGGCGAACGCCCCGGCCGCCGCGAGCACCGCGCCGCCCAACGGGCGCTTCTTCGTGTAGCGGGCGACGGCATAGCCGCCGACCAGCCCGCCGGCGGCGACCGCGGCCGTGGGGATACGAGCCATGGGAAACACACTCCTCGGATCGAAGGCAAGAGACGACGAGGGACAACGAGAGACGACGAGGGACGACGGATCGCGCCCGATCGATCCCGGTACGACCCGCCATCCGCCGCGCCTCGACCGGCGCCCACACGAACCTAACGCCCCCGAATTCGCGCGCCGCCGCGGCCCCGTGCCATCCCCGCGCCACCCCCGGGCCCGCCTCGTGGGCCTGGTGGGCAGAGCTGTGTCGGCGCGGGCGGGTAAGGTGCGGCGGTCGGCGGGTCTGTCGCTTGTGGGTGATTCGTCCGCATCGGATGCGTCGGGAGGAGGTCGGCCTTGGAACGGTTTCGGCGAGTCGGACGCGGCGCGCGCGACGTGCCGGTCGGCTGCCCGCGACCGGGCGCGTGGTGAGGCCGGCCGCGCCGCGGGTCGCGATGGCACCCGACGCGTACGGGCACGGCGGTCGGCTCCGGCCGTTGCGCGAGGACGGTGTGCCGATCGGGCCCGCCGAGCAGGTCCGCGACCTGGTCGCGGCGATCACCGATCTCGAGGCCGCACCGGTGCCGCCCAGATGGGTGTGGGCGTCGGCGGAGAGCGCGTACGCGCCGCTGCTGCCCACGCGGGTCGCGCGCTGCCACGACCTCGGGCTGGTCGAGTCGCTGCTGCTCGCGCACGAGGGCCGGTTCGGCGAGCCGCGATCACTGGGCGCGGCCTGGGCCCGCCTCAAGGGCCTGCCCGTACCGGACGACCTGCCGATCGGCGCCGCCGACGCGCAGGACAGCCTGTTCGTCCCCGACCGGCAACGGCTGCCCGCCGGCGCCGACGCGCTGGAAGCGGTGGTCGCGGTACACGCCGACCAGGTGCGCCGGATCGACGCGATCGAGGACGCCGCCCGCCGCTCGCGATTCCGGCTGCTGGTCGCCGCCGAGTCGGCGGGCGGACTGGTCGCGGCCGAGATGGCCGCCGACGGCCTGCCCTGGCGGGTCGAGGTGCACGACGCGCTGCTCACCGAACTGCTCGGCCCGCGCCCTCGCGTGTCCGGCGCACCGCCGCAACGACTGGCCGACCTCGCCGAGCGGTTGCGCGAGGCGCTCGGCGGGCGGGCGTTCAACCCCGACTCGCACACCCAGGTGATCAAGGCCTTCGCCGAGCAGGGCGTCCGGCTCACCTCGACCCGCACGTGGTACCTGCGCGACATCGGCCACCCCGCCGCCGACCTGCTGATCAAGTACAAGGAACTCGCCCGCCTGCACGCCGCGCACGGATGGGCCTGGCAGGACACCTGGGTCCGGGGCGGCCGATTCCGCCCCGAGTACGTGGTCGGCGGCGTCGTCACCGGCCGCTGGGCCGGGCGCGGCGGCGGCGCGCTGCAGATCCCGCGGGTGCTGCGCGGCGCGGTCGTGGCCGACCCGGGATGGCGCCTGGTGGTCGCCGACGCGGCCCAACTCGAACCGCGCATCCTGGCCGCGATGTCCCAGGACGCGGGCCTGGCCCGGTCCGCCGCCGCCGGCGACCTGTACGAGGCGCTGGCCAAGGCCGCGTTCCAGGGCGACCGGGCCAAGGCCAAGCTCGGCCTGCTGGGCGCGATGTACGGCCAGACCAGCGGCGACATCGGGCCGCTCCTGGCCACGCTGCGCCGGCAGTATCCGGACGCGATGGGCTACGTGGAGGCCGCCGCGCGCACCGGCGAGGAGGGCGGCATCGTGCGCTCCCGGCTGGGCCGGACCTGCCCGCCGCCGTCGTCGGAATGGCTCGACCTCGCCGAGGGCGGTGCCGGCGAACCCGGCGCCGACCGCACCGACGACGCCGGCGCCCGCTCGGCCCGCGCCCGGGGTCGTTTCACCCGCAACTTCGTCATCCAGGCCAGCGCCGCGGACTGGGCCCTGTCCCTGCTCGCCGCGCTGCGCCGCCGACTCGCCCGCTACGACTCGGCTCCGGCGGGCCGCCCGCACCTGGTCTTCTTCCAACACGACGAGATCATCGTGCACAGCCCGGCCGAACTCACCGAGGCGGTGGCCGCGGCGATCACCGAGGCCGCCGCCGAGGCGCGGGCACTGGTGTTCGGGGACACGCCGGTGATGTTGCCGCTGATGCCGGCGGTGGTGGGGACGTACGCGGAGGCCAAGTAGGGCCGTGCCCGTATCCCGCGGGCGGCCGGCCTTCCTCGGACCGGCCCCGGGCCCGTAACCGCGGGTGGGCCCGGCTCTTCGGGCCGGGCCCACCCGCGCCCGGCTCTTCGGGCCGCCGGCTCGCGCGCGAGGAGTTGGTCGAGCAGGTACGCGACCCATGGCGTGGACCTACGGGTACGACGCCGAGGTGTTGCCGAAGGCATCCGCCACGCTGCAGCGTTCCCCGATGCGTGGAGTCGACCCGCATAGGGTGCGAACGTGCCGCTTCGCCCCGGTACACGGAGGTTGTCGAGCGTCGATTCGACTCGGCCCCGGGGTCGGGAAGGAAATGCCGCGCCGAGGACTTCGGATGGAGGGGACGCCGGTCCGGGACCGCCGCCGGCGGGGCGCCGCGGCTGCGACCACCGTCCTCGGACACCGACCGAGGACCGACGCAAACCGACGGAAGGACCGAACACATGGACGCGCAACGGGCAATCGAGCGAGTCGGCCGGATCGGCGTCTGGCAACACCACGACCGGTACGCCGCCGACGCCGACGCGGCGGGCGCGGCGGCCGAGTTGGAGGAACTCGGCTTCACCGGTGCCTGGATCGGCGGCGCGCCGGTGGACGGGTTGTTCGCGGTGACGCACCGACTCCTCGGCGGCTCCCGCCGGCTCGGGGTGGCGTCCGGGATCCTCAACATCCGGACCTTCCCCCACGCGGACACGATCGCCGAGGTGTCCGCGGTCGAGAAGGACCATCCCGGCCGGTTCCTGCTCGGACTGGGGGTGAGCCACGTCGAGTTGGCCGACCACCTCGGCATCGAGTACACGCCGCCGCTGGCCGCGATGAACGCGTACCTGGACGCCCTGGACGCCGGCGGCCCGGAGGTCCCGCGCGTGCTGGCCGCGCTCGGCCCGCGCATGTTGCGTCTGTCCCGCGACCGCGCGCAGGGCGCGCACCCGTACTTCACCACGCCCGCACACACCCGCGAGGCGCGCGAGACGTTGGGCGAGGGGGTGTTCCTGGCGCCGGAGCAGAAGGTGGTGCTGAGCACCGACCCGACCATCGCGCGTGCGGTGATTCGCGAGGCCTCGGCGCTGTACCTGGGCCTGGACAACTACCGGCGCAGTTTCCTCCGGCTCGGCTTCACCGAAGCCGACCTGGCCGACGGCGGCAGCGACCGGCTGATCGACACCCTGGTGGTGTGGGGCGACGAGGAGACCATCGCCGCCCGGGTCGGCGAGCACCTCGCCGCGGGCGCGGACCACGTGGGCATCCAGGTGCTCTCCACCGAGCCCGGACACACCGGTCTGCCGCGCGCGGAGTGGGCCCGGCTGGCCCCGGCCCTGCGCGGGCTCTGACCACCAGGGCGTGTCTTCGATCCCCCGCCGAGCTCCACGACGCCCGGCACCGCATCCGCCCTGCGGGCTCCTCGCCGCGCTCGCCGCCCCGGAGAACCACCCGAAGAGAACCACTGCGGGCGCTTCTCCGGCACGCCGACGCACGCCATCCGCCCGTCGGGCTCCTCGCCGCGCTCACGCCGCGGAGCCCGACGGGGGATCGAAGACATGCCCTAGCCCGACCCGGTGAGGTCGGCCACGAACGTGCGAAAGACCGTGCGGTAGGTGCTCGGGGTGGTGCCCGTCAGACGTTGGAAGTGGCGGCGCAGATTGGCCGGTGTACCCAGGCCGGTCTGCGTCGCGATCCGCTCCACCGGGTCCTCGGTGCGTTCGAGCAGCCATTGGGCCCGCTGGATCCGGGTGCGCAGCAGGTACTGGAGCGGGGTGAGCCCGGTTTCGGCGCGGAAGCGGCGGGTCAGGTTGCGCACGCCCAGCCCCGCGTGCGCGGCGATGTCGTCGAGGGTGAGCGGGCGCCGGAGGTTGGCCTCCATCCACCGGGTGGTCGCCGCGACGGTGCTGCCGGGCGGGGTGTAGGCGCTGTACGCCGCGTTCGCCGCCGCGCCGCGGGTGAGGTCGTCGGCCGGGTCGTGCAGGTGCAGGAACACCTGCCGCTCCGTCTCGACGGCCACCCGCACACCGTGGTCCAAGGTGATCAGGTCCAGGTACAGGTCGATGCCGCCCAGGACACCGGCGGCACTGTGGAAGGGGCCGTCGGCGACCACCGCGCCCTCCGGATCGACCTCGACCCGCGGGTACCGGCGGGCGAGTTCCGCGGTGTCCCGGCGGCTGGTCGCCGCGCGCCGGCCGTCGAGCAGACCGGTCGCCGCGAGCGTGAACGTACCGGTGCCGACCGCGCCGATGCGGCAGCCGCGCGCGGCGACGGCACGAAGGGCGTCGACGACGTCGACCGGGGGCGCGTCACGAAAACCCGCGTGGCCGGGCAGCAGCACGGTGTCGGCGTCGTCGAGCCCGGCCAACGCGTCCAGACCCCATGGGGTCTCGATGTGGAAGGATGCGGGGCCGCCCGTCGCCGTGAAGCCCAAAGCGGTGCAGATCCGCACGTCGTAGCCCACCCGAGGGTGATGCCGCGCGGCGGTGCCGAACGCGAGTCCGGGCGCGGTGAGCTGGTGCCCGGGGACCCCGTCGAGAGCGAGGACGGCGATCACTGGCATGTCCGGAATCTAGCCGAGGATGACATCGAGACGACTGTTTCCGTTCGGGACGCGCCACGGAGGATGAGTGGACGAGGCGGGACGCGGGGGACGTCCGACTCGTGCGGCACCACCAACCTCTCGAAAGGTCACCACATGCCTTCTCCGGACTCTCGGCCCACCCTCGACGCCCGACCCGAGCGCCGGCGGCGCGGCCGGTTCGCGAAATCGATGGCGGCGGTCGGCGCGGCGGTCGTGCTCGGCGCGACGGCGATGGCCGGCAGCGCGGGCGCCATCGTCAACGGGCAGGACTCGACGCAGCGCTACCCGTTCATGGCGATGGTCCCGGAGGTCGCGGCAGGCATCGACGCCCAGTGCGGGGCGACGTTGATCGACCGGCAGTGGGTCCTCACCGCGGCGCACTGTGTCGATCCCGAACTGCCCATCGTGCTGGAGGGGAAGGTGCGGATCGGCAGCCCGAACCGCACCACCGGCGGCACGGTCCGCAACATCGACAAGATCGTGACCCACCCGGGCTACAAGCAGGACGACCCCAACCGGGACGACCTCGCGCTGATCCGGCTGGACCGCCCGGTCTCCCAGCAGCCGATCAAGATCGCGAAAAAGGCGGGACCGGTCGGTACGCCCACCCGGATCCTCGGCTTCGGCACCACCGTCGACAAGGACATCGAGCACGCGGTGTTCCCCGACCGGCTCCAGCAGTTGGACACCCGCCGCGGCTCCGAGGCGGAGTGTTTCGGCCGCGCCGGCGAGACCCGGCTGTGCACGGTCAGCCAAAAGCCCGGAGCCATGGCGTGCTTCGGGGACTCCGGCGGCCCGCAGATCCAGCGCGGCAAGGGTGGCCGCTGGGAGCTGATCGGGACCACGTCGGGTGACGGTGACGGCAAGGAGGGTTGCGCGACCGGTCCTGGCCTGTACACCAACGTGACCGTCTACAAGGACTGGATCAACAACACCATCCGCCACAACCGCTGATCGGTGATCGCTGATCACTGATCACCGATTCCGAGGACACGACCCGTTCCGCGCCGGCGGCCCCCGTTCCGGGCCACCGGCGCGGAACAGGGGCCACCGGCCGGGGCGACCCGGTCCCGACCGCGCCGTCCCCGGGGGCGGCGCGGGGCGCCACGACCGACTCCGGCCCGAGAACGGACGCGATTGTCCGGTCGCGGACTAGATTCCAGGTATGTCAGTGATCGCCGTCCTGGTCTCGGACGGGGTCCCGGGGCCTCAACTCACCACTCCCGGCCTGGTGTTCGGGACCGCCTGCCGCGAACATCCGGGTGTGGCGTACGAGGTCAGGCTCTGCGCGGCCCCCGGCCTGCGTGCCACCGGCGCCCCGGGCTCGCTCCGGATCGACACGCCGTTCGGCCTCGACGGCCTCGCCGACGCGGACGTCGTACTGGTCCTCGGACACGACGGCCATCGCGACGACCCACCGGCCGGCGTCACGGCCGCGCTCCGCGCGGCGGCGGCGCGAGGCGGCCGGATCGCCGCCGTCGGCACCGGTACGTTCACCCTCGCCGCGACCGGACTCCTCGACGGCCGGCGCGCCACGACCGCGTGGCGACACACCGAGGAACTGGCGGAACTGCACCCGCGGATCGACGTGGACCCACTGGGCACCGTGGTCGAGGACGGGCCGTTCCTGACCACGGCGGGCATCTTCGGCGGCCTGGACGTCTGCCTGTCCGTGTTGCGCCGGGACCACGGCCGGCGGGTGGCGGTCCGGACGAGCCGCGAACTCATCACACCGCTGCACACCTACGCCGACGACGTCCGGGACACCATCGACCGCGAGGTCACCGAGAGCGTGGGCCTGGAACCCGTCCTGCGCTGGATGGAAGCCAACCTGCACCGCCCGCTGACCGTCCCGGAGATCGCCGCCCACGCGCGTACCAGCGTCAGCAGCCTCACCCGCCGCTTTCACGCCCACACCGGTCTCAGCCCGCTGCGATACCTGCTCCGCGCCCGTCTGAACGAGGCCCGGCGACTGCTGACCGAAACGGACGTTCCCGTCGAGCGCATCGCGGCCCGCACCGGATTCGGCTCGCCCGCCGCCCTGCGCCGACACTTCCGCGCCCTCACCGGCACCGCGCCCCGCGACTACCGCCGGGCGCACCGCGAGTGTGACCATGGCGGTTCGCACAAGGAGGCACCTTGACGTTCCGGAGCAGCACCGACGCACCCGTTCAGGTCAGCGAGTGTCCACCGGCCGGAAACCCGGGGCGGGAGGATCGGGATCGGCAGCCGGAGACGGACCCGGATCGGGTCACCTGGGCGAACGCGTGTCGGGTGGTCGGCACACTCGACCACGTCGCGGGCAAGTGGAGCATCGGCATCCTCGTGTCCGTCGCCGAGGGCCCGATCCGCTTCACCGAGCTCGAGCGCACGCTGGAGGGCATCAGCAGACGTGTCCTCACCTTGAACCTGCGCCGGCTGGAGCGCGACGGACTGCTGATCCGCACCGTGTACCCGACCGTGCCGCCGAGGGTCGAGTACACGCTCACCGACGTGGCGCGCGAGCTGACCGTGTCGCTCAGCGGCCTGGTGCGTTGGGCCGATCGGCACGGGCCGACCATCGAGGCGGCCCGGCAGGTGTACGACCGGGAGCAGGCTGGGCAGGAGTAGCAGGGTCGACGGGGTCGGGCACGGCGCCGCGCGGCAGGGCCCGAGGGGTCGATCGGGTCGGACCGGATCGATCGGGTCGATCGATCCGGTCGGGTGGATCGGGCGGGACGAACGGAGCGAGGAGTTCGATGAACAGCGCGGAGCTACTGGTCGACGGGTTCGGTCGGGTGCGCGAGGTGGTGCACGAGGCGGTCGACGGGCTGACCGCGAAGCAGTTGACCGAGCGCCTCGACGCCGACGCGAACTCGATCGCGTGGCTGATCTGGCATCTGGCCCGGGTCCAGGACGACCACGTCTCGGACGTCGCGGCCCTGGAACAGGTGTGGACGGCGCAGGACTGGCACGGCCGATTCGAACTGCCCTTCCCGGTCCGGGCGATCGGCTACGGCCAGGACACCGAGGCGGTGGCCGCGGTCCGGGTCGACTCGGCGGAGTTGCTCACCGGCTACTACGACGCGGTGCACGAGCAGACCCTCGCGTTCGTCCGCAGTCTGTCCGCCGCGGACCTGGATCGTGTGGTCGACGAGGCATGGACCCCGGCGGTCACCCTGGGCGTGCGGCTGGTCAGCGTGATCGCCGACGACCTCCAGCACGCGGGGCAGGCGGCGTTCATCCGCGGCATCCTGCTGCGCCGATAGCCCGTGCCTCCGCGCCGGGCCCCGAGAGCCGCGCCGACGCGGGTCGCCCGCTCGCCGACCCGGCATCCGCGTCACCGACTCGGCTTCCGCGCGAGAAGATCGGGACCACTTACCCAAGGATTAGGACGTCCTCTCCCATGAGCCCCGAACCCGCTTCGCACTCCCCGCTGGCCCACGGCGCCGAGTCCCCGGCCGCCGCTCTGTTCGACGCCGTCGGGGCCGCGTACGAGACCGCCTTCGCCGGGTTGCCCGAGCAACTGGCCGCGCTGGACTGGTTGATCGCCGAACTCCCGCCCGGCTCGAAGGTGCTCGACATCGGTTCCGGTACCGGGCGGCCGACCGCCGAGCGGCTGGTCGCGGCCGGTCATCGGGTGACCGGGATCGATGTCTCGGCGACGATGGTCGACCTGGCCCGGACCCGGGTCGAGGGTGCGACGTTCGAGCAACTGGACGCGCGCGATCTGGTCGACGACGACGGCGCGTGGGACGCGGTGTGCGCGTTCTTCCCGTTCCTGCAACTTCCCAGGGCCGATCTGGACGCCCAACTGGACCGGCTCGGCGCGCGGCTGGCTCCCGGTGGGCTGCTCGCGTTCGCGACGGTGCCCGCGGAGGCGGACGGCGTGGAGATCCTGTGGCTGGGCCACCGGGCGCGGGTGACCAGCCACGGCACCGACGAACTGCTCGTCCGGCTGCGCGCGGCCGGACTGGAGATCGTCCACCACGCGATCACCGTGTTCCAGCCGAAGCACCCCGAGGCGGGACCCGAGGAACAACTCTTCGTATACGCGCGCAAGTCCGTGTCGGGCTGAGCGCTCGGCCCGGGCGAGGCGGGGCGGTCGCCGGCGCGCGGCAGGCGGTCGGTACCGTGGTCCCCGTAGCGGAATGCCGCACTCGTCCGGCGCCGTGCGCCTTGTCCGTTCTCCTCGCCTCGTTCGGGATTGCGTGATGACCATGACCGAACGTGAGGATCCGAGCGGCAACGGGCGCTCCGACGGTACGCGGCGCGCCGTGGGCGCGGCCCGCCCGGGTCGGCTCGCGCCGCCCGAGTGGCTCACCCTGACGCTGCGCGCCACCCCCGGTCCGATGCCCAAGGCCGCCGCCGTACGGGCCGCGATCGGCATCGCGACGCCGCTCGCCGTGGGGGTGGCCGTCGGCGACAGCGCGTCCGGCGCGTTGGTGTCCATCGGCGCGCTCGGCGCGGTGTTCGGGGACACCGCGGACGCCTATCGGCTGCGCGTCCTCAACATCGCCGTACCGCAGATCGTGGGCGCGATCGGACTCGCGCTCGGCAGCGCGCAGTTCGGACACGGCTGGTCGGCCGTCGCGATGCTGACGGTGGTCGCCCTGGTCGCCGGGATGATCAGCACGATCGGCGCGGTGGCCTCCGCGTCCGGGCTGAACCTGCTGCTGATGGCGGTGATCGGAGCGGGCCTGCCGATGCCCTCGCCGTGGTGGCGGGCGCCGATGCTGACCCTGGTCGGGGCCGGGCTGGTCCTGGTGATGGCGCTGCTCGCCTGGCCCGCGCGCTCGCGCATTCCCGAACGGGACGCCGTCGCCGACGCGTACGACGCGACCGCGAATCTGCTCGCCTCGGCCGGTACCGCCGAGTGGGAGACGGCCCGGGCCGAGGTGACGGCGACCCTCAACCACGCGTACGACCTGCTGCTCGGCCGCCGCGCGGTGGCGCCCGGACGAAGCCGGGGCATGTCGCGCCTGGTCGCGCTGCTGAACTCGGTCGGCCTGCTGGTCGAGGCGGCCACGGCGGTACACGCCGACGACCGGGGGGTGTGCGCGGCGGACGTGGACACGGTGCGGGAGATCGCGGCGGCGGTCCGCGGCGGCACGATGCCGACCGGCGCGGCACCGCGCGGCGCCGCGACCGACCCCGCGGACCGTGCGGTCGCCGCCGCCATCGAGCACGCGCACGAGACGTTGTCCGGCGCGTATCGCACCCCCGATCGGGTCGGCCGGCCCGGATCGCTGCCCGAACGGGTGGCCGCCGGCGCGCGGAACCTGCTGGTGTCGGCGGAGTCCTGGCGCTACGGCCTGCGGCTGACCCTGTGTATCGGGGTGGCCCAGGTACTGGTGTCCGTGGTGGACGTACCGCGCTCGTACTGGGTGCCGCTGACCGTCACCTTCGTGCTCAAGCCGGATTTCGGGTCGGTCTTCTCCCGCGCCCTGCTGCGCGCGCTGGGCACGGCGGCGGGGCTGGTGGTGGCGGGCGTGATCCTGGAGTTCGTGCCGCGTGGCTGGTGGGAGGTGCCGGTCGTGGTCGTGCTCGCGGCGGCGCTGCCGATCCTCTCCCGACGCGGCTACGGGTATCAGACCGCGGTGATCACCCCGCTGATCCTGATCCTGTCCGACCTGCTCGGGCATCAGGGCGTCGGGCTGCTCGCGCCGCGCCTGGTGGACAGTCTGATCGGGTGCGCGATCGTGTTGGTGGCGGGTTATGCGTTGTGGCCGGAGAGCTGGCACACCCGGGTCGGAGCCCGGCTGGCCACGGCGGTCGAGGACACCGCGCGGTACATCGAGTGCGCGTTCGACGAGAAGACCGATCAGGCCGCACGGGCGCGGACCCGACGGCGGATCTACCGCGACCTGTCCGATGTGCGCACCGAGTTCCAGCGCGCGCTGGGCGAGCCGCCGCCGGCCGGCGCGCGGGCCGCGGCGTGGTGGCCGCTGATCGTCGCGGTCGAGCGGGTGATCGACACCGGCACGGCGGCGGCGGTACACACCGCGCACGGCGCGCCGCCGCCCTCGCCCGAGGCGGCCGCGCACATGGCCGCCGAACTGCGCGCGCTGGCCGCCTCGATGCGCACCGGCGACGCGCCCGACCGGGCAACGCGGCCGGCCGCCGCGGAGGATCCGCGCGACGCGCTCACCGACGTACGCCGGGAGGTCCGCTCGGCGCGCTCGATGCTGGACGGGCCGGCGGGGGCGGGGGACGGGAAGGGTGCGGGAGACGGGCGGGGTTCGGGGGACGGGAAGCGCGCGGGTGGACGGAAGGGCGCGGCCGAACGGGAGGGCGCGGAAGAGCGGAACGGCGCGGAAGAGTGGAACGGCGAGGCCGAAGGGAAAGGCGCGGAAGAGCGGAACGGCGCGGCGGAACCCGGGGAGGAGAGCGGGTAGGAGCCAGCCGTCAACTTCTGGTTGACGAACCATGGTCGTCAACCTATGGTTGACGCATGGAGAATCCTGTGCGCATGACGAATCCGGTGCGGCTCGACGACCTCATCGACAGCATCAAGCAGACCCATCCCGACGCCCTCCGGCAGTTGTCCGACGCGGTGCTCGTCTCGGACCACCTCGGGGAACTGGCCGATCACCTGATCGGGCATTTCGTGGACCAGGCACGCCGATCGGGCGCGTCCTGGAAGGACATCGGTACGAGCATGGGCGTCACCAAGCAGGCCGCGCAGAAGCGCTTCGTCGCGAAGGCGTCCGGTGACGCCGACCTCGATCCGAGCCAGGGCTTCGGCCGGTTCACCGACCGGGCCCGGAACGTGGTGGTGGCGGCGCAGAACGAGGCCCGGGCGGCGGGCAATTCCGAGATCGGCCCGGCGCACCTGGTGCTGGGACTGCTCGCCGAGCCGGCGGGCCTGGCCGGGCGGGCCCTGGTCGCCCAGGGCGTGACACCGGAGGCCCTTCGGGAGGCGGTCGTCGCCGTGCTGCCGCCGGCCGCCGAGCAGGTGCCGGACCTGATTCCGTACGACGCGTCGGCGCGCAAGGTGCTGGAGTTGACCTTCCGCGAGGCGCTGCGGCTCGGGCACAACTACGTCGGCACCGAGCACCTCCTGCTCGCCCTGCTGGAGTTCGAGGACGGCACGGGTGTGCTCGCCGGCCTGGGCGTCGACAAGGTCGCCGCGGACGGGCACATCGTCGCGGCGCTCGCCGCGCTGCTCGCCGAGCGGCGGGAGCAGGAGTCCTGACGCTCGCCGTGCCGGGCGGCGCGGGCGGCAGCCCTGGCGTTCGCCTGCCGGGCGGCGCGAGCAGGAGTCCCGACGCTCGCCGACGCCTCGCTGTGTGATAAATGGTGCGTTCGGGTTAAAGAAGTGCTGTTTGCATACCGCAGAACCGGGGTGCTGCTCGACTGGAGTGGTTCTCGGCTCCGCCCGGTCGTTCCGATCCGGCGCCCGCGAGCAGCGACACGGGGAACGGAACGGGTATCGGCCGGGGCGGCGCGTCGGCGTCGCGACCCCCGGCGCATCCTGCCGCTCGCCCCGGCGCGGACGATCAGGGGGCGGGGATGTGTCATCTTCCCGGCGAGGGTGGCTTTTCGGCACCGGCCGAGGCCGTGTTGACGCCTCGCGAGTTGCAGGTGCTGTGGCATGTCGCGCAAGGGAGCACGTACGCGCGGACGGCCCGCTGCATGGGCATCTCCGTGCACACCGTGGACGCCTACCTGCGCCGGATCCGCGACAAGCTCGGCGTCTCGACCCGGGCGGAGATGATCCGCCGGGGCATCGCCCCGGACTCCTCGGCGTAGCCCGGGGGTTCGGGGCGGCCGTCCCGATGCCGAGCGCGCGCTAACACACGGCGAAGCCGAGGACCAGCCCCGAATACCCGTGACAATACAGTCGGTCACCCATGTCGCACGCTGAGTGTGTGAACGGTTTCGGGCCTCGCACGTGACGCGGAGCGGGCCCGACGGAACGGGGCAGGCATGGGGGATACGGGATGTCCGAGTGGCGCTTGCGGGACGAAGTCGCGCTGCACGTGGACTACACGGATACGACGTGGTTCGGGAGTCCGGTCGGCGCGCGGCCCGAGGCCACCGCCCGGGCGATGTTCGCACCGGTGCTGCGGCACGTGGCCCGGCACGGTTTCGGCGATCTGGTCCGGCGCGGCCCCGATCTGCTGCGTCGCTCGGTCGCCGAGCCGGCCTTCCGGCGCACCGCGCGCCCGGGCCGATCGATCGGCGCCGCCTGGGAGTTGCGGCCCGAGCTGCTCTTTCCGGACCCGGCGCGCGCGACGCCGTGCGGGCTCACCTTCCGGGACGCGGAACGCGGTCGGGCCCGCCGGTTCGACCTCGCCGCCGGCGACTGGCCGTGGGCGCACGCACTGGTCGCGGCGCTGAGCGCGCCGTTCGAGCCGGCCGCCGGGACGGCCGACGAGCATGCCGCCGCGCGCGACCGGCGTGCGGACGCGCTCGAGGACGTGCTGCGCGACGAGGGCTTCCTGCGGCCCGCCGAGGCGGCCCGTCAGGACGAACGTACGTGCGGAGACCTGGAGTTCGTCGGACACAACACCGTCGTGGTGCGCTCGCGCCAGGCCGCCGTCGTAGTGGATCCGTTGTTCTTCGCGCACGCCCGCACCCACCCGCGGGGCTACCAGCCGCTGGGGCCGGCCGATCTGGGCCCGCTCGACGCGGTGCTGATCACCCATTCCCACCCGGACCACTTCGCGCCCGCCTCGTTGTTGCGCCTGCCGCCGAGTACGCGCGTGGTGGTGCCGCGCGTCGAGCGGGAGACGGTGCTCACCGTCGATCTGGCCCGACGGGTTCGCGAACTCGGCTTCGAGCACGTGGTCGAACTCGACTGGTGGCAGAGCACGGCGATCGGCGACATCGAGGTGCACGCGCTGCCCTTTCACGGCGAACAGCCCACCGACGGGGCGGTGTTGCATCCGGGCATCCGTAACCACGGCAACACCTACCTGGTGCGCACCCCGACCGGGTCCGCCGCGTTCCTGGCCGACTCCGGGCGCGACGCGCAGGGCGAGGTCCGCGAGGTGGCCGCGCACGCCCGGGCCCGACTCGGTTCGGTCGACGCGGTGTTCTGCGGATACCGGGGCTGGCTGATGTACCCGGTGCAGCTGTTGTTCACCTCCGTCGCGCGTTACCTCGCGTTCGTACCGCCGGACCAGTGGAACTGCCGCCAACGCTTGATGACCACCCCGGACGAGGCCGTGGACATCGCCGAACGCTGGGGCGCGCGGCTGCTCGTGCCCTACGCCGACGGCGGTGCGCCGTGGTACTGGCAGGCGGGCCTCGGCCCCAGTCCGGACGAACCCGACGGTGAGGCGCACGGGTTCGACCCGTTCCCCGAACGTGTCGTGACGGCGGCCCGCAACCGCACCGAGATGCCGGACGGACTCCTGGGATCCGCGGTCGAGGTGCTGCTGCTCCGGCCGGGCGACACGGTGCGCGACATCGCGGGCGCGCCCGTGCCGATCCGCCGGGCGGGCCACGGGTGGCCGTACGACGACACACGGGTGCCGATTGCCGCCGGCGCGGCGCCGCTCACGCGCGACTGACCCCGGTGCTCGCCGCGTGCGATCGCCCCCGATCACCGGTTCGTGTGCCTGCGCCCGCCCGCCTGTCCTCGTCCGCATGCCTCCGCCGTACTTCCCTCGCCGCTCCGATTCGGGAGGACACCATGTCCGCCGCCCTCGTACCTCGGCTCGACGACCGGCCCGCGACGCTCACCGGGGCATTCGTCGAGCAGCCCTATCACCGGCACGTCGCACACCGCGAGACGCTGCTCAACGGTTCGCGCTGGTTGCCCGAGCCGGACGGACTGCCGCGCCTGCGGATCGCCGCCGACGCGACGCACCGCTCGGTGCCGGCGGTACGCGGTGCGCTGGCCCGGCGCGGGATCGTCCGCCTCGACTTCGATCGTTGTCCGAGCACGACCGAGTTCCTGAGGCTGGGCGCGTCGCTGGGTGCGGTGATGGAGACCGAGATCAACCCGGAGCTGCGGCCCTACGTCGAGCAGCGCGCGGTGCTCAACCTGCGCCACGACCAACCCGGCACCTCGCGCTACGACCTGGCGCTGATCGCCGCGAACTACCTCAATCTGCACACCGAGATCGCCGTACACCCGCTGCCCAAACAGCCGCGGCTGATCGCCCTGCTGTGTGTCGAACCGCCGGAGCCCGACCGCGGCGGGCAGACCGTGTTCGTGCCGATGGCGGGCGTGCGGACGCGATTGTCCGCGATCGAACTGGACGTGCTGGCCGCGACCAACTGCCGGGACTTCCCGACCGGGCCGCCGATGTTCTCCCGGCGCAACGGCCTCCCGGTGTTCTGCTTCCGCGACTTCGGCGCCGACGTGCTGCGTTGGCGCTACACCGGGTCGGCGGAGGCGGCCGGACCCGAGACGGTGCGCGGCGCGATCCACGACCTGTTGGACGCGATGTACGACCCCGCCTCGATGTTCGGCGTGCGTTGGCGGGCGGGCACGGCCGTCGTCTTCGACAACTGGGCCTTCTTCCACGGCCGTACCCGGATCCGTCCCGTGCCGGGCGGTCGCAACCGGCACTTCAAGCAGCTCAAGCTGCGCTGACGGCGGCACCGTTCGTACCAGCCGCACCAGCCGTGCGGGGCCGCATCGGGCGGAACCCGCGCACCCGCCGGACGAGCACGCGCTCGCCGGACGAGATGAACAAGGAAAGGAAGTGGTACGCATGTCGGAGGAACAGGACTACACCCCGACCGCACACACCCGGGGGACGCTGCTGCGCGGCAAGGACGGCGCGGTGTACTTCCTCCGGGACGAACTCCTGGAGGCGTGCCGGGTCACCGGCGAGGAACTGGTGTTCGCGGAGGCCACGTTGGCCGCCGCCGAGGAGAGCCCGCTGACCGGGCCGACCGGGTTCGTGCGCTACGAGGGCGAGATGCCCAAGGTGGACGTCGCCGGGATGGCCGAGGCGGCCGACCCGCCGTCGACCATCATGTGTTGCTGGTAGCGGGCGGAACACCGTGAACGTCGGGCGTCGACGGTTTGCCGTCGGCGCCCGACTCGACGTCGGGGAGGGTGCCGGGTGCGGGGTACGAGCCGGGACGACGATCGCGCGTGGCAGGTCGAACCCGCGTCCACCGCGCTGTTGCGCGCGGCGGCCTGGCCGGTGGAGACGCTGGAGGCGTTCGCCGCGCCCGGGCTGACCGTACTCGCCGCCCGGGTGGCCGCGCGCGCCCGCGCCGTCGCAGCCCGCCGACCCGCGCTGCTCGCACGGCTGCACGCCGCAGTCCCGCTCCTCGCCGAACCCGCCGCGCGCCACCGACTCCTCGCGGTGCGCCGTGCGGTCGGGCGCGGCGACGAACCCTGGGGAGCCGTACCGGTCGCCGAGGACCGGCACTTGGCGGAGCTGTTGGCCCTGGATGCGGCGGACCGTGCCGAACTCGCGCGGGCAAGGGCCGAGTTCGTCGGTGCGTACGCGGCCGA
The DNA here is from genome assembly GCF_053594475.1 of Embleya sp. NPDC001921. NCBI lineage: Bacteria > Bacillati > Actinomycetota > Actinomycetes > Kitasatosporales > Streptomycetaceae > Embleya > Embleya sp. NPDC001921. Next base: position 306,105 of record NZ_JBSFEO010000003.1, read on the forward strand.
GACGGATCGGCAACGGCTGGCGCTGTGGCGGATCACCCACGAATCGCGGTTCGCGAAGGCGCTCGTGCTCGCGCACCCCGAGGTGGCGCGCCGCTGGGCCGGCGCGCCCGCGGTCGCACCCGCCGACAAACGCCGGCGCCGCGTCGAGGACACCGTGCTGCGCTACCTGCTCCGCGCGGTCGGCCGGCCCACCCCGGCGGGAGCGTGGGCGGGCGTGGCGGCGGTACGGCCGATCACCGACGGCGCGGCCCGGGCCGCGTCCGGGACGACCCCCGCCCTGGTGGTCGAGCCGGCCGAGCCGGTGTTGCGGGTGTGCCCGTCGGTCCTGCCGTTCGCCCGGATGCTCGCCGGACTGGCCTGCCGGCCGACCTACGCCGGTCGCGCCGCGCCGCGACTGCCGGCCCGGGCCGCGTGCGCGTGGACCGCGTTGGAGACGGCGGGCGCCGGGCTGGCCGAGACCGACGCGGCCGTCTGGTTCGCCGGTCTGCGCCGGTTGCGCGCCACGTGTGCGGAACTGGGCTCCCGATACCACGCGTCGACTCCGATGGAGATCGGGGCGCTCGCCGCCGAGGCCGAAGCCGAGATCCGCCGACTGTGGACCTGGGCGGGCCTCCCGGACCGGCCCACGGGCGACCTGTTGGTGGCCTCGTTGCGATTGCCCTGGCGGGTGCGCTGGAACGACGAACTGCGCCGGGCCACCGGCCGGGCCATCGGGCACCTCCTCGCCCGCCACGCCGCCGACGGCACGGCCGAGCACGAACGACGCGGGTCGCTGGGGGAGTTGCTGCGCGCGGGCATCGGGGTCGGTCCTGGGGGCGACTTCGGGCTCGGTCCCGGACGGGCGGGCACCGGTTCCGGCACGGCCACCGGTTCCGCCACGGCCACCGGTTCCGGCACCGCCACCGGCACCGGCATCGATTCCGAGTCCGGTGTCGTGGATGCCGAAGTCGGGGCCTGGGGCGCGGTGTTGGTGCGGGTGACCGCGACCGGGGTGGTTTGGGTCGGTGGCGGGATTCCCTACGTCCTGCCGTTCGCCGGGCTGCATGGCGCGTTGCTGGCCGAGGAGGGTGAGACGGCGCCGCCGACGGCCTCGGATTGGTTGCGTGCGGCCCTGCCGGTCGGTGTGCGGGCGATCGAGGTGGTCGGGCGGGACGCGGCCAATCCCGATGCCGCGTTGCATCCACCGTTGACGGACCTGGTGGCCGACCCGTGGGGTGTGGACGGTGCGGGGCCGCGGGACCTGACGGTGACGCTCGATGCCGGGCTGCGGCCCTGGCTGCGGCGCGCCGGTGACCGCGAGCTGCTGGTGCCGGTGTACGGATCCTGTGCGGTGATCGGTGGGCGTGACCCGCGTGGGCGGCGCATGCTGGCCCTCGCGGCGGCGCACGGCTGGGATCTGACCCGGCGTCACCCGCCCACGCCCGTCCCGGTCCGACTCGACACCGACGCGCACCCCGATGCGCACCCGCACGCGTCCGTGTACCCGAGGGTGACCTGCCACGACGGCACCGTGCTGGCGCCGAGGCGATACCGGATCGCGTGCGGTGCCCCGACGGAGAGCGCCGCCGAGCGCTACCTCGCCTGGCGCCGCGCCATCGACACCCTGGGCGTCGCGGATCTCGCCTACATCCGCACCGCGCCCGGCACGCCGGAGTTGCTGATCCGTACCGACAGCCCACTCGTGCTGCGCACCGTCCTGGACCGCCTGCCCGCCGGCACCGCGTGGCTGGAACTGACCGAACCGGCCGGCCCACCCGATCGGTGGCCGCTCACCGACGACGCGGGCCGGCACTACGCGTCGGAACTCGCGGTCGACTGGATCCGTCCGGCCCACCGGCGGGAACCACCCCAACCTCGAGACGGCGGCCCCTGACCGGTCTGAGCCGAGGCGGTGGCGGTCAGCGGCCGGGTGGCGGTGGTCAACGAAGTCCCAGGCAGCCCAGCCATTCCGGAGCACCTGCCTCGGGTGTCAGCAGCACGGCGTGGGCACCGAGCAGTCCCAGCAACGTGCTGTCGTCCGGCACCGAGGACTGCGTCCGAGCGGCCCGGGCCAACCCCTCCCGAAGGTGGTCGGTCATCGTCGTGCGCAGCGCGACCGCCGCCGGAAGCCGCGCGTGCCGGGCGAACGCGTCGGCGACGGCCAGGACGCCCGCCGCGCCGTGGCACACCCCCAATCGGTCCGAGGCGGTCGTACCGAACACGTGCCGATCCGGGTCGAACCGTTCGGCCAGCGATCCGAACGCGTCCTCGGCGCAGCGCCGCAGCGCCGGGTCGTCGAGCACGTTCGCGGCCTCCCACAGGGCCCAGGACACTCCCGGAGTCCCGTAGCACCAGCCCTGCCGACGCCGGTCGGAGCGGTCACCGTCGCCGGCCACCGCGCCCCAGGCCGGGCACCCGTGCGCATCGCGCCCGACCGCGCCGGCGACGCACGCGGCGGCCGAGCCGAGCGGCTCGCGGATCGCCCCCGCGTCGTCGCCGCCGGTCCGCACGGCCAGGCTGAGCGCGAGCAGCACCCCCGGCACGCCGTGCGCCAGACCCAGGTTCACCCGGCCCAGGAACCATTCGGGCCACGGCCGCCCGGAAAACTCGCCGATCCGCAGTCGCGGCAGTTCGGCCCCGACGCCGGCCCCGTCCTCGGTCCCGCCCCCGGCACACAGCCCGGCCAGATGCAGCGCGACCCGCGCGACCGCCGACCCCGAAGCGACCCGGGCACCGGCCCCGGCCCACCCCGGGCCCACCCGCGGCCTCGGGGTCCGGCTCGTGTCGGGGTGCGCGCACCCACCCGGTCTCGCGCCGGGGCTCGCACTGCCACCCGGTCTCGCGCCGGGCCCCGCGCTCCCACCCGGGCTCAGACCCAGGCCCAACACCACCCCCGCCGGCCCGCTCACCAGGTCGTAGTCCTCGAACCCGATCGACTCCGTCCGCCAGGGCCGGCGCGCGCACAGTGTGCCGAGTCGCACTCGGACACGTTCGGCGATCGACGCCAGCGGCGGGTGCAACGTCGCGCCCAACCGCAATCCGACCACCATCCCGGCCAGCCCGCCGTCGTGCAGGCCCGGGCGCGCCACGTCGTGCGCGAGCGCGTCCTGGGCCCATCGGCGGACCGCCGCGCGCGCGAGCAACGTGTCCTCGGCGGTACCGGCACGCGCGAGCAACACCGCGAGCACCACCGGCCCGGGCTCGGCCCGAGGCCCGCCGCCGCGACCGCACCGCGCGTACGTCGCCAGAAACGACCGCGCGAAGGATTGCGAGCACGCCGACGCGTGGCCGGCGCGCTGGGGCGGAACCTCGAACCCCGGCCTCACGTCCGGCCCTCCCGGGCCAGCGCGTCCGCGAGCAGGCACTGCGTCGGCAGCGCCAGTCGGCCGCGATTCCAGTGGAACACCGTGTAGTAGGCGACCGCCTGGCGCGGCCCCACCTGCGCCTGCCCGGTCGCGAAGTACGCGCGCGTCCACCGCTCGCCCTCGGCGAGGACCTCGGCCCGATGTCGGGCCGCGGTCTGCCGCGACGGCTCCGGCAGCGCCTCGCGAAGCTCGCCGATCGCGCGCCAGTGCGCCCGGATCCGCGCCGCCGTGTCCGGCCAGGCGGCCGGTAGCTCGGTGGGCAACTCCCGCCCGGTGTCGCGCCGGATCCGGTCCCAGACGTCCCGATCCTCCCAACCCTGGACCCCGACCCCGTCGAACACGTCGCGGAGCAGGATCAGCGAGAACGTCCACGCGGGCAGTACGGGGGCGTCCTGGGCCAGGAAACCGGACCAGGCCAGCGAGTCGGCGGTGAACAGTCGATGCACGCTCGCCATCGACACCGGGCCGCCGAACAGGTGCGCCTCGGGCTCGTACCCGCCCGGCGCCCAGTCCGCGACGACGTGCTCGCGCAGCCAGACGTCGGCGCGCCCGTACACCGTCTCGCGCAACTGCTCCGCGGCGTCCGCGTCCCCGTGCACGGCGAACCGGATCCGCAGACCGGGCGGCTTGTGCAGGTAGAAGAAGTCCGTCGCGGCACCGGTCGCGAGCAACTCGCAGGCCACCTCCTCCAGGCGCGCGTACAGGCGGCCCATCGGGCCCGGAGCCGGCGTCACGCCGACTTGAACCCAGCGGATCCGGTGCGCCTCGCGCGCCGCGGCCCGTTCGAGCGCGGCCAACCCGCCGGCGAGGAACGCGCGGCGCGCGCCGGCATACTCGCCGTCCGGCGGATCGTCGGCCGACCCCTCGCCCGATTCGCCGACGTCGCGCAGGCAATCGCGAAGGAGGACGGGAAGCGGTATCGTCCGCGCGCCGATCCGCACGTCGCCGGCCGGCGGATCCGGATCCCGCGCCCCGTCCTTCGAGCCCATCCCACCGTCCCCACCGCCGACCGAACCGGGCCATCGTCTCCGGCGCCATGCTCCCGGCTCGTGCGATGCGCCGTATTGTCACGAGAACTCGTGAATTGACCGAGAGTCCTCGATGCGTTACGGACCGCCCTCGCGCGGCGGAGCGCCACAACGGGTGCGCGGCGCGCCTCACCGTCCGGTCATCGCGCCCGTGCGATCGACGTAACCCCCGACGGCGAGGTGTGTCACGCCGCCGAAACCACCGCTCTCTAGCGTCCGGAACGTGGGCTTCACCCGGCCACGGGCCGAGACCACGCGCGCGCTCCGCGTAGCGGCATGCCGAGCCCTCGCGGCGCGCACGAACCGAACAACCCGAACAACCCGAGCGACCCGAGCGACCCCCGACCGCCCAGAGCCATCCGAGCGACTCGAACGACCCGAACGACGAGGAGGAACGCCCGTGTCGGCAACGGTTCCCCAGGCAGCCGACACCACCGTGCGGACCGTCTGCTCCTACTGCGGCGTGGGCTGCGGCATGCTGCTCGACGTCACCATCGACACCGCGACCGGACGCCGCACCGTGGTCAAGGCGCGCGGCGACAGTGCGCATCCGACCAACCACGGCCGGTTGTGCACGAAGGGTGCCACCAGCGCCGATCTGCTCGCCGCGCCGGGCCGACTGGGGACGGCCCTGGTCCGGGACGACCGCGGCGCGCCGCCCGTGCCGACCGCGGTGGACGCCGCGATCGGCGCGACCGCACGGCGACTGCGCGAGATCCTGGACGAACACGGGCCGGACGCGCTGTCCTTCTACGTCTCCGGCCAACTCACCCTGGAGGCCCAATACCTGGCCAACAAGCTGGCCAAGGGCTTCGTCGGCACCAACCTGATCGAGTCGAACTCCCGGCTGTGCATGGCCAGCGCGGGCAGCGGCTACAAGCTCTCCCTCGGCGCGGACGGACCGCCCGGCTCGTACCGGGACTTCGAGCACGCCGACGTGTTCTTCGTGATCGGCGCGAACATGGCCGACTGCCACCCGATCCTGTTCCTGCGGATGATGGATCGGGTCCGGGCCGGCGCCAAGCTGATCGTGGTCGACCCGCGCCGCACCGCCACCGCCGACAAGGCCGATCTGTTCCTGCGGATCAAGCCCGGCACCGATCTCGCGCTGCTGAACGGCCTGTTGCACCTGCTGATGGAGAACGGCGACACCGATCCCGCGTTCATCGCCGAGTTCACCGAGGGCTGGGAGGCGATGCCCGACTTCCTGCGGGACTATCCGCCGGCCCGGGTCGCCGAGATCACCGGCATCCCGGAGGCGGACATCCGGCAGGCCGCGCGCTGGATCGGCGCGGCCGGGGAGTGGACGAGCTGCTGGACGATGGGGCTCAACCAGAGCACGCACGGCACGTGGAACACCAACGCGCTGTGCAACCTGCACCTCGCCACCGGCGCGATCTGCCGACCGGGCAGCGGCCCGCTCTCGTTGACCGGTCAGCCGAACGCGATGGGCGGGCGGGAGATGGGTTACATGGGGCCCGGACTGCCCGGCCAGCGCTCGGTCATGGTGGCCGAGGAGCGGGAGTTCGTCGAGGACCTGTGGGGTGTGCCGACGGGTACACTGCGGCCGGAACCGGGCCTGGGCACGGTGGACATGTTCACCCGGATGGCCGCCGGCGAGATCAAGGCGTGCTGGATCATCTGCACCAATCCGGTCGCCTCGGTGGCGAACCGCGCGACCGTGATCGCGGGCCTGGAGGCGGCCGAATTCGTGGTCGTCCAGGACGTGTTCGCGGACACCGAGACCAACGCCTACGCCGACGTGGTGTTGCCGGCCGCGATGTGGGCGGAGACCGAGGGGGTGATGGTGAACTCCGAGCGCAATCTCACCCTTTCCCGGCAGGCCGCCGATCCGGTGGGCGAGGCGCTGCCGGACTGGCGGATCATCGCCCGGGTGGCGAGCGAGATGGGCTTCGCCGACGCCTTCGACTACGACAGCGCCGAGGAGGTGTTCGAGGAGCTGAAGCGGGCGTGGAATCCGAACACCGGCTACGACCTGCGCGGGATCGACTACCGGCGACTGCGCGATACGCCGGTGCAGTGGCCGAGTTCGGCTCCCGACGGCCCGGACCGGAACCCGATCCGCTACCTGGTCGACGACGACACGCCGACCGCGGCCGGCCGGCCGCGGTTGCGCTTTCCGAGGCCCGGCGGTCGTGCGGCGTTCTTCGCCCGGCCGCACCTGCCACCCGCCGAACTGCCGGACGACGACTATCCGATGGTGCTCAACACCGGACGACTGCCGCACCAGTGGCACACCATGACCAAGACCGGCACGATCGCCGCCCTCAACCGGCTCAACCCCGGTCCGTTCGTCGAGATCCACCCGGAGGACGCACGCGCGCTGGGCGTCGCGGAGGGCGATCGGGTCGAGGTGTCCTCCCGGCGCGGGCGCGCGGTACTGCCCGCCCGGGTGAGCGACCGCGTCCGGCCGGGCGATTGTTTCGCGCCGTTCCACTGGAACGACCGGTTCGGCGAATACCTCGGCATCAACGCGGTCACCAACGACGCGGTCGACCCGATCTCCTTCCAGCCCGAATTCAAGGCCTGCGCCGTGGCGTTGACCAAGGTGGCCGGGCCGTCACGACCCGAGACCGGGAACGCGCACGCGGTACCGGAGCAACAGCCCGCGGCGTCGCCCGGCGGTGGCGAACCGGCCGGATTCGGCGACCTCGTGGACCTCGCGCCCCCCGCCTTCACCGACGAGGAACGACGGTACCTGGCCGGGTTCATGGCCGGCGCGACGCGTTCCCTGGCGATGGTCGGAGCTGCCCGCGTCCCGGTGCTGCCCGCGCGCTCCCCGATCGCGCCGGAGCGGGTGACCTGGGTCAACGGGTATCTGGCCGGGATGTTCTCAGGCGCGGACGCCGAGCCGGAACTCCGACCCGAGCCCGCCCACCGACCCGAGCCCGCGCCCGAACCCGGGCCGGCGGGGACGGCGGCGGATGACGACCACGCCGTGCTGGTGTTGTGGGCCTCGCAGACCGGGAACGCCGAGGACGTCGCCGGCGCGACCGCGCGCCGGCTGACCGAGGCGGGCCTACGGCCGAGCGTGGTGGAGATGGCCGACCACACCCCCGATTCGTTGCCGATCGGCGTGCCCGTACTCGTGATCACCAGCACCTTCGGCGACGGCGAGGCGCCGGACGGCGGGGCCGGGTTCTGGGCCGCGCTCGCCGCCGACGGGCGGCCCCGGCTGGACGGGTTGCGCTACTGCGTGCTCGCCCTCGGCGACTCCGGCTACAGCGACTTCTGCGCGCACGGACGGCGGCTCGACGAGCGGTTGGCCGAACTCGGCGGCACCCGGATCACCCCGCGCGCCGATTGCGAACCCGACTACGAGCGGACCGCCGCGCAGTGGCTGGAGCGCGTGGTCGCGGCCCTGACCGGGGGCGGCGCACCGGGTTCGCCCGCCGAAGGCGCGCCCGGCCGACCCTCGACCACCGCCGCGCCGCTCGCGCCGCCCGGGTCCGCGAGCACACCTCCCACCAGCGCACCTCCCACCGCCGCCCCGCCCGCCGGCCGGGGCTACTCGAAGGCGACGCCCTTTCCCGCTCCGCTGATCGGCGATCGGCTGCTCGGACTGCCCGGATCAGCCAAGGAGGTCCGCGAGTTCGTCTTCGACGCGCGCGGCGGCGACGAGCAGGCCGCCCTGGAGTACGCGCCGGGGGACGCGCTTGGCATATGGCCGGTCAACCACCCCGAGACCGTGGCCGAGTGGCTGGCCGCGACCGGTCTGGATCCGGTGGCGCCGATCACCCTGCCCGACCTGGGCGAACTTCGGCTCGGCGAGGCGCTGCGGACACGGTTGGAGATCGCCCGGATCACCCCGGAACTGCTGCGGTTCGTCGCGGACCGCACCCGTGACCGGGACCTGGCGCGGTTGCTTCGCGCGGACAACCGGGGCGAACTGGCCAAGTGGAGCTGGGGTCGCCAGGCGGTCGACGTCCTGGAGGCCTTCCCGATCCGTGCCGCGGCGGACGAATGGGCCGGTGTGCTGCGCCGGTTGGAGCCGCGGATGTACTCGATCTCGTCCAGCCCACTGGCCCACCCCGACGAGATTCGGATCACGGTGTCGGTGGTGCGCTACCGCAACGAGGCCGGCGCCGTGCGCAAGGGGGTGTGCTCGACCTACCTGGCCGAGGCCGCCGCGGCCGGCGGTCCGGTGTCGATCTTCGTCCGGCGCGCGCCGCACTTCCGGCCGCCCGCCGACCCGCTGGCGCCGGCCATCATGGTCGGCCCGGGCACCGGGGTGGCGCCCTTCCTCGGCTTCCTGGCCGACCGTGAGGCACGCGGGCACCCGGGCCCGAACTGGCTGTTCTTCGGCGAGCAGCGCCGGGCCACCGACTTCTACTACCGCGACGAACTCGCCGAATTCCGGCGCACCGGCCGACTGGAACGCCTCGACCTGGCGTTCTCCCGCGACCAGCGGGCCAAGATCTACGTCCAGGACCGCATGCGCGAGCACGGACCCAGACTGTGGGACTGGCTCCAACGCGGCGCGCACTTCTACGTCTGCGGCGACGCGGGCCGGATGGCCAAGGACGTCGACCGCGCGCTGCGCGAGATCGCCACAGCGCACGGCGGCCTGTCCGAGGACGACGCCGAGGCGTACGTGCGGCAACTCGCGGGCGAGCGCAGGTACGTCCGGGACGTCTACTGAGGCGACCTGCGCCCGCCGCGGTCAGGCGGCCTCGTCCGGTCGGGCGTCCTGCGCCGCCAGTGCGCGCCGGGCCACGCCGATCGCCCGAGGGTCCCAGCCGGGGCGCGGCACCGAGGTCAACAGCAGGCGGGTGTAGGGATGTTCGGGCTCGCCGAGCACCCGCGCGGTGGTGCCGGCCTCGACGACGCGGCCCGATCGCATGACGATCACGTCGTCGGTGACGCAGCGCACCACACCCAGGTCGTGGGTGATGAACAGGTAGCCGACGGCGCTCTGTTCGCGGATATCGGCGAGCAGGTTGAGGATCTGCGCCTGAACGGACACATCCAGGGCGGCGACCGCCTCGTCGAGCACCAGGACCTCGGGTTCGACCGCGAGCGCGCGGGCGATGGCCACCCGCTGCCGCTGCCCGCCGGACAACTCCCGGGGCCGGGCGTCCGCGACGCGGGTGCCGAGTCCGACCCGGTCCAGCAGGTCGCGGATGCGCGCGTCGTGGTCGGTGCCGGGGAAGTGCAGCCGCAGGGTCTCCCGCAACACGGCCCGCACGCTGGTGCGCGGGTCCAGGGACAGGTACGGGTCCTGGAAGACCATCTGGATCCGCCGGGCGCGGGCCAGCCGGGCCGCGCGGCCACGAGGGGTGCCGGTCTGCTCCCTTCCGCGCACCCGCACGGTTCCGGAGTCGGCGCGCTCCAGACCGACGATGATGCGGGCCGTGGTGGTCTTGCCCGAGCCGGACTCGCCGACGATGCCGAGCGAACCGCCGGCGGCGAGCGTGAACGTGACGTCGTCGACGGCGCGCAGGTCACCGAACGAGCGGCTCAGTCCGCTGACTTCGAGCAGGGCATCGCGGTCTCGGTCAGGCATCGACGCTCTCCTGTTCCAGAAGGTCGCTGTGGTGGCAGGCCGCGGTGTGCACGGGATCCCGGGGATCGGGCTTGGCGAGCGGCGCCTCCCGCGCGCAGATGTCGGTGGCGAAAGCGCACCGGGGCGCGAAGGCGCATCCCGTGAGCCTCTCGCGCAGGTCCGGTGGCTGCCCCTCGATCGCGCTCAGCCGGCCCTGCGGCGCGTCGGGATTGGGCGTCGAGTCCAGCAGCGCCTTGGTGTAGGGATGCCGGGGCCGGGCGAACAGCTCGGCGGCGGGCCCGGTTTCCACGATTCGTCCGGCGTACATGACGTAGACCCGGTCGCTGATCGCGGCCGCGAGGCCCAGGTCGTGGGTGACGAACAGCAGCCCCGTGGAGAAGCGCTCGCGCACGTCGCCGAGCAGTCCGACGACCTCGGCCTGGGTGGTGACGTCGAGCGCCGTGGTCGGCTCGTCCGCGAGCAGCAGTGTGGGGTCGCCCATCAGCGCTCCGGCGATCATCACGCGCTGGAGCATGCCGCCCGAGAGCTGGCCCGGGTATCGGCGCAGGGCGGCGGCGGTCAGGCCGACGGCCTCCAGGAGTTCGACGGCGCGCGTGTCGGCCGCCGCCGCGGTCATCGTCTTGTTCAGCCGCACGCTCTCGGTGAGGAAGTCGCCGATGCGGCGCAGCGGATTGATCGCGGCCCGCGGGTCCTGGAAGATCATCGCCGCGGTGCGGGTGCGCAGCTCGCGCAACTCCCGTGCGTCCATGGTCAGTACGTCCCGGCCCGCGACGTCGACGACGCCCTCGGTGACCGCCCCCTTGGGCAGCAGACGCAACACCGTGCGCGACGTGAGGGTCTTGCCCGAACCGGACTCCCCGACCAGTGCGACCGTATCGGACGCCCCGACGGTCAGGTCGACGCCGTCCAGGACCGGGCGGGCGGTCTGCGGGAGCCGCAGCCGCAGCCCGCGGATGTCGAGTGTGCTCACCGCTGCCTCCCGGCGACTCGGTCGGCCCAGCGTTCGCCGACGACGTTGAAGGCGACGACGGTCAGCACGATCACCGCACACGGGACGATCGCCGAGAGCGGATAACCGCTCTGGATGGCGGATTTGCCGTCGAAGACCATACGTCCCCAGTCGGGGGTGAGGGCGGGCACGCCGAGGCCGAGGAAGGACAGGCCGGCCAGGTCGATCAGGGCGTACCCGAAGTTGACGGTGGACTGCGCCAGTACCACGGGCGCGATGTTGGGAATCACGTGCCGCAGGCAGATCTGCGGCCCGGAGTGGCCCTGCACCTTGTACGCGGCGATGTAGGGGCGTTCGCGTTCGGCGAGTACGAGCGAGCGGGTCAGCCGGCTCACGTACGGGAAGTACGCGATCGCCAGCGCGACGACCGGCGCCATCAGGCCCTCGCCGTACACCGACACGATCAGGATCGCCAGCAGCAACCCGGGGAAGGCGAGGGTGAGTTCCGACCCGCGCGAGAGCAGCGAGTCGAGCGCTCCGCCGCGCCACCCGGCGGCGACGCCGACCGCGGCGCCGAGCAGCGTGGAGAACACCACCACCGCGAGCGGGCCCAGCAGCGAGGTGCGCGCGCCGACGACGACGCGGGAGAACGTGTCGCGGCCGGCGGCGTCGACGCCGAGGAGGTGGTCGGCGGACGGCGGGGCGAGGGCGTCGCCGAGCACCCCGGTGTTGGGGTCGTGCGGCGCGATCCACGGGGCCAGCAGGGCGGTGAGCACGATGATGCCGACGAACACCAGGCCGGCGACGTACAGGGGCGCACCCCTACCGCGGAGCCGGGCCAGGCCGGGTCGGCGGGTGAGCGTGGGGGCACTCATGCGTTCGCCCTCGTTCCCAGGCTGATCCGCGGGTCGACGAGCGGGAGGAGCAGGTCGACGATGAGGTTCACCGTCATGAAGATGCCGATGATGATGAGCGAGATGGCCTGCACGGTGGGGAAGTCCTTGGTGGTCGCGGACAGTTCCAGGAGTTGGCCGACGCCGCCGACGCTGAACGCGGACTCCACCAGGACGGTGCACACCAGCAGGGTGGACACGATCAGGCCCGCCGTGGTCAGCACCGGGCCGAGCGCGTTGCGGAACACGTGCCGGCTGATGACGTGCCGCTCGGGCACACCCCGGCTGCGCGCGACGGTCACGTGCTCGCCGTCGAGCGCCTCCAGCATCGCGCTGCGGGTGACCCGGGCGAGCAGGCCCACCAGATAGAGCGCGAGGGCGACGGCGGGCAGTGTCAGGTGCCACATCATCGTGCCCAGACCCTTGCCGCTGCCGCTGCCGCTGGAGGGGAACCAGCCGAGTTCGACCGCGAACAGGCCCTGCAGCAGGATGGCCGCGACGAAGGCCGGTGTGCCGATGGCGACCGTCGTGCCGACCAGTACGGCCGAGTCGGTCGCACCGCCGCGCACCGCGCCGAGCCGGCCGAGCGCGAGGCCCAGGACCACCACGATCACCATCGCCATGGCGACCAGCAGCAGGGTGGTGGGCAGGCGGTCCGCGAGCAGGTGCGAGACGTCGGTGCGGTACTGCAGGGACCGACCGAAGTCGCCGTGCAGCACATTGGTCAGCCAGCGCAGGTACTGCTCGATGAACGGGTCGTTCAGGTGGTACTGCTTCTCGATCGCCTCGAGGGCGGCCGGGGAGGCCGACCGCCCGCCGAGGAGGAAACTCGCCGGGTTGCCCGGCGCCAGGTACATCGCGCCGAACACCACGAACGAGGCGGCGAGCAGGGTGACGGCCATTTCCAGCAGCCGTCGCACGGCGAATCTCACGAAGTTCACCCCGCTGCCCCCACATCGGCCGCCCAGGGGTAGTACATGTACGCGATGGTGGTCGGTGCGCCGGTGATCCGCTTGTTCAGGAATACCGTCGAGGGCCATTCGGCGACCGGCATCCAGACCACCTCCGTCGCGGCCTTCTGCTGCAGTTTCGCCTCCAGGGCGAAACGCTGCGTCGGGTCGTAGGTCCGGGTGATCTGTTCGACCAGGGCGTCGTACTCGGGGTCGGAGTAGCCGGCGTGGTTCTGGTAGCCGCCGGTGCGGAAGTTGCGCAGCAGGTCGACCGGGTCGGTCACGGACAGGTAGTACGTCTCGGGGAACATGTCGATCCCCTCGCGTGCCGCCGGGTCGGTGAACAGGGCCGAGAACGCGTCCGGCGCGATGGTCTTGAGCTCGATCCGCAGGCCGATCCTGGTTCCGGCGTCCTGGATCGCGGTGGCGAGCAGCGAGACGTCCCGGCCGATCGGGCTGGTCGCCACGGTGAGGGTCTTGCCGGTCGCGCCCGCCTCCTGGATCAGGCGCTTGGCCTGCTCGATGTCCTGCGTGCTCGGCGGCAGCGCGTCGAACGCCGCAGCCTGCGCGTCGGCCGGAGCACCCGCCCAGGCCGCCCGCGGGGTGAGCGAGTTGCTCACCTTGCCGTTGCCGGCGAGCGCGGTCTTGACGAAGCCGGCGCGGTCCAGCGCCATCGACAGGGCCCGGCGCACGCGGACGTCGCCGAGCGCGCCCTTGGTGCTCGTGACGTTGACGTTGACGGTGCTCAGGCCCTCGCCGTAGTACAGCGTGCCCACGCCACTGGTGCGCAGCCGCTCGTAGCTCTCCGTCGGGATCAGGAAGCCGCCGTCGACTTCGCCGCCGAGCATCGCGTTGGTGCGCGCGGACGGGTCGGTGAGGAAGCGGAACGCGACGGTCTTCGCCTTGGCTTTGGTGCCCCAATAGCCGTCGAAGCGCTGCAGTTCGAGCGACTGGCCCTTGGTCCAGTCGCCGAGCTTGTAGGGCCCGGTGCAGTCCAGGCTGCCGGTGGTCCCGTAGTCCTTGCCCGCCGCCTCGACACCCCTCCTGCTCGCCACGACCCCCGCGGCGGTGGCCATGAGCTGGGGGAACATCGAGTCGGGCTGCTTGAGTTTGAAGGTGACCTGCAGCGGCGCGGTCGCGGTGACCGACTCCACCTTCTCGAACGACTCGGCCCAGGAGGCGCCGAGTTCGGGGTCCATCTGCCGGCCGACGCTGTAGACGACGTCGTCCGCGGTCATCACCGAGCCGTCGTGGAAGCGTACGCCGGACCGCAGGTCGTACACCCAGGTCAGCGGGTCGGGGTTGCTCGCCTTCTCGGCCAGGCCGGGGGCCATGGTGAGCTGCGGTGTCCAGCGCATGAGGCTCTCGCACACGTTGGACAACACGGTGTTCTGCGGGTAGTCGAACGCCGAGATGTAGTCGAGGGTCAGCGGTTCGGCGTACAGGGCCCAGCCGAACTTGTCGATCTCGCCCTTGGCGGGCGGCGTGTCGGCGGACAGGCGGTATCCGGCCGGGTCGGCGTCCTTGCCGGGCGGGCCGGAACAGGCGGCGACCAGGGCGAGCGCGGCGGCGGCCGCGATCGCGGCGGCGCGGCGGGCGGTGCGTCCGGACCGGCGCGGGAGATATCCGGGCATCAGGCGGTCCTCCCCGGGGCGGACGAGACCGGGATCTGCTGCGTGATGCAGTGCACGCCGCCGCCGCCGAAGGCGACGGTGCGGGTCGGGACGCCGACGACCTTGCGGTCGGGGAAGGCGTCCTGGATGACCGCGAGCGCGCCGGCGTCCGCGGGGTGGTCGGCGATCGGGACGACGACGCCGCCGTTGGCGATGTAGAAGTTGAGGTAGCCGACCTCGATGTCGCTGCCGCCCCAGGACACGAACGCGGCCTGCGGGACCTCGACGATCTCGAAGGGGCGGCCCAGCGCGTCGGTGGACGCCTCCAGTACGGCGCGGTTGGCGCGGCAGCGCGCGTAGTCCGGATGCCCGGGGTCCTCGGGCAACTGGATGATCACCTTGCCGGGCGCCACGAACGCGCACACGCCGTCGACGTGGCCGTCGGTCTCGGTGTCCAGGAGGCCGCCGTAGGGCAGCCAGATCACCTTGGTGATGCCGAGCTTGTCGGCCAGTTCGGCCTCGATCTCGGCGCGGCTCATGCCCGGGTTGCGGTTGGGGTGGAGCAGGCACTGCTCGGTGGTGATCAACGTGCCCTCGCCGTCGACCGTGACGGCACCGCCTTCCAGGATCATCTCGGAGGCGATCCGGGTGTCCCCGAGCCGCGCGATGAGCGCCTCGCTGACGCGGTCGTCCGAGTCCCACGGGTGGTGCTTGCCGCCCCACGCGTTGAAGCGGAAGTCGACGCCGGCCCGGCGGCCGTTCCCGTCCCGGACGAAGATCGGGCCCGAGTCGCGGAACCACGAGTCGTCCAAGGGGAGTTCGATCACCGTGACGGCCTCGCCGCACAGTTCGCGGGCCTCGTCGCCGGCGCCGGGGACGGTGACCATGGTGACCGGCTCGAAGGCCGCGATGGCGCGGGCGACCGCGGCGTACTCGCGCTTGGCGGGGTCGAACATGTCCCCCCACAGGTCGGGCCGGGTCGGCCAGGCCATCAGGCAGCCCTCGTGCTCGGTCCACTCGGCGGGCATGCGGAACGTCATGTCGTGTCTCTTTCGATCGGGGTGCTGCGGCGGAGATCTGGTGGGACGGCGGAGAGGTACGGGTGGTGGGGACGAAGACGGGGGTGGTGGGAGGGAGGTCGGGGAGGGGGTGCAGGGGGGTGCGCCGGGGCGGGGACGGGCACCGCACGGGCAGGCGTGGTCGGGGCGTGGCCGGCGCGGCGGACGCGGAACGATCCGGCGCGCCGGCCCCCGCTCGGACACGGTCTAGGCGACCGGCTCCTGCATCGTGGCGCAGTGGATTCCGCCACCGCCGCCGCCGACGCGGTCGGTGTCGAGCTGGACCACCTCGCGGCCGGGATAGGCCGCGGCGACCACCTGGCGGGCGGCGGCGTCCTTGGCGTGGTCGCCGAACTGGGACATCACCACGCCGCCGTTGCAGACGTGGAAGTTGACGTACGAGTCGACGAAGTCCGGGTTGTTCGAGCGCAGGGTGTCCGGTCCGTCGACGCGGATCACCTGGAGTCGGCGTCCGCGCGCGTCGGTCGCGGCCGAGAGGATCCGCAACTGCTCGCGGGCGTCCCGCGCCCAGATGTCGGTGCGGTTCGCGGGCGGGACCTGCACCATGACCACGCCGGGGCGGATGAACCGCGACGTGGCGTCGATGTGGTCGTCGGTGATGTCCTGTCCCTTGATGCCCGGTACCCAGATCATCCTGGTCGCGCCGTAGGCGGCCAGGACGGCCTGTTCGACCTGGGCCTTGCTCTTGCCGGGATTGCGGTTGGCGTTGACCAGGCTGCTTTCGGTGGCCATCACGGTGCCGTCGCCGTCGGTCTCGATCGCGCCGCCCTCGCCGACGAAGCCGGCGCGGGTGAAGGCGAGCCGGTCGTAGGCGGCGATCCGGGACGCCACCAGGGCGTCCTTGGCGTGGGTCTGCTTGTTGCCCCAGCCGTTGAAGCCGAGGCCGACCGCGTCCCGACCACCCTGGCCGTCGGTGCGGAACACCGGTGCGGTGTCCCGCGCCCACAGGTCGTCGACGGGAATCGAGCTGATCACGGTCACGGTGGGACCGCACTTGGCGCGGGCCGCGGACGCGCTCGAAGTGTCCGGCGCACACATGATCACCGGTTCGAAGCGGGCGATGGTCCGGGCGATCAGCGCGATGTCGTTCTGGATGCCGCTCAACTGCCGGCCCCAGATCGTCGACTTGGTCGGCCACGCCATCCAGGTCCGCACGTGCGTGACGTCGTCGGCGGCCACGCGCAGGCCGACCGCCGCGCGGGCGGTGGTCGCGCGGGCGCCGGCCGCGTGCGCCGACGACGCGCCGAACGTCTGGGCGCCGATCGCCAGACCCGCCGCGCCCAGGACGGTCGCGCCCAGGACGTCGCGCCGGGACGGACCGATGTCGGTCGGTTCGCCGGCCTTCGAGGTACCGCTGCGGTGCACTCCAAACATGGCTGACTCTCCCTATCGGGTGCGCGCTCCGCCGGAATGGCGGCTTGGGATGCATGGGGTTGCCGACGGCGGACCGCCCGTCGCCCAGGCCTGATGTGCCTGTCGGTGGCCGCGGACCGGTCCGACTCGTCTCGTGTCCGCTGCCGTGCGTGCCGCGTGGGCCGGGCCGGGAGGGGTGGAGCCGGTCCGGCGTTCCCACACTGTGGCACTGACTGAAAAGTCAGTCAATACATCGTTCGGCAAAGGGTTCGGTGGACATGCGAACGTCGCGCCTGGTGGGCGGGGGGTCGGGTGGCCGGTCGAATGGCGGCCCGGCGGCGGCGTTCGGCGCGTCTCTCGCGCACGCGGGCGGGGCACGAGATAGCGTGACTGAAAATTCAGTCGGTTTTTTCGTTCGAGTCTCGGGGTCGGCAGCGATCCCGCTGTGGGGTGCCAGGATGTCCAGTCGTCAAACCCTGATCTTGGAGGCCGCCGCCCGGCTCATCGCGCGGCGCGGCGTGCGGGGACTGCGCGTCGAGGAGTTGGCCGTCGACGCCGGCGTGTCCACCGGGCTCATCTACTACCACTTCGGCGACCGCGCGGGGCTGCTGAGGAAGACCTGGGAGTTCATCAACGAACGCGCCGAGCGCTACACCACGTCGGGTCGCGATCCGGAGGGCGATCCGCGCGGCTACCTGGAGGACATGCTGCTGTTCGAGCTCCAGGACGTTCCCGAGGTCAAGGAGAACAGCACGGCGTGGGGGGAGTTCCGGGCGAGTGCGGTGTTCGCGCCCGAACTCGGCCGACAGGTGCACGAGGCGACCGAGCAGTGGATCGCGGACGCGGCGGACCTGATCGCCGCGGCGCGCGAACTGGGCGACGTGGCGCCGGACGTGTGCGCACAGGACGCCGCGGAGCGACTGACCGCGCTCATCGAGGGGCTCAGCGAGCGGTGGTTGACGGGCTCGCTCTCGCTGGAGCGCGCGCGTGAGCTGCTGCGCGGCGGCCTGGCCCTGGAGCTGGGGCGACGGGTGGCGGTGTCGAGCGTGCGAGAAATTGACTGAAATTTCAGTTAGTGTAAAAGTGGGGGTCACGGCGCCTCGGGTGCGCCGTCGGCTCTCGGCCACGATGCGCGCGAACCCTGCGAACCCTGCGGCGTGAGTGTGCGCCCCGCCGCCTCGGCCGCGCCGTCGGCCGCTGCCGATACGTCTCGATCCCGCGCCCCCTCGGCGCACGCCGCGATCCGCGCGGCGGTACGACCGGCTGGAGGTACCCCATGTCCGATTCCCGTCCCGCGCGCCGCGGCATCCTGCACGCCCTGGGATTCGGCGCGTCGCCGGCCGACACCGCCTCGGCCGGTTCGCCCGGGTCCGCCGCACCGGCGGACCGACACCGTTGGCGGGTCCCCGCCGACGACGTACCGCACGCGCGGACCTGGATGTCGTGGCCGGCGAACCGCTCGATCTGGGGCCGGCACCTGTCCGGCGTACAGCGGGACATCGCGCTGATCGCCCGGACCGTCGCGTACCACGAGCCGGTGATCGTATGCGCGATCGACGAGGACGACGCCGCGGACGCCCGCGCGCAGTGTGGACCGGGCGTCACGGTCACGGCCGAGATCCCCACCGACGACCTGTGGATGCGCGACACCTGCGCCGTGTTCCGCACCGACGGCACGGGCCGGATGGACACGATCGGCCTCGGCTTCAACGGCTGGGGCGAGAAGCAGACCCACCGCAACGACGCCCGGGTCGCGCGGTACGTCGCCGAGTACGCGGAACTCCCTTTCACGCGAGCCGAGTTCGTCGGCGAGGGCGGGGCCGTGGAGACCGACGGGGACGGCACCGTGATGGCCACCGAGAGCAGCCTGGTCAATCGCAACCGCAACCGCGGCATGTCCAAGGCGGACGTCGAGGCCGCGATCCTGGACGCCTACGGCGCGGACAAGATGATCTGGGTCCCCGGGATCAAGGGGCGCGACATCACCGACGACCACATCGACGTCACGTCGCGGTTCATCCGGCCGGGGGTGGTCATGGTGCAGGTGCCGCCGGCGAGCCGCAAGGACGCGTGGGCCCGGGACGCGCGCGAACAACTCGCCATCCTGTCCACGGCTACCGACGCCAGGGGGCGGCGCCTGCGGGTGCTCACCGTGGAGGGCCCGGAGGACACCCGTTCGACCAACCGCGACCTGGTCGACTCGTATCTGAACTTCCACGTGGTCAACGGCGCGGTCGTCACCGCGCAGTTCGGCGATTCGCGCACGGATGCCGCGGCCGGGGCCGCGCTCGCGGACGCGTTCCCCGGGCGCGAGGTGATCCAGCTCGACGTCGACCGCCTCATGGGCGGGGGCGGGGGCATCCACTGCTCGACCATGCACGAGCCGGCTCGCTGACCCGGGCGCGTTCGGTGACCCGTGCCCGCGCGCCGATCCGTGCCTGCCCGCTCACCCGCGCCCGCTCGACGTCGCCGCGCTCCGTCCCGGCATTCCGGTCGCCGCGACCGGCCGGTTCGGGGCGGGGTACACCGGATCGCCGCTGTCCCATCCGTTTGCCTCACGCCACGTCCGGTCACTCTCGCTCGTGGTCGATATCGCCGTTGAACACGCAATCGGTTCGTTTTGCCGGCCCACCGTGGTCGGCCGAACCGAACCCCCAGCACACCGAGGATCGATCCTGTGCCCGAATTCCCCTTGATGCCCCGTCGGACGATGTTGCGGTCCCTGGCCGGCGCGAGCGCACTGGCCCTCGGCCTGGCGGCGTGCTCCGACTCCTCGGACTCCTCGGACTCCTCCGACAACGGCGCGCCCGAGTCGTCCGCGTCCTCGGCGTCCGGGGGCACGGGCACGAAGTCCGGGAACCCGGCCTCGGCCCGCCGGTTCGGCGCCGAGTGGGACAGCCACGTGCGTACGTTCATGTCCTGGCCGGCCTCGACCGGCATCTGGGGCGCGGATCTGCCCGCCGTACGCGAGGACATCGCGCGGGTGGCGCGGGCCATCGGCGCCACCGAACCCGTCGTACTGCTCGCCCGCCCGGAACAGGCGCAGGCCGCGCAGCAGGCGTGCGGTGAGGACGTCGAGGTCGTGCCGATGCAGGTGGACGACCTGTGGGCGCGGGACAGCGTCCCGGTCTTCGTGGAGGAGTCGGGCTCGGTGCACGGCGTCGACTTCAACTTCAACGGGTGGGGCAACAAGCAGCCCCACGACCGGGACGCGCGGGTCGCCCGCGAGGTGACGGCCAAGTACGGCATCCCGCGTGACCAGACCTGGATCGTCGCCGAGGGCGGATCGTTCGAGACCGACGGCGTCGGCACGCTGATGGTCACCGAGAGCTCGGTGGTCAACGCCAACCGCAATCCCGGCAAGAGCCGGCAGCAGATCGAGGACGAGCTGAAGCGGGTGCTCGGGGTGAGCAAGGTGATCTGGTTCGAGGGTGTGCGTGGGAAGGACATCACCGACGCGCACGTCGACTCCCTCGTCCGGTTCGTCGCGCCGGGTGTCGTGCTGTTGGACAAGGCCTTCCCCGGCGAGCCCGCGGACTCGTGGTCGCGCTCGGCCGACCAGGCCGCGGCCGTACTGAAGGACGCCACCGACGCGCGAGGCAAGCCCCTTCAGGTCGTCGACCTGCCGCAGCCCGATCCCTTGGAGATGACCGGTCGGGGCGACGACTTCGTGTCCTCCTATGTCAACTTCTTCATCGGCAACAAGGCCGTGTTCCTCCCGCGCTTCGGCGACAAGGCCGCCGACGACCGCGCGCGGCAGATCCTGCGCGACCACTTCCCGACCCGCGACGTGGTCTCGGTACGGATCGACGCCGTCGCCGCGGGCGGCGGCGGGATCCACTGCGCGACGCACGACCAGCCGGGCACCCCGACGTCATGACCGAGCCGCCGGTACGACCGCCGCGGTCGTACCGGCGGCGATCCCGGTCGTCGGCGTCCGGTTGCGGGTCGGTGAGCGGATGGCCCCGGGCTCCCGCGACCGGGCCGCCACTTCGGCCGCCGACCGAGTGGACGTACAAGTTTCGGTACAGCGGGTGGACGCGGGGTCCTGCCGGGTGAGCGGGTCGCTCAGACGCGTTCGAGCGCGCGGTGGGGTGGTGCGGGCAGTTCGACGGCGATCGCATCGCCGGGCCGGATGTCGCCGCCGGTGCGCACGATGGCCATGATGCCCGCCTTGCGGACGATGCCGCCCGCCTCGTCGCGGCCGACGACGGCCTTGAGCAGGCCGTCCCGGAAGGCGTTGATCTGCGGGCACGGGTTGCGCAATCCGGTCACCTCGACCACGGCCTCGGCACCCAGGCGCAGGAGCGTCCCGGTGGGCAGGCCGATCAGGTCGACCCCTCGGGTGGTGACGTTCTCGCCCAACTCGCCCGCGGCGACGGTGAAGCCGGCCTCGGCCAGTTCCTCGAACAACTCGGCGTGGATCAGGTGGACCTGACGCAGATTGGGCTGCGTGGGGTCGGCCGCGACCCGGGAACGATGTTGCACGGTGACCCCGAGATGGGCATCGCCCTCGACCCCGAGTCCGGCCAGCAACCGAATGCTCTCCACGTTCGCCTTCGTGAACCGATGCTCGGCCTCCCGGCTCACCGCCACCACACGCGCGTCCACGCCGACACCCACTCTCCCGAGTCTCCATTGGATCCCACGACCCTACGGCGCCCGGGACCCTGGTGGACATGAGAGGGCGTGAGGGCGGTGCGCCGTGCGTGGGTGTGTCGG
Organism: Embleya sp. NPDC001921; assembly: GCF_053594475.1. Taxonomy (NCBI): domain Bacteria; kingdom Bacillati; phylum Actinomycetota; class Actinomycetes; order Kitasatosporales; family Streptomycetaceae; genus Embleya; species Embleya sp. NPDC001921. The sequence continues at coordinate 327,563 of NZ_JBSFEO010000003.1, forward strand.
TGCGGTGCGGTGCGGTGCGGTGCGGTTCCGTTCGGGGACGGATGGGTGGCGGGTCGGCGCGTGGACGCGGGTCGCGCGCACGCGAGCGGGAGTGGCTGGTGGGTGCCGTGCGGGGTGTCCTCCTCGGCGAGCCTGCGTCAGGTGTCCCGGGGCAAGTGGTCGGCGGTGTCGAGCAGTTCGGTTTCGGTGCCGTGGCCGGCCGGGACGCGTCCGGCCGGTGGGCCGGGCGCACCGTCCGGCGGGGTCGGGGTGCGTGCGCCGGCCGGTGTGCGGGGAGTGGCTCGCGGGATCCGTGACGCTCCATCGTGTGTGTCGACCCGTCGACCCGTCGACCCGGGGGGCGCGTGGGGCGTAGTTTGGTGGGTCGTGGGTGCCGATCCGAGTGGTCCGGGGGTGGTCGTCGTGCCCAAGGCCAGGCTTACGCCGGTGCGCTCGAAGCAGCCGGTGACGCGGGATCGGGTCGTGCGTGCGGCCACCGCGTTGACCGCCGAGGTGGGGTTGGAGGGCTGGACGATCCGGAGTCTGGCCACCGCTCGCGACTCGTGGCCACAGGTACCCCATCACCACGTGGGTGATCGGGACGCGGTGGCGCACGCGGTGGACATGAGCGAACTCTCCGGCAACCGGCCGCCGGCGGCGAGGGCCTGCGTGCCTTCGCCGCGACTGGCCCACCTGCGCCAGGGCCCCGACGAACGCGAGGCGTACGCCGCACATCTACACCTACACCCTCGATCGAGCCCTGGACGGCATCGCCGCGCGCATCGAGGCCCTGGCCGCCGGCGCCGAACCACTGGCTCCGTTCGCCTCCTGACGCACGGATGACGGCGATCCGACGCACGGATGACGGCGATCCGGGGGTTCGCGGGACGGCACCTCCTGGCCACCCGCGCCTGTTTCGCGTGGCGGGCGGACCGCCTCAACGCTTGACGGCCTCCGCGATCCGCAGGGCCGCCTGGGCGGGCGTGAGGTGTGTGGTGTCGACGACCTCGGCCTCGTCGTGCAGCCACGTGCGGGCCGCCTCGGCGTAGGGCCCGAGGTATCGGAGACGGAAGGGGGAGGGGCCGAGAAGGGTGTCCCCCTCGATCCGCTCGCGGAGCGTGTCCTGGTCGGCGTGGAGGACGAAGTGTCGTACCGGAATGGCATGTCGGGCGAGGCCCGCGCTGATCTCGCGCCAGTACGGCTCGACCAGGACGGTCATGGGCATCACCAGGGTGCCGCCGGTGTAGTCGAGTACGCGGCGGGCGGTCTCGACCACGAGCGGCCGCCACGGAGGCCAGTGCTGGAAGTTGTCCGTCGCGGGCAGCCCGGGGGTGATGTCCATGAGCGTCTCGCCGACCTTCTCGGCGTCGAACACCCGTGAATCCGGGATCAGTTGCTGCACGAGTGCACTGGTCGTCGTCTTGCCGGCGCCGTGCGTGCCGTTGAGCCATACGATCATGCGACCGACGCTAGCGCGGCGCGGCTCCGTCCGCGCGAACGGGGCGCGGCGGAATTCCGGCCGGACTTCGGGGTCTCTCGCGAGGCGGCTTCAACCACCCGGTTCGACGCCGGCAACGGCACCTCGACCGCAGAATCGTTTTCAGCGAACTCGGCGCGCACGGTGGCTTGGAGGCCGCCGTGCGCTCGACTGCGCCGTAACGGCGCTGGTGGGACGGTCGGTTGGGTTGCGGTGGGGGTTCGAAAGGTGGCTTGCCGGGCACCTGATGGCGCGGAGTGACAAGAATTACAGGTGGCTTTTGGTGATGAAATGATCCGGTTTACGACTGTCCTCGCGTCCGTACGGCGCTATCCGATCGACCCTCGTGCGCGCCTCGACGATTCGGTGAATCGACGCGTCGCACGATAGGCATGGGGCACTCCCCGCCCGGCCGAACGGCGCACTGTCGCGGGTGGGAGTCGGCAGCGGGACCTGGTCCCGACGATGCGTCCGTGGAGGATTCCGATGCGTGCCCGCACCCCGCGTGAACTCGCGCAACTTCCCTACGCACACCGGCTCGTGGCGTTCGAGGGCGAACTCGACCGGGACGGCGACCACGAACTCGCGCACTTCGACGGCGACGCCATCGTGGAGGTCGAGGGCGGCGGCTCCGCGTTCACGTCGTCCGCCTTCTCGGCGGTCACGTTCACCGGCGGCCGGTACCGGCGGGCCCGGTTCGACGACGTGTGGCTGCACGGCGCGCGCGTCGTGGGGGTCGACTTCGCGGAGACCGCGTGGATGGACGCCGAGTTCACCGCGTGCGTACTGGCCGGGACCGAGGTCTTCGGAGCCACGATGCGGCGCGTGGTCTTTCATCAGTGCAAGTTCGACTCGGTCAACCTGCGGCAGACCAAGCTGCGCGAGGTCGCCTTCGTGGACTGCCTGCTCCGCGACGTCGACCTCGCCGGCGCGACCCTGACCGACGTGGGCTTCCCCGGCTCGACCCTGGAGCGGGCCCGCCTGGACGGCGCCCGAATGACCCGGGTCGACCTGCGCGAGGCCGGCGCCCTCGACATCGCGTCCGGCCTCGAAGCGCTACGCGGCGCCACCATCAACACCCCCCAACTCCTCACCCTGGCCCCAGCCCTCGCCCACCTCCTGGGCCTGACCATCAAGGACGGCTGACAGCCCCGCCCCACCCCCCCACGCCGCACCTGGCACCGCCTCGCACCCGCCCGCCGTCGTGCGCCGGGCTGCCCCGCCTCACCGCGAGCCGCATCCGGGGCCTGCGCGATCTCGCCCCCGCGCCCATGCCCTGACGAGCCGCTTCGTATCCACCAACAGCCGCGCCGCACGCGAACCGCCTCGCGCCGCGCCCACGCCCCGCCGGCGCCGTAGTCACCCGTCGTGCACCGTGCCGGTTTGCTGCACCCCGGGCGCGTCCACTCCCGTGTGACGGCGGCCGTCGACGATGATTATCGTTGGCGGCCCCGGCTGCCCCGCAGGCGGCGCGACCTGTGAGGATGTCCGCTCGTGGGGGAGGCGACAGTGGGCGAGCCGCACAGGCAGGACCGGACGGACGCGCGGGAGGAACCGCCGGCCGATCCCGGCCGGCCGCTGCGCCCGCGCGGGATGGTGGACCTGCGCGGACGCGAGCGCGGGCCCGCCGTGTTGGGCTATCCGAGCGGCTCGGTCGTGGTGGTCTCCGGGCTGCCCGGCAGTGGCAAGAGCACGTTGCTGCACCGTTGGTCCCGATCGGCGACGGTGATCGACCCGCGCACGGTGCACGTCGAATATCAGAGCCGGATGCCCGGATGGCTGCCGTACGCGGTCTATCGGCCGTGGGTGCGCCTGCAACACGTGCGGCGGCTGCGCGCGCAGGTGCGCGGCGGCGGACCGGTGCTGGTGCACGACTGCGGCAGCAGACCGTGGATGCGCCGCTGGCTGGCCCGATCCGCCGGCCGACAGCGGCGCGAACTGCACCTGGTACTGCTCGCGGTGGACGCGGCCGACGCGCTGGCCGGCCAGGAGCGGCGCGGACGCTGGGTCCCCGGACGGGTCTTCGACAAACACCGGCGCGGTTTGGCGCAGTTGTTGCTGGCCCTGTCCGTACAGGGTGGCGCGGTCGTACCCGAGGCGGCCTCCGTCGTGCTGCTCGACCGCACCCTGCGCGAACACGTGATCGCGCTCGAGTTCGGCCCGGGGCGGGCCCCACGCCCGCTGCCGGGGCCGCTGCCGGTGCCGGAGCCCATCGAGCCACCCCCGATCCTGCCCACCACCACAACCACCCGCGTGATCACCCGGCGGGACCCCCGCACTCCCGAACCGACGCCGTGAACACGAAGCGCACGGCGGACCCGGGTGGCCGGCCTCACTCCGAGGAGATTTCCCGGGGCCGCGACACCGCGGCTCGGTAGGCCGGGCTCTCGTCGGTCACCCGCTCGCGGTGACTGAGCTCCTTCCGGGGCGTTCGCAGCGCCTCGGACGCGGGCCGCATGGTCAACCCGAGCTGCTTCGACGAAATACGCGCTCCCGCGGGGCGGAGCAGAAAGCGCTGCTGTTCCTGCGAGAATCCTTTGGTCTGTGTATACCCGTCGACCAGGTCGCGCTGCATCGTGAATTTCTTCAGGTCCTCCGGCGCGAGCGGTACACGATTCTCTTCCATATGGCGAACCGCGAAGTCGACGGCCGGTTTGAAGGGCACCAGAAGGCATTTCGCCCCTCCGATGAAGCCACCCTTCGTGAGGCCGGCGCCTTCTTTCATGAAGGCCTTGCCGATGCTCATGAAGTCACTGTCGTCAAGGACCACGTCGCGGTACTGGGTGAATTCGCCGCGACCGTTGAGCGGGCTGTACACGCGCGTCTGGTAGTGCCGCTCCTGCGGGTTCTCCCGCTTGTATTCCGCCAGATGGAACGCCGTGCACGTGTCCCAGTCGGTGCCCGCCATGAGAATGTGGGTGTTCGGGGTCCGGTACAGGGCGCCGAGCGGGGAACTCTCGCCCAAGTGGCTGCGCAGGTCGTGCCCGTCGACAATGTCGTGCCCACGTTTCCCGGTGGCGGCGAACGACGTCTGTGGATGTCTGCTGCGAACTCCGCGCCGCCGGATCACCTCGGTCAGGAAGCCGACCTCCTCCGACGGGGTGATTCCGGGATCGAAAGCGGGCAGAGCGGCTTCGATGCGGGCGCGCTCCTCGGGGGTCTTCCCCTCGACCGCGGCCCGATAGGCGTGCGAGGTCAGCGAGTTCCAGGAGGTGAAGGTCGGTACGACAAGGGTGGCGTCGTCTCCCAGGCCGTCCATGATCCCGTCCACGACGACCTTCGGCATATCGGCGTCCGGGCCCGACCGCGCGCCACCGGGACCCGCACCGTCACGACCCCGGGTCGATTCTCGGGCGGACAGGGGCTCCAGAAAGGCGGTGAGCGATGAATGCAGCAAGATCGTGCGGTCGGACGGGATACCACGAAGCAGGTACCGCGTATCCTCGGCGATACGCTGGGGAGTGAGATCGAGGATCGACAGAGTTCCACACCTCTTCGTGCCCATCCGGGGTTCGGCGCGTGCGGCGATCACTCTCCCACGGGATTCGTCGCGCGGGAAGACCCGCCCACGAGCCAGGCTCAGTGGCCCGAGGCCACCTGCCGCGCGACGGGAACGCACCAGCCACGAAGCGTCGTTCGGCGTGCTCCCGTGCTCCCGTGCTCCCGTGCTCCCGTGCTCCCGTGCTCACCGAGCCAAGAGGTGCAACTGCCGGTGCACGTCGCCGACCTCGATCACCGCGAGGGTGGTCAGCGCCGCCGCCCCCGCGCGCTCGGCCCGGCGCGCCTTCGCCTCGGCCCGGCGCGCCCGCCACGCCGCCTGCCGTACCCGTGCCTGCTCGGCGCCGGCGAGGATCTCGCGCTCACGTGCCTTGAACATGTCGTACTCGACCATGACCCGCTCCCGTTCCCTCCGACCCGGTGTGCCCGGCTCGTGGTCACAGCCTCGCGGGCCAGTCGGGTCGCCGACATCGGGCGGATGCCGCATCCGCCCGGCCGCTCCCGCCCGGCAGGTGCCTAAGGCGGCTCAGGCATACCTAGGACAGGCCTCACTCGAAGGTGGACAAGCCTCGCTCGCCGGCTGCCACGCCGCACGGCGGACCCCTTCGACCACCCGTCGGCCGCGCCACCCTTTCGGTCCGCCCCGCTTGTGCACGCTCGCGCGCCCACCGAGCGTGGAAAGGTCACGGCACGCGCAGCGAAGGGTCGGTTCATGTCGAAGGAGAACGTCGTCGCGGTGAACCCGCTCTTCGCCCGCCCCGGGGAGGCCGTCGCCGTCGAGCGCTATCGGATGCCGATCGGCGAGATGTTGCCGGAGACCGCGTACCAGATCGTGCACGACGAGATGATGCTCGACGGCAACGCCCGCCTGAATCTGGCCACCTTCGTCGGCACCTGGATGGACGACCACGCGGTCCGGCTGTACGCCGAGTCGTTCGACAAGAACATGATCGACAAGGACGAATATCCGCACACCGCGATCATCGAGGACCGCTGCTGGAAGATGCTCGCCGAACTGTGGAACGCGCCCGACCCGGCGCGCACGATCGGCACCTCCGCGATCGGTTCGTCCGAGGCCTGCATGCTCGCCGGGCTCGCGTTCAAACGCCGCTGGCAACACGCCCGCCGCGCGGCGGGCCGGCCCACCGACCGGCCGAACCTGGTGATGAGCTCGGCGGTCCAGGTGGTCTGGGAGAAGTTCTGCAACTACTGGGACGTCGAGGCGCGCCTGGTGCCGATCACCGAGGAACATCGCACGCTGGACGGCCACGACCTGGCCTCGTACGTGGACGAGAACACCATCGGGGTGGTCGCGATCCTGGGGGTCACCTACACCGGGGCCTACGAGCCGATCCGGGAGATCGCCGACGCCCTGGACCGGATCCAGCGCGAGACCGGCCTGGATGTCCCGATCCACGTCGACGGGGCCTCCGGCGCGATGGTCGCGCCGTTCCTGCAACCCGACCTGGAATGGGACTTCCGGTTGGAGCGGGTGCACTCGATCAACACGTCCGGACACAAGTACGGACTGGTCTACCCGGGTCTGGGCTGGGTGGTGTGGCGCACCGCCGACCTGCTGCCCGAGGACATGATCTTCCGGGTCAGCTACCTCGGCGGCGAGACGCCCAGCCTGGCGCTGAACTTCTCCCGCCCCGGCGCGCAGGTCCTGCTCCAGTACTACCAATTCCTGCGACTGGGCCGCAGCGGCTACTTTGCCGTGCAGAAGTCGTCCCAGGACGTGGCCCACCACCTCGCCCACGGCATCGGCGCGATGGACGCGTTCGAGTTGTGGAACGACGGCTCGGACATCCCGGTGTTCGCGTGGCGGCTCAAGGCCGGCCATACCGAGAACTGGAACCTGTACGACCTGTCCGACCGACTGCGGATGAAGGGTTGGCAGGTGCCGGCCTACCCGATGCCGGACAACCTCGCCGACGTGACGGTGCAGCGCATCGTGGTCCGCAGCGGCCTGGGCATGGACCTGGCCCGCGACCTCCTCGACGACATCCGCGAGGCGACCGCCTACCTGGACCGCCTGACCGGACCGATGCCGATCGAGACCCGCGCACCGGGCTTCCACCACTGAGCCGGCGCAGCTCCCCGGCCGTATCGGCCGTCGAACCGGCGGCGGCCGAACCGGTCGCCGCCGTGCTCAGCCGGTCGCGGCCGCGGCCAACCCCAACTCCCGCTCACCCAACGGCGCGAAGAACGCCGCAACGTCGGCCGAACCGACCCCCGCCAACGTCGCGGGCGACCAGTGCTGCTACCTCGGCGAATGCGAGCCGCGTCGGCACGTTTCGGCCCGACAGTACCCGGATCGGCACGCCTTCGTGCGCCGTGGGCACACGCTCGGGTGCACCCCGAAAACGCCACAGGGGGGCCACCGGCTTTGCGGAGCACGGCCACCCGCCGGCCACCATGTCCCTGGAAGGGGAGGCGGCTCGACGCATCTCGGCCATGGCCGAACGCGTCTGTCCACGTGCAGGATGTGTACCTGGAGGCAGCCGCGGTGATTTGGCGGGCGGTTACGAGCTGTCCCGCGAGTCGCGATGCCGTTGGTCGCCCGGCATCGTAGGCCAATCACCCAAAAACGTGCGTAACTGATCTATGCGGGCGGAGAAGCGATCTGCTCGTTCCAGACTCCTTCGCCAATGGCTCGGGCGTAGATCGGCTCCGGGGCCTGAGGCCGTTGCGGCAAGTCAGCTTCCTGCCGAACGGAGTGCGTGGGACAACTCGGCTGCCGAGGGCCGTTCGCCGGGTTCCGTTGCGCAAGCGGCGAGAACGGCGCCTTCGAACTCCGGGAAAGCCCAGGGCCGAATGGCCGCGACGTCGTGCAGGCGGCCGGCGGCGATGTCGGCGAGGAACCCCGCACGCCCTCCCTCGGGGCTGCGGTAGTCGGCCGGCGGGGTTCGCGTCCAAGACCAGATCAGGGATGCCGCGAAGGCCCACACGTCCGCTTGCGGCGTGACCGCGATGTGTTCGTCGGAGCCAATGACCAAGGCGGCGATCTCGGGCGCGGTGGTGTGGGCGAGGCCGCCCCGATGGATGTAGAACGGCACCGGCACCGGGCCCTGTGCACAGGCGAGATCGATGATCCGCGCCCTGTTTCCCTCGCGGACGAAGTGGTCGGGTTGGAGATCCCCGTGAGCCCAACCCGCCGCATGAAGTTCGGCGAGCCGATTTGCGGCGTCGGCGGCGAATCCGAGCATCAGGTGGCGGGCCTCGTCGGTGTCGTCGCCGTGCGCGGCCGGTCCCAGCGCGTCCCACATGCTGATTCCGTCGATCCAACGCATCGTCAACCACGAGCCTTCACCGTAGGCCCCGTGGGCCCGGTAGTGGTCGGCGGCAAGCGCGACCAGGACCTCACCTTCCCGGCGGGCCATCAGGCCGTCGGTAATCTTGAGTGCGGTGTCGCCGACTTTGAAGAACGTGGTGCCGCGCCGGTCGTGGAGGAGCTTCGCCCCGGCCGGGTCCAGCCCGAGCTCGGTGATCAGAGGATGCACGTGTGGTCCTTCATGGGCGGCGAGTCCGGATCGGAGCAGTCTGCCCTTGAGGATGCCCACACGCAGAATCCACCAGGTCGGAACGTGCTTCGGCGGCCGGGCCCATGCGAACTGGGCCCGACCGCCGGTCGTGCTTGGATCCGCTACGCGATCAGTTCCCAGTGGGTGACGGTGATGTCCTCCAAGGGGATGCCGAGGTCCTTGTAGATCCGCTGGTGCATTGCCCCGAACCAGGCGTCACGCCTGTCGTCGAAGAAGGCCCGGTCGTACCAGGCGACACCGAGCAGGACGGTGCCCCCGCCGTTCGGGTTGCCGATTTCGGCCTCCCAGTAGGTGCACTCCCAGTCCCAGAGCATCATCTCTTCCGGCCTGCTCCGCAGGCGCTCGTCGGAGACGCGCAGGGACTGGATGCAGCGCTCGGCGGTCGCCGCGTCGGGGCAGTAGTACGTGCAGTCGGACCTGGCGATCACGGCCTTGCCGGCACGGCGGCCGGCGTCGCCGTCCTCACCGACCAGGACACGTACGCGGGTCACTGCTTCCTCTCGCGTGGCGAGTTCCTCAAGGATGCTCACGATTCGGCACTCCCTACGTAGTGGTGACGGTTACCAGCCCGGTCCGCTGATCGGGTCGAGGCTGGGGCTTGTGGTGGCGCGCCTGCGGATGCCGTCCGGGGCGACGTAGCGGATGTTGAGCCCGATGCGCGGGGTGCCGCCGGAGTTCGAGCCGGACCGGTGCAGTAGTCGACTGTCCATCAGGACGGCGGCCCCCGCTCGCAGGCAGACGGCCGTCGCGGTGTCGTCGGTACCAACGAGGGCCGTTGTGGCGCGGCCGCGCTCCGCGCCGTGCGCGGCTTCGCGGCCGACCGGCAGGTAGCCGCAACGCTGGGACCCTTCGACGACGTGCAAGCAGCCGTTGTTCACGGTGGCGTCGGTGACGGCCGGCCACGCGGAGACCGACCATTCCGGGTCGAGTTCGATCCGCTCGTCGATGCCGTCCTGATGCCACGGCACCTCGAACGGACGGCCTGGCCACTTCGTCATCAGGAAGGTGTTCTCCACGGCGACGGCCGACCCGATGAGCCCCCGGACGGCGTCGAGCAATCGCGGGGCTCGCACGGCGAGGGCGGCCCACTCGGCGTCGAGGTGAGGGTTGCGGACGACTTCCGTTCGCTGGGCGAGATGCTCGGCCAAGATCTGTGTCGCCACACGCCGGGTCGATTCGGACGTGGCCCACTCGACATCGGCTCGCCACCCGCTGCGGCCGAGAATCCCGTTGTCCATGAGCGATTTGGCCATCGAGGTGACCTCCGTTGGGGGCTTGACCGTGTGCGATCGCTCTGCTCGTCTGGTAGTCAGTCAACTCCGCTCGGCTATCGACGTCCGGTGCCATACGGGGGTGCGATTCCCGGCAGGGGGCCGCTCAGGGGGGCCAATCAGGAGCAAGGGCCGTTCGACCGCCGGGAGATGGGCATGATGGCACCAGGTGGCATCGGAGTCCTGTTGAGGAACTGTCGGGAATCCGCAGGCTTCACGCGGGAGGAACAGGCTCTGCTCTTGGAGAAAGCCCAGGGCGGCGCGTGGTTCGACCCTGAGAACCTGAAGCGCTGGGAAACCGAGCGCCGTCTCCCCACCGCCCGGTGGCACCCGCTACTGGCCGACGGGTACGGGCGGTCCGAAGACGAGATCGCCCGCGCCGTGGCGGTGTCCAGGCAGTGGCGTCGGCGGCATCAAGTGGCCGGCGGTAGGACGGAGGACCCAGCAGTGCAACGACGACGTTTCCTCGGAGCGGCAGCGGCGGCGGCCGGTGTGGTTGCCCTACCGGGCATCGCAGAAGCCCGACAAGGTATCGACTCGGCCCTGTCCGACCGGGCGAAGGCGATCTCGCATATCTCGCCGGGGCGTTCGAACGGCACCGAGGGGGCTACCACGGCCGCCCGCCGAGCCTCGTACTCGACCGGATGAGCGCCGACCTCGGCCTTCTACGTGAGGTACTCGGCCGGCCACACCCGGCCTCCAGCCGCACGGAACTCGCCCGCACCGCCGCCGGAATCACCGGCTTGGTCGCGATCATCCAGCATGACCGCGGAGACCAGCGCGAAGCGCACGGCTGGTTCACTACCGCAGAGCGGGCCGCGATCGAATCAGGGGACCGGCACATGCCGGCCTGGGTGTTGGCACGACACGCGATGCTGCCGCTCAACTATGGCGCTCCCCGAGCCGCCGCCGACCTCGCCTTCCGTGCTCGAGCCGAGGCCGGCCGCGATTCCACGGCTGCGGGAGCCCTTGCCGCCGCCGTGACGGCGCGGGCCCTGGCCTCCATCGGCAACCACGACGGCGCGCTCGCCGCCATCAACGACGCTCGCACCATGGCTGAGGACCTCGACACGGCGCAGTCCACCGACACCTGGTTCGGCTATCCGGCCCAGAAGCACCACGTGCACCTTTCCCAGGCCTTCACCCTCATGGGCCGAACCCGCCAGGCGTACGCCGAGCAACAGTCGGCGCTCGCGCTGACCCACACCCCGTCCATCATGACCCGAGCCCTGGTGGCGATAGACACAGCCACTTGCCTGAGCGCCGACGGCGATCCCACGGCGGCGGCCGACATGGCGGCGCATGTCTGGCAGGAATTGCCCAAGGAATTCTCCGAGGGCCTCGTGCGGTCGCGCGCCGACATACTTCACCAATCACTCCCCGGCGCCGCACGGGCCCGGCTCGGGGAGGTCCTGGCCGGATAGCCGCCCGATTCATGGCCAAGGCCGGCAGTGGCATCATCTGCCGATCCGCCGGCCGTACGCCGTCGCCGCGCTGCTCGGCGCCGCCCCCATCGCCTGGGGGCCGCGCGAGCGGCGAGTGCTCCCGGCCGTCGCCGCGGCGGTTTGTGGTGGGCTTTCGGGCGCTCGGATTCTCGGGTTCGTGGGCCCTCGGGCTTGACAAATCCGCGCAATTTTTTGCTAGACCTGCCCGGGCCGGGTCGTTCGACCCGTCGCGAATCCAATCATTCGTAGGGATTTGTGCCATGGGGCAATCACCCCTCGTTTCGTATCTCCACGTCACCGACGTCACCCGCGTCACACCGCGCATGGCGCGGGTCACCTTCACCGGGGAGGGGCTCGACGACTTTCCCACCTGGCCGGACCAGCAGCTCAAGCTGTGCTTCCCCCGAGCGGGACAACGCGCGCCGCGGCTGCCGGAGGAGGACCCGGACGACGTGCGGCGGTGGTATCAGGCGTTCCTGGCCATCCCGGACGCCGAGCGCCCGTGGATGCGCAGTTACACGGTCCGTGCCCACCACCGCGAACGCGCGGCGATCGACGTGGACTTCGTGCTGCATCCGGACGCCGGACCGGCCACCCGATGGGCCGGGAGGGCCCGGCCCGGCGACGTGCTGGGCCGCTACGGCCCGTCGGCGAGTTATGCCCGCCCGCTGGGCGACGCCGACAAGTACCTGCTCGTCGGGGACGAGAGCGCGCTGCCCGCGATCGGCTCGATCCTGGCAGCGCTCCCGGCGGGCGCCCGCGCGATCGTGTACGCCGAGGTCGTCGACGGGGCCGAGGAACAACACTTCGCGGGCCGGGCCCAACTCACCGTGCACTGGCTGCATCGCGGCGAAGTCCCGCCCGGAGGACGAGACTTGCTGCTGGGGGCGGTGCGCGGCGCGGAGTTGCCCGCCGGCTCGGTCCGGGCCTGGCTCGCGGGCGAGGCAGGTGTGGTGCGGGCGCTGCGCCGACACCTGGTGGACGAACGCGGCCTGGCCAAGGGGCGGATCGAGTTCGCGGGCTATTGGCGACTGCGACTGACCCAGGACGACGCGCCGACCGAAGAGGATCTGGCCGAGGTGCGCGAGCGCTCGGCGGACGCGGCGCGGGCGGGCGGCTCCTGAGCGATCCGACCGGTACCACCCGCCCGCCCGTCGCGGCCCGCCCCTACACCGCCGCCCGCCAGTTCGGGGCCCGCCCGGCCAGGGCCACCACGCGGTCGAGCAGCGGGGCCTCGGCGGGCAGCGGCACCGCGGGGGCGAACAGGCCCTGGGCGTCGACCGGGGCGTCGACGGAGTGGTCGGCGTCCGGCGGCGGGGTGAGGAAGGCCAGCGAGGCCTCCAGGTTCGCGCTGTCCACCGCGTACTCCCGGCCCAGCGCACGGGCCAGGTCCCAGCCGTGCAGGACCAGTTCGTTGTGTGCGATCAGCCCCATCATCTCGGCGGGCAACGTCACGCCACCGGCCTGGGTCTCGCCTTCCCACGCGTCCGGCTTGCGCCAGGCGTCCACCATCTCGTGCAACTGGCGAGGCAGGAGGTCGCGCCATCGCGGATCCAGGGCGGGCATCGTGGCGCCGGGCGCGGTCCGCGTCGTCGGGCCGAACTCCTTGCGCGCCGCGTCGCGGAACGCGGCGGTCAGCCCGACCAGGTGGGAGAGCAGATCCCGGACCGTGTATCGCGTACACGGCGTCGGATCGTCGAGTCGTTCGTCCTCGATCCCGTCCGCGAGCCGGGCGATGGTCGTGGCCGGCGATCGCAGGTCCAGTGTCATGGGATGACTCCTCCGCGGCTCTGCCGCGCGTTGTCGTTCGATTCCGGTACGAGGCCGCTACGGGTCCTCGAGGGGTGGACTCGAATGGACGGGAGAACTCATCGCGATCGGTCGGAAAACTCGTCGCGATCACCCGACAGCGACGACGCGCATCCCGTGCGTGGCCGCGTTGGGGCGCGCCGGCCGGACTCCCGTACCGGCCGGCGCGCCACCGCGCGGTCAGCCTGCCGCCGGGGCGTTCCGGTGGGTGATCCGGCGTACGGCGGGCGCCGAGACGATCTGGACGACGCCGGTGCCGGGGATGTCCAGGTGCGCGAACCCGCCCTCGAAGGCGACCCGGGCGTTCGGCACGAAGGCGGTGGGTTCGCCGTCGGCGCCGATCACCGGGTAGCCGTCGACGAGCTCGACGGACGCGTCCAGCCAGGTGCGGTGCGAGGTCATGCCTGCACCTCCGGGAAGTCCAGCTCCGGCCGGGCCAGGTGGTTGTAGTAGTTGGACAGCGTGTTCAGCGCGATGTGCGCGACGATCTCGGCCTGTTCGGCCTCGGTGACCCCGGCCGCGCGCGCCGCGGCGCGGTCCGGCTCGGCGACCCGGCCACGGGTGCGCAGGATCGCCCGGGCCAGGCCCAGGACGGCGTCGGCGTGCGGGTCCGCGTCGTGCCCGTCGCGGGTGGCCCGCAACTCCTGCTCGGTCAGCCCGATCAGGCCGCCGCGGAAGGAGTGCGCGCTGACGCAGTAGGTGCACTCGTTCTCCTGCGCGATCAGCAGCGCGAGCTGCTCCCGCAGGCGTGGTCGCAGTACGCCGCGGGTGAGGTGGTCGCGCATCGCGAGGTAGCCCTCCAGCGCGGCCGGGCCGCTCGCGAGCGCGGCGTACAGGTTCGGTACCCGGCCGAGTTGGCGGGCGACCCGGGCGAGGAGTTCCCCGCCGTCGGGCTCCTCGGCGGTGACCGCCGGGGGTGTGGTCGGGGTGGGCGTGGACGACATGCGGACTCCCGAGAGCCTCGAAACCCAAACGGTACCGATCGGTGCCGTTTCGCAGACGGTACTGATCGGTACCGTTTTCGGTCAAGAGGAGTTAGGATCCGAACGTGCCCGTCAACGCCCGCGACCGCCTGCTCGCCACCGCCGAGGAACTCTTCTACGCCGAGGGCATCCGCGCCGTCGGCGTCGAGCGCATCCTGGCCGAGTCCGGTGTCGGCCGGGCCTCGATGTATCGGCACTTCCCGAGCAAGGACGACCTCGTGGTCGCCGTTCTTCAGGCCCGCGACCGGCGCTGGCGGAGTTGGCTCGCCGAGCGGGTCGAGGCGCTGGGCGGGCATCCGCTCACGGTCTTCGACGCGCTCGCCGAGCGCTTCGAGCGGGAGGACTTCCGGGGCTGCGCGTTCATCAACACGATGATCGAGTCGGCCGACCCGGACAGCCCCGCACATCGGGTCGCGGCGGCCCACAAGGAACACGTGGTCGACTACCTGGACCGACTCCTGACCGCCGCCGGGGTCGCCGAACCGGCCGTCCAGGCAAGCCGATTCGCCCTCCTGATGGACGGCGCCATCGTCACCGCGCTCCGCGAGCGCACCCCCGCCCCGGCCACCCGGGCCCGCCACCTCGCCCAAGCCCTGCTCGCGGCCGTCCCGCCCACCACATGAGGCCGCGCCGCGCCCCGACGCGGGGCGCGGCGCGGTACGGCCGGGACCGGCCCCAGACGCCGCGATCCGGCGAAGGGCGCCGGCCGCGACGGGGGTCAGTCGGTCGCGGTGGGGGCGACCGCCGCCAGTTCGGCGACCGTGCCCGACATGATGGTGCGCAGGTGCCGGGTGATGTGCTCGATCGGCCAGTCCCACCAGGCCAGTTCGAGCAGCCGGGTGATGTCCGCGGAACTGTGTCGGGCGCGGATCGGGCGGGCCGGATTGCCGCCGACGATCATGTAGTCGGGGACGTCGTCGACCACCACCGCGCCGGAGGCGACGATCGCGCCGTGGCCGATGCGTACGCCCGGCATCACGGTGGACCGGTAGCCGAACCACACGTCGTTGCCGACCACCGTGTCACCGCGGCCGGGCAGGCCGGTGATCAGGTCGAAGTGTTCGGCCCAGGACCCGCCCATGATCGGAAAGGGAAACGTCGAGGGTCCGTCCATCCGGTGGTTGGCACCGTTCATGATGAACCGTACGCCCTCGCCCAGCGCGCAGAACCGGCCGATCACCAGTCGATCCGGGCCGTAGTGGTAGAGCACGTTGCGGGTCTCGAACGCGGTGGGATCGTCCGGGTCGTCGTAGTACGAGAATTCCCCGACCTCGATCAACGGCGAGGTCACCAACGGCTTGAGCAGAACCACGCGCCGCTGCCCCGGCATCGGGTGCAGCAGGGTGGGATCGGCGGGCGGCAGTGCGTTCACGTGATGTACTCCAAGGTCTCGAAGTCCTCCGCGGGTCCGTCGCTCGAAACGGGGGGCGGATTCCCGGTCCGGCCCGGTGTCAACCCCGGAGCGGCGGGCTCCCGCGCGCAGACCGCTCCTCGGTACCCGAGCGTCCCCGCGGCACCCGACCGCCGCGCGACCGCCTCGGCTACTCGTAGCGGTACTTGAGCGAGTCCGCCTCCGCCTGCCGGATGTCCTCGATGGTCAAGCCGGGCATCCGCAGTTGGGCCAGCGTCACCTCGGCCGAACTCGGCTGCGCGTCGGCGGGCAGCCAGCCCTCCGGCTTCCAGGCCGAACTGCGCAGCAGCGCCTTGGGACAGTGCGGGTAGACCTCGTCCAGTTCGACCACGAGGGCGCTCACCGGCGGCTTGCCCACCGCGGTCAACTGCTCCAGCAACTCCGGCCGCGCGGACACGCACGCGCGGCCGTTGGCGCGAAGTGTGGTGGTGCGCCCGGGAATCACGAACAGCAGCCCGACCCGGCCGGTCTCCAGCACGTTGTGCAGCGTGTCCAGGCGCTTGTTGCCGGTGGCGTCGGGGATCACCAGGGTGCGGTCGTCCAGCACGGTGACGAAACCGGCCGGGCCGCCGCGCGGGGTCACGTCGCAGCGGCCCCGGGCGTCCGTGCTGGCGACGAAGACCAGCGACGCGCAGCCGACCAGCGCGCGGGTCTTGTCGGTGAGCCGGTCCATCTCTTTGGCGGCCGCCGCCGCGCCGGGGTGTTCGTACAGCTCGCGCAGGCTCGTGACGTCGGCTATCGCGTCCGCGCGCAGTGCGTCGAACAGCCCGGTGTCGAAGTGTCCCCCGGCGCCGGCCGCGTCGTCCGAGGTGCCGCTTTCCGTGCGTGTGCTCATGGAACCCACCCTAGGGTGTGTCCTCAATCCCCCGCCGAGCTCCACGACGCCCGGCACCGCATCCGCCCTTCGGGCTCCCTCGCCGCGCTCGCCGCCCCGGAGAACCACCCGAAGAGAACCACTGTGCGGGCGCTTCTCCGGCACGCCGACGCACGGCATCCGCCCGTCGGGCTCCTCGCCGCGCTCACGCCGCGGAGCCCGACGGGGGATTGAAGACACGCCCTGGGAGGGACCCCGATCGTCGACCTGGCCCGGGTTCCTCGACCTGTACGGCGCGCGCCGCGGTCCGCGCGCCGGTCGCATATTTCGACTGGACCGTCCAGTCGAAATATGGCTCCGCTAGCATTGGACGCATGAGTCCAAGTGGTCAAGGCCGACGGGATACCGGATCGGCCGGGCAGTCGCCGCGTCCCGCCGCGCGGCCGGGGCGACCCGACAAGCGCCAGGCCATCGTCCAGGCGGCCAAGCGGGTGTTTCTGCGGTACGGCTTCACCGATACGAGCGTCGATGTGATCGCCGCCGAGGCGGGCGCCTCCAAGCAGACCGTGTACAACCACTTCGGCGACAAGAAGACGCTGTTCGTCGCGGTTGTCGAGACGGCCCAGCGGGACGCGGCGAATCGTTCCGCCGCCCGCTTCGCCGCGCTCTTCCACGAGTCGGGCGACCTGGAGCACGACCTGCGCGCGGCGGCCCGGATCTGGACCGAACTCGTGCTGGACCGGGAGATGGTGGCCCTGCGTCGGGTGATAGTGGCCGAGCAGTGGCGTCATCCCGAACTGGCCGAGGAATGGGCCCGGTCCCGCCCGGCCTGCGACGAGGCGGTGACCCGCGAGATCGGTAAGTACGTCGAGGCCGGCGTCCTGGACATCCCCGATGTGCCTCTGGCGACACACCAGTTGATCCTGCTCACCGCGCACGAGGCGATCCATCGCTCCCGGGACGGCCTGCACGAGGTCACCTCCGCCGAGATCGGGCGGATCGTCGACGACGGCGTGCGGATGTGGCTGCGCAGCTACCGGGTGCGCCCGTGACGCGTGCCCGCGGTGCGACGAGCGCCCCGGCGCCCGTGCGTTCCGACGTCGTGCGTCCCGCGCCCGCGCGGTCGTAGGGTCGGCGTATGCGTGACGACCTCGACCTGAGCGTGCCCGTACCGGACGACGTCCGTCGGGTGGTCTCGCTGGTGCCCTCGCTCACCGAGGCGGTCGCGGCGAGCGCGCCCGGACTGATCGTCGGCGCCACCGACTGGTGCTCGCATCCCGCCGAGTTGGACGTGATCCGGGTGCGCGGCACCAAGAATCCCGACCTGGACACGATTCGCGCACTCGCCCCGGACCTGGTCCTGGCCAACGAGGAGGAGAACCGCGCCGTGGATCTGGCCGCGCTGCGGGCCGCCGGAATCGCCGTGTGGGTCACCCGGGTTCGCGCTCTGGACGAGGCGTTCACCGCGCTCGAACGCATGCTCGTGCTCGGGTGCCGGCTGCCCGTCCCGCCCTGGCTCGACCGCTGCCGCGAGGCGTGGGCCGCGCTGCCGCCGGCTCCGCCGCCGCGACGGGCGATCATCCCGGTGTGGCGTCGTCCGTGGATGGTGGCCGGCCGGGACACCTTCGCCGGCGACGTCCTCGCCCGCTTCGGCGTCGTGAACGTCTTCGCGTCCCACCCCGAGCGCTGGCCCAAGATCCCGTTGGCGGAACTGCGGGCCACCGCACCGGATCTGGTGGTCCTGCCGGACGAACCCTACGCGTTCACCGCCGACGACGGCCCCGAGGCGTTTCCCGGTGTCCCGGCCGCACTCGTCAGCGGACGCCACCTCACCTGGTACGGCCCGTCCCTGGCCGAGGCCCCCGCGCTGCTCGCCGCCCGACTCGCGCCGTAGGCGCGCGCCGCGCCGGACGTCCCGGCGTCGCCTGGGCCCTGAGCCCTGCTCGGTGCCCAGTGCCCGGTGCCCGGTGCGCTCAGAGGTTGATCCGGTACAGCACGAAGCCCCGGTCCAGCCCCACCCGGTCGTAGAGCCGGCGGGCCGTGGCGTTGTCCTGATGGGTCGACCAGTACACCCGCGAGCACTCGCGTTCGCGGGCCCAATCGGCCACCGCGGCGATCAGCGCGCCCGCGACCCCCTTGCCCCGGGCCCGCGGCGCGGTGAACAGGTCCTGGAGGTAACACACGTCCGGCGCCGTCGTGCCGGCGTGTACGAGGAAGTGGGTGATGCCCACCAGCTCGCCGTCCACCTTCGCGCCCAGGGCGTGCATCCGGGTGTCCTCCCCTCGCGCGGAACCCCGCCTGACCTGTGCAAATGCCGCGACCTCGACTAACGCGAACCCGTCCCGGCACGTCTCGGCCCGTTCCAGCCCGACACTACCCGGATCGGCACAGGCCCGTGCGCCCACGGGTGCACGGGCGGGCGAACCTTCGAACAAGCAAAGGGGCCCGGCGCCGATTCGGCGCCGAGCCCCTGCTCAGCGGGCCCACCAGCTTTGCGGAGCACGGCCACCCGCCGGCCACCGCAGCCCCGAAGGGCGGGTGGCCCGACACGCCTCGGCGATGGCCGAAACGCGTCTGTCCACGGTTAACGGGTGAGCCCGAGCGTTCGTCACGCTCATTTGAGCAAGACCCAGCAGAGCCGACTCTGCCCCATCCCCCGGGCCACCCGTTCCCTCTCGCGCCCGGCTCTACGAGGACCCGGCGGACGGCGACAGGACGCGATCCACGAGACCGTTGAGCCGCTCGTCGAAGACGTTCCGCGCGTCGGGGGTGAGTGTCGCGAGTGCTACCAACGTCGTCACCGCGACGTCCACCAACTCCTTCCGCACGTCATCCCACGAGTGCGACGCGCCCTTCCTCGGGTTCGCGGCGAGAGCCCCGTGCAGGGCCTCCGCGACCTCGCCGTACTCCTCGCCGACCTTGAGCACGCGCAGCAGCGTGCGTTCCCGCTCGGTCTGCTCGCCGGCGTTCTCGTCCAACCAGCGGCGGAGCCGGTTGATCTGTTCCCAGGTGTTCTCGTCCATCCGCATCTCCCACGGTCGTACGGGTGTCAGAACAGGGCGGGCACGGGTTCTTCGGCCCGCGTGGGGTCAGTCACCGGCAGCGGCACGGAAGCGGTGACGGCGAGCCGCACGGTCAGCGCCGAGTGGTCGGTCAGCCGATTCGGTCCGGTGCGGGGCTCGTGGACGTACGAGCAGTCGAGCAGCGCGCCGCCCAGGCCGGCCGAGACGTGCGCGTGGTCGTAGCGGTATCCGTCACCGGTCTTCCCGACCCACGAATACTCGAGTGCGTCCGCGTACAGCGTCCGGAACGCGTCCGCGTACCCGGCCCGGCCGAACGCCCCGTAGAAGTCGTACTCGAACGGGGCGAAGAACCGGTAGCGCGGGGAGTGATCAGGCTCCAGGACGTTGAGGTCACCAAGCACGACCCGGGCGCCGGTCCGGCCATCGGGAAGCACCGCCGCGCACTCCCTCAGCCATCGCTCTTTGCGTTCCCGCTTCTCCGGTGACGCGTCCCGCGACGGCACGTACAGACCGATCACGTCGAGCGGCCCCCGGTCGGTGTCGACCGTGACCGCGACCGCGCGGTGCGGCAGGTACCCGACGGCGAACGGCGCCGGACGGGTGGCGAGACGGCTGACGACCATCACGCCGCGTTCGCCCCGCTGCTCGGGGCGGGGGAACGTCACCGAGTACCCGGCCGCGGTGAAGCGCTCCTCCAGGAACGCGCACCCGGCGCTGTCGGCCGTCTCGGTGAGCACGTGCACCTGCTCGGGCCGCGCCGCGAGGTTGGCGAGCCGGCGCTCGGCCCGCTGCCGGCTCGGGTTGTTCAGGTTGAACGTCAGCACGTCGAGCGTGCTCGGGCTGGTCATGAATTGCCTTTCATCCACGGGCCCCTGACGGCCGCGACCACGGCACTGGCGACGGCGGCCGGGCCTTCGTCGCTCGCGTCGAGTTGGAGGACGCGGACGCCGGCGGCCATGAGGAACGTAGCGGCCTTGCGGAACGCAGCGCATTCCCGCGCGGTGCTGCCAGGGTCGCGCTCGTACCGGCTGTGCGCGCCACGGCTGGTCAGCCGCGTCTCGATCACGTCGGTGCGGGCGTTGAGGATCACGGCGACGTCGGGCATGTCGGCGTGCCGGTTCAGCTCCCACACCACATCGACGTTCACGCCGTCCAGGACTTGGAGCACCAGCGACGAGGCGATGTACCGGTCACACACGACCGTCTCGCCGCGCGCGAGCGCCGGCCGGATCTCCTAGTCCAGGTGCGCGTACCGGTCCGCCGCGATCAGGCAGGCCATCGCCATACCCCGGTACGTGTCGGTGCCATTCCGGGCGAGCAGCCCCAGCGGAGTGTCGCTCGGCTCCCGGGTCTGGCACACCGCGACACCGATCGTCCGCAGCTCCAACGCCACGGCGGCCGTCACCGTCGACTTCCCCACGCCGCCCGGCCCGTCGATCGTGAAGAACTCCCCGGCCATCACGCACCGACCACGGGCAACATCCGTGCCTGCCTCGGGACGACTGGGCACTGCTCGGTGTCGAGCGCGCCGATCCGTTCCCCGGCGGCCACGACAGCCGCAGGGCATCCCTTCCCGCACGAGGCCGACATCGAGCAGGCCCCGCACGTCGAGTTGCCGCCCAAATCCCACCGATCACTGAACTTGCCGTACGCGTCCAGCCGCGCCGCGACATCGTCGTGCTCCCACACGTTCCCGACAAGGAAGTCGGTGTCCGGGTGCCGGGAAACCTTCGTCCGGGCGGCGAACACCAGGTACGGGCAGATCGCCACACCACCATCGGTGAAGACGTAGATGATGTTCCCGGCCTCGCACGGCGCCAACGGCTTGTCCGCATTGGGGAACCGGATGTTCACCATCTCCAGGCCGTCGGCCTCGAACGGCGCGGTCATCCGCCGGATCTCCCGCATCTGCTCGTCGGGCGTGCGCAGCTTCTCCTGCGCCGACTTGGACGCGCCCCGCCCCATCGACCCCAGCGGGTTCATCAGCACGTACTTCGCGCCCTGGTCCCGGGCGAACTCGACCAGCTTCCGATACTCCTCGTCCTCCGCGAGGTTGTTCGGCGTGCAAAGCAAACCCTGGAGGATGCCGGCCGCAGCGAACCGCCGGATCGTTCGGACCGTTTCCTCAAAGCACCCAGGGAGGCCGCGGAACACGGAGTGCGACTCCTCCGCGAACCCGTCCAGGCTCACATTCATGTGGGCGTCCAGCGCGGCCGGCGCGGTCACGTCCGCGTCGCTCACGCCCGTGCCGTTGGTGCAGACGCCGACGGAGAGCCCGGCCGCGCGGAACTCCGCGACGATCTCGATCAGGTCCTCGTGGACGAACGGCTCCCCGCCGGTCACCGTGACGCGCGTGACCCGGGCGGCCGGGAGGGCCGGGATCAGCCGCTCCCGGATCTGGACGACGGACATGAACGTGCCGCGCTTCGTGGCGTTGACGAAGCAGTGACGGCACAGCATGTTGCACGGCTCGCAGATCTGAACGAGCGCCTTGCGGTAGGGGTGATCGACCGTCGTTCGGAAGTAGCAGGACGCGGCTTGATCTCCGGTGCTGATCGGACGTGCGGTCACGCGGACCTCCACGATGAGATGGAATGGGCCCGCTCCCCGGCCGGGCGCACAACAGCACGGCCGGGGGCGGGAGTTCGATGGGCCAGTCAGGAGACGAGCCGAGCCGGCTCGATCACTTCGACGTTGATGCTCGTCGACTCGGCGATTCGCCAACCGGTGTCGATCAGGAACCGCCGGTACTCCGTGTACCAGTCGTGAACCTGAGCCGCGGTACCGACCAACCAGCGCGCCCCGATGTCGTCCACGCGAGCCCCCGCCGGCAGCACCTTGAACCAGACCGGCCCGGTGCCGTCGATCGGGAACTCGCGGAGCAGGGTGACGTGCGATCCAGTCGGGCAGTCCAAGGCGTCGTACACCCCGCCCCGGTCGGGGTGCTCGAACACCTCGGTCAGATATGAGTCGTGGGGCTCGCGCGGCAGGCACCACCCGGCGCCCGCCTCCGCGATTGCCTCGTCCAGACGGCGCAGTCTCTCGGGATCGACTTTGTTCCTGTGGTGCACTCGAACCAACCTCCTGCACGTTCTGTCGTCGGTGTCCCACGCCCGGCCTCGCGGTGGGCGCGGCTTCTCCGGCCGGGCGTGGGGCAATGGGGGACCGGTCCCGCAGCCGCGCGAGTTTGCCCGCAGGACCGGGTGCCGCCCGTCTCGTGGGACCGGGAGCGGGCGGCGGCAGGGGACAGGTCTGGGTCAGCCGTACACCGCAGTGGGTGGACGGCCATCGAACCGCCCGGCGGACGCGTCCCTGATCGCGTCTCCCAGGCGCCGGTAGGTCTGCTCCCGGGTCACTCGTCCAGCCACCTTCCGCGACCGGCGTTGACGAGCCGGGTCAATGCCCGTGTCGAACAGAAGCGTTTCGACTCCTCTACCGAGACCACCCACCACGGGCCGGTGCGCTCCGGCGTGTAACGATCGGGCGCGGGAATCAGCAGGGGCCGGTGAGCAGGCTCCAGGGTCGTCAACGGCACGACCCAGCGGCGACCCACGGAGTAGGGCACGAGACCCGTGTACGTGTCGTCGTCGCTGCCGCGCGTCCTCGGCCGGTAGAACATCGGCCCGTCGATCACCGACGTGAGGTGTTCGGCGAACTGGTTCCACGTCCGCCAGTTGCCGATCGCGGCGTGAACCGCCCCGGCCGGGAGCGACACGGCGGAGAACACCGTCCCCGGCGTGAACCAACCGGCCCGAGCGTGCGCCCACTCGGCGCGCGCCTGCGGCGCCAACGGGGCTGCCTCCAGCAGCCATTCCCACGGCTCACCCCCCTCCGGCGATGCGTCCGAAGGAACAGGAGGATCAATGGACATCGTGGTTCCCTTCACGACAAGAGGGATGGCGGATCGCTTCGTCATTCACCGGCCCGCTGGTCCTGGTAGGCACGGACGAGGGCTTCCAGGCGGCGAATACACGGCTCGCAGACGTAGAAAGGTCCGGCGCCCTCGAAGTCGGTGTGCACGGGGCCGAGCCACGACACCGGAACGTCGACCTGCTCGCACCGCCAACACAGGCCGACCACCCATCGGCGATCCACGGCTCGCCCCTCACGTGGGACCGTCCGCTGCGGTCACCGTCACCCGCGCCCACACCCGCTTGCCGACAGGCAACGGCTCCACCCCCCACCGACCCTGGGACAGCGCGTCCACCAGCGTCAGCCCCCGTCCGCCGATGGAACCGGCATCCGGGGGCCGGACCAGCGGCATGACGTCCGACCGGTCCACCACGAAGACCCGCACCAGTCGCGGCCCCATCCGCCGTACGCCGACGCGGATCGTCGGGGTAGCGGTGTGGAGGTGGGCATTCGACACCAACTCGCTGATGACGACGAGCGCCTGGCCGTCGTCGTCGGCGAGCCCCCACGCGGCCAGCTCCGAGGTCAAAAACCGGCGGGCTTCCCAGGCGGATTCCCGCCGGGACGGCAGGCACCTCGTGTAGACCTGGCTGCCAGCGCTCGGGCGGCTGGTCATCGGGGCGGTACTCCTCACCGCAGCGCTCTCCCGAGCAGGTCCCCCGATTCGGCGGACCGTGGCCCGCCTCGACAGCAACCACCGGCGCCTCATCACCCCAACCACCGCAACGGTTCCGTGCGAGAGCGCAGAACGAGCGCGGCCAAGTCGACCGCCGCGCACAACGAGTCGCCGTCACCGGCGACAACCCACCACGGACACCCATCGGTCGCCGGCAGGTACCGGCCGGGCGCCGGCACCCACAGCAGCCCCTGACCCGAGCACAGCCGCGTCCGCGGCTCGCGCCACGTCCGTCCCTCCGCCACAGGCAGCAGCGCCGTGTACGACGACTCGTGCTCGGCCCCCGGGGGGCTGTAGAACACCGGACCGGCCAGGAGCCGCGCCAACGGCTTGACGCACTCTTCCGGTTTCCGCACTCGGAGCGCGACGTGAACCAGCCGGGCCGGGACGACGACGGCCGAGAACACCATCCCCGGGCGCAGCCACGCCGCGCCCGACTCGTACCACTGCACATGTGCCTGCGCCTTCGACGGCGCGGCCGACGACAGCCATGTCCCGAACGCCACCAGACGTGCGGGACGTTCGGCGTTGGGAAGGCGAACACCCGGCGAACGACTCGTCATCGCGCATCACCAGTCGTCAGCGAGGGCGCGGGGTACCGGGCGAGCCGGGTGCCGATGTGCGCGTGCAACTCCCAAAGCTGGGTCAGGGTGACGTCGAAGTCTCGGCCGTCGGGCTCATCCCGATTCACCTGGAGCTGGAGCTGTACGGGCTGTTCCGGGTCGTTGGTCTCCACGACACGAACCGCGGTGAGTCGATCACTCACGAGGGTGCATCCTCCGCGTGTGTGCTCGGCATTGCTCTGCAACTTCCGAGCGGGTCGATGGCCAGTACGTGCTTGTCGAGCTCTCAAACCAGCCAACGCCCGTAGAACCGGCGCAACCGGACATTCCGGCGGACTTTCGGCCGGACTTTTCGCGGACATCGGACCTTGCGGCGCCCGGAGAGTCGCTACCGTTCGTAGTGATTCAGATCACGGAGGTGACGTGGTGCCGGAGCAGACGCCCTTCGAACACGCCTGCAGCGCGCGCGGCTGGGACAAGCCGGCGGACTTTCTGCGGGCCTTCCACACCGCGGCACACCTGCTCGGCGAAGCGGTCACCCTGACGGACCGCCAGTACCGCCGGTGGCGTCAACCCGACCCACCTGCACCCCGGGCACGCGCCTGGCGGACCCTCCACGCCATGTTCGCCGTCTGCCCAAGCGAGATCGGGTTTCCTGGACCACCGCCAGGTGTCACCGTGGGGAGTGCACCACTCCTCGCGCAGAAGGGCACCGGCGTGGACCGACGGGCTTTCCTGGCCGACTCCATCGGCGCAGCCTCCGCTTTGAGCTTGCCCGCCCACGTGGTCCCCCTGAGCCCGGCCGGAGGCACCGGCGCCATCGGCACCACACATCTGCTCGAACTCCGGGACGGCCTTCACGTCCTCTTCCAGCTCGACGCGACGTACGGCGGCAGCGACGTCCGATCCCTGGCCGTCCGCCACCTGAGCCGCGTCCGCCGCATCATCAACACCAGCAAGTATCCGGACACGATCGGCCGTCAACTCCGCCTCCTCTCAGGGGAAGTCGCCGAACACTGCGGCTGGCTGTACTACGACGCCGACAAGCAGGACGACGCGCGACGCTATTGGGGCGAGGCCCTGACGACGGCCTCGATGCTCCGCGACACCAACCTCGAAATCCTGGTCTTCTCCTCCATGAGCCTCCAGGCGTGCCACGAGGGACGACCTCGCGACGGCCTCGACTTGGCCCGGGCCGCTCAGGACCGTGCGACCCGCCTCGGGTCGCCGATCCTCCAATCCCTCATCGCCGCCCGGGAAGCACGCGCCTTGTCGCTGCTGGCCGACGACACATCCGCTCGACGTCGCATGAGCGACGCCCTGCGGCTCGTCGACCGCGACGGGCGCGGGCGCCCCTCGCCCGAGTGGGCCGCGTTCCACGGGCATGCCGAGCTGGACTACGCGCAGGGACTCCTCTACACCGAACTTGGCCACCACCAAGCGGCAACCGCGTTCTTGCGAGCTGCGCTCGCCCATCAGGAGGCCAACTACGGACGCAACCGGGCCCTGTACCGCCTCACTCTGGCCCGGGGCCTGATCGGCGCCGGGGAAGTCGACGAAGGCGCCGCCCAAGCCGTAGCAAGCTTGACCGACCTGGAAGAGGTGGAATCGGCACGCGTCATGCGACGTCTCACCGAGGTGGTCGGCGCGCTGCGCGCCGTCGACGCCGTCTCCGCCCGGGAGGCCACCGACGAATTGGCCGAATACGTGAAAACGAAGGGGGCAGCGTGATGACCGAGGTGACGTACGAGCGATACGAGGGCCAGGAGGCCGCAGGACAGCTCGACGCCTTCCTGCCGGCCTACGAGGAGGTCTACGCCGAACCGCCGTACAGCGAAGGCCCCTCGGACGTAGCCCAGTTCATCGACCACTACCTTTTCCACACGCAGCGGCCGGGCATGCGTCTGATCATCGCCCGCGACGGCGAAGACGTCATCGGGTTCACGTACGGATACCTTCTCCCCCGCGACACCGGGTGGTGGAACAACGTGGACCAGGTCCTCGCGGACGACTTCAAGCGCGAGGACGGCACCCGCACGTGGGTGATCCTCGAACTCGCGGTCCGTGAAAAGTGGCGCCGCCGCGGTATCGCCGCTGCTCTCCACGCCGCGCTACTCGAGGGCCTGCACGTCGAACGGGTGACCCTCACCGTTCGCCCGGAACCGGAGGCGGTCCCGGCGCAGTCCGCGTACGCGTCGTGGGGTTACCGCCCCGTCGGCGTGTCCCACCCGTGGGACGGCGCGCCGTTCTACAACGCCATGGTTCTCGAACTCGCCGACCGGCCCGCCCGAGCCTGACGCCGGCCAACACGGAGCACGTCAGGCCGCATTCACGTCCAACCCATGAATCGAAAAGAACTGGAGCCACTCGCTCACTGCCGCCTGAGCGAGGTCGAGCGCGTCTCGGGTGCCGGTCGTGCCGTCTGGAGCGGTCCACTTGATCGTGAAGCGTGCCGCATTTCGGTCATCAATCCAGGCTTCCGACACCACAGCCGTCGTCTGCCCATGGCGTTGCCTCCAAGTGATGCGAAAGGGCAAACCCTATCCGCGCGTTCGGCCCGGCCGCCCGCACGGCCGGTGCCCGAACGTGCCGCGGCCCGCGGGGTGGTGCCCGCGGGCCGCGGTGCCGGGCGGTGCCGATCGGCGGGAACCGGTCCGTGTCGAGCCGGCCGGCGGCGCCGACCACTGCCGGTCCCTCCGCGAACCGAGAGAAACCGCCGACAAGCCGAGCGCCGCGGCACTGTCCGTCATCGCACCGCCACCTGTTGCCACCGTCAGGCGAGCTCGCACGGTCCGTAGCGGGCGGCCTCCGTGTTCGTGGCGAGCGCCCAGTAGCGGTCGCCGTAGGACCAGTGCCACCACTCCGTGGGGTAGTTGACCAGTCCGGCGGCGGTCAGTGCGGCGCTCAGCACGTCGCGGTTGGCGCGGGCGGTCGCGTCGATGTTCTCGGCGGCGGTGTAGCAGGCGCCGGCGCTGTCCTCGGGACTGGCGTTCATCGGGGTGCCGAGGTCGAGTTCGCGGCCGTCCGGGTCGACCAGCGTCAGGTCGACCGCCGCGCCGGCGCTGTGCGGAGCGATGTCGGGCGGGGAGACGTAGCGGCTGGCCGCGATGTGGATCCGGTCGGCGGACCAGTCGGGATGCGCGGCGCGCAACTCGTCCGAGTACTCCTCGAAGTAGTGCCGTTGCAGTGCCGGCGGCCGGTACCCCTCGACGAACAACAACCGCAGCCCGTCCGGTAGCGCCGCCTGGGCCTTGATCAACCGGTCGAGCACGCCCACCCGCAGGAACGAGAACGTCTCGGCGCGATCCGCCTGGCGCAGGTCCACCGGCAGTGAGCCGTCCAGGCGGACATCGACGAGCGGTTCGTCGCACTCGTGTACGGGGATGGCGGCCACGCGAGGATCGGACATCAAGATGATCTGTTGCATGCGGTGATCATCTCGTGCCGCACCCGGAGCCCTTGCGCGTGGTCCGGTCGTGGCGGGCCCCGGATCGCGCACGTGGTGCCGGGGCGTACTCCGGTCAGACCACGGGCGCGCCGTGCTCGCGCAACAGCCGCAGCAGTTCGACCCGGTTGCCCGGCACCCGTCCCAGCGCGGTGTACCCCTCGTCGTTGCGGATCCCGGTGTCGGCCCCCGCGTCGAGCAACAGTCGGGCGCAGTCCAGGCTTCCCGCGTTGCACGTACGCATCAGCGCCGTCCATCCCGACGTCGAACGGGCGTTCACCGCCGCGCCGTGGTCGAGCAGCAGCCGCACCAGGTCCGCGCGGCCCATCGAAGCCGCCGCGATCAGCGGAGTCCCGCCGTCGAGGAAGCGCGACCTCGGATCCCGCCCCTCGATCTCCGCGTCGGCGGCCAGGAGTTCGCGCACGGCCTCGGGATCGCCTTGCTCGATGGCCACGAACAGCTCGCTCCCGGGCGCGTGCGGATCCCACCCGGCGGGCCCCGGGCTCGACCCCTGCGACTCGGTCGACGACATCCCGACACTCTGCCACATCGGCGCTTCCCCGGATGGGAACCGGCGCTCGATGCTCGGACCGGGAGCCGGGAGCCGGGAGCCGGGAGCCGGGAGCCGGGAGCCGGGGGCGGGGAGCCGGCGCACCCGACTTGACCTCAACTCGACTTGAAGTTCGATAGTGATCCCGGAACCGGCGAACGCGGGCCATCGGAGCCGCGAACGTCCACCATCGAACCCGGGAGCCACCACCATGCGCGCGATCAGACTGCACTCCTTCGGCCCGGCCGGGAACCTGCGCCTCGAAGAGCTGCCCGAGCCGGTGCCGGCCGAGGGGCAGGTGCGCGTGGATGTCCGGGTGAGCGGCGTGCACCTGATCGAGACCAGGCTCCGGCGCGGCATCGCGGTCGGCCCGCACCGCCCGCCCGAGCTGCCGATCACCCCCGGCAGCGAGGTGGCGGGTGTGGTGGGGGCGGTCGGCCCCGGCGTGTCGGCGGACTGGCTGGGCCGGCGGGTCGTCGCGCAACTGGGCGATACGGGCGGGTACGCCGAGCAGGCGCTCGCCGACGAGTCGGCGCTGTACCCGATCCCCGACGCATTGGCCGACGACGTCGCGGTCGCGGCGGTCACCACCGGCACCACGGCGCAGGGTGTACTCGGCGTGGCCCGGTTGACCGAGCGGGACGTGGTGCTGGTGATGTCGGCCGCGGGCGGTCTGGGCAGTCTGTTCGTTCAGGCGGCCGAGGCCGCGGGCGCGCTGGTGGTCGGGGTCGCGGGCGGCGCCGCGAAGGTGGCCCGGGTACGTGCGCTCGGCGCCGACGTCGCGGTGGACTACTCCGCCGCGGACTGGCCCGAGCGGGTGCGGGCGGCGTTGGCGGGCTGCGAGATCGGCGTCGTGTTCGACGGCGTCGGCGGTGCTTCGGGCCGACAGGCGCTGGAACTGCTGGGGCCCGGTGGGCGCTTCCTGATGTACGGCTGGGCGGCCGGCGAGCCGACCGAGATCACCACGCGCGATCTGGTCGAGCGCCAACTGACCGCGACCTGGGCGATCGGCCCGAACATGGTGCCGCCCGGCGGATGGCGCGAGTTGACCACCCGGGCGCTGCACGAGGCGGCCCGGGGGCGGCTGGTCCCGACCATCACCCGCTTCCCGCTCGACCGGGCCGCCGACGCGCACGCCGCGCTGGAGGGTCGGACGGCCGAGGGGAAGGTGGTGTTGACGGTGTAGGCCCTCCGTCGTCGACGCGACGCGCCGTGCGGGGCGCAACCACGTCGGCGGGTCGGGTCCGCGACGCCGGAGGCGACCGTGACGGCGAGGGCGACCACGAGGGTGATCGCGAGGGCGACCACGAGGCGAGGGCGCCCGTGATCGTGACCGCGACGGTTCTCGCGGATCGGCCCGGCGATCGTGCGCCCGGGAGGTCACGGCGGGCACAATGGTGATATGTCCAACGTTGCGCAGGACGATATTTCTTGGCTCGCGACGGTCGACGACCTCGGTGCCGCCGCCGGCGGCGGGTCGGCGGTGCGCACGCCCGCGGATCCCACGGGGCGCGAACTCCCTTCGCGATGGCGGTTGGACTGGGTGACCGGGCCATGGGCGGCGGCCGAACACCGGGCCGCGCCGATCGTCCGGGTCGGACAGCCGGGCGGGTCCGGCCCATCGGCCGAACTCCCGGCCACGCAAGCCGCGCGGTCCGCGCCGACCGCGGCGGACGACCACCGCACGCCGTCGGTGCGCGCGGTGGTCCCCGAGCAGCCGATCGGTGAGCCGCTGATCGGTCACGACGGGCGCGTGGACGCGGTGGCCACCGCGCTGGTCGGTGGCCGCCCGGTCGTGGTCGCGGGCACCGCCGGGTGGGGTGCGACGGTGCGCGTGTTCGACCTCGAACGCGGACACCAGTTGTGCCGGCCGCTGACCGGCCGGACCGCGTGGGTGGGCGCGGCGCGGGCCGTCGTGGCCGGCCGCCCGGTCGCGGTGACCGGCGACGCGGCCGGCGTACGGGTGTGGGACCCGGCCACCGGCCTGCCGGTCGGTGAACCGCTGACCGACTCGGTGTGGGCGGTGGCCACGGCCGTGCTGGACGGACGCCCCGTGGTCGTCGCCGGGACGGAGTCCGGTCGGGACGCCGGCCGCGAGCACGCGGTTCGGGTGTTCGACCTGGCCACCGGGACCGAGTTCGGCGCGCCCCTGGTCGGACACACCTGCGTGGTCACGGGTGTGGCCACGGCCGTCGTCCGAGGCCGTCCGGTCGCCGTCACCGGCGGTTGGGACGCGGCGCGGGTGTGGGACCTGGCCACCCGCGAGCCGATCGGCGAACCCCTGGCCGCGTACGTGTCGGCCGTGGCGACCGGGCTGCTCGACGGCAGGCCGATCGCGGTGGTCGGCGGCGTGAGCGGTGCGACCGAGGAGCGCGGGACGGTACGGGTGTGGGATCTGAGCACCCGCACCCCGATCGGCCCCTGCCTGGTCTTCCCGTTGTCGGTGGACGCCGTCGCGGTGGCCCCGGGCGGCCGGCTGGTGGTCGGTTTCGGCCGTGAACTCGCCGCGCTGCGGTGCGACTGAGCGGCGGATCTCGCGGCGTCACCGTTCGATGCCACCGATGCCCCCCGGCGCCACCGCGCCACCGATGCCGCCGGCGCCGCCGCGCCACCGATGCCGACGCCGACCGGGTCGCCGGCACCGGAACCTGTGTCGGCGTGGACATCGGCGGCGCGTCGCCCCCGCTCAGCGGGTCCCGAACAGGTGATCCATCGCCAACTGGTCCAGTCGTTCGAACGCCATGCCGCGTCGGGCCGCCGCCTCGACGTCGAAGTCCTCGAAGGCCGTGCGGTCCGCGAGCAGGTCGGCCGCGCACTCGCCGGGGCCCAGCGTCGGCTGCGCGAGCCGGTCGGACCGGGCCGCCGCGAGCGCGTCGCGGACCGCCGGATCCGCCCGGAACGCCGCCGCCTTCGCCTTGAGCACCAGGTAGTTGCGCATGCAGGCGGCGGCCGACACCCACACCCCGTCGACGTCCTCGGTGCGCGGCGGCTTGAAGTCGAAGTGGCGCGGCCCCCGGTAGCCCGCCGATTCGAGCAGGTCGACCAGCCAGAACGCGGCGCGCACGTCGCCCGCCCCGAACCGCAGGTCCTGGTCGGACTTGATGCCGGTCTGTCCGTTCAGATCGATGTGGAACAGCTTGCCCGCCCACAGCGCCTGCGCGACGCCGTGCGTGACGTTCAGGCCGGCCATCTGCTCGTGGCCCACCTCCGGATTCACCCCGAACAGGTCGGCGTGTTCGAGCCGTTCGATGAAGGCGAGGGCGTGGCCGATGGTGGGCAGCAGCAGGTCGCCGCGCGGTTCGTTCGGCTTGGGCTCGATCGCGAAGCGCAGGGGGTAGCCCTGGTCGAGCACGTACCCCGCGAGCAGGTCGAACGCCTCCTTCAACCGGTCCAGCGCGGTTCGCACGTCCTTGGCGGCGCCCGACTCCGCGCCCTCCCGGCCGCCCCACGCCACGTACGTCTCGGCACCCAGCTCGACCGCGAGGTCGATGTTGCGCAGGGTCTTGCGCAACGCGTACCGCCGCACGTCACGGTCGTTGGCGGTGAACGCGCCGTCCTTGAACACCGGGTGGGTGAACAGGTTGGTGGTGGCCATCGGGACCTTCATCCCGGTCGCGTCCAACGCCTGGCGGAAGCGCTTGACGTGCGTTTCGCGCGCGGTGTCGGAGCTGCCGAACGGGATCAGGTCGTCGTCGTGGAAGGTCACGCCGTACGCGCCGAGTTCGGCCAGCCGGGAGACCGTCTCGACCGGGTCGAGCGTGGGCCGGGTCGGTTCGCCGAACGGGTCGCGGCCGGGCCAGCCGACGGTCCACAGGCCGAAGGTGAAGCGGTCGTCGGGGGTGGGGGCGAAGGGGTCCTCGGGGATGAAGGGGTCCGTCATGGGTGCCGCTCCCGGATCGGGTCGGATGGTGGCCGAGCACTATTAGTAAACGCGAAAAACAAACTAGTATCGGCCCGGTACGGAAGGGAACCCTCGCCCGTCGACCCGCAGCCCCGCTGCCCGGGTCGATCCGGCCTCGGACACGACACCAGGAGGCGGCATGCGCACACGGCGCGTGGTCATCGGCGTGGACAGTTCCACCCAGGCCACCAAGGCCCTCGCCGTGGACGTCGACACCGGCGAGGTCCTGGCCGCCGGCCGAGCCCCGCACCGGGTGAGCACCGGCGGCGCCCGGGAGAGCGATCCGCTCCGGTGGTGGCGGGCGCTGTCCGCCGCCCTCGCCGCGACCGGCTGGGCCGAGCGCGCGGGAGCCGTGTCGATCGCCGGCCAACAGCACGGCCTGGTCACCCTCGACGCCGCCGGCGACCCGGTCCGGCCCGCCATGTTGTGGAACGACGTACGGGCCGCGCCCCAGGCCGCGGCCTTGGTGGCCGAAACCAGCGCGGACGCCTGGGCCGCGCGGGCCGGCAGCGTACCCACCGCCGCGTTCACCGCCGCCAAGTGGCGCTGGTTCACCGAACACGAACCCGAAGCCGCCGCGCGCGTCGCCGCCGTCCGGCTCCCGCACGACTTCCTCACCGAGCGGCTCACCGGCGCGGCCGTCACCGACCGCGGCGACGCGTCCGGCACGGGGTGGTGGACCCCGACCGGGTACGACACCGAACTGCTCGAACGGATAGGCCTGCCCGTCGAGTTCCTGCCCGCCGTCGCCGACCCCGGCGTGCCGGTCGGCAGCGCGCGGCCCGGAACCGCGCTGCGACCGGGCACCCTGGTTGCCGCCGGCACCGGCGACAACATGGCCGCCGCGCTCGGCCTGGGCCTCACCGCCGGCCTGCCCGTGCTCAGCCTGGGCACCTCGGGCACCGTGTACGCGGTCACCCGGGGCCGCCCCGCCGACCCCACCGGCACGGTGGCCGGCTTCGCCGACGCGCTGAGCGGCTGGCTGCCCCTGGCCTGCACGCTCAACTGCACCGTGGCCGTCGACCGGATCGCCGCGCTGCTCGGCCGCGACCGCGACGCGGTCGAACCCGGCGGTGACACCGTCGTCCTGCCCTACCTCGACGGCGAGCGCACCCCCGACCTGCCGTACGCCGCCGGCCTGATCCACGGCCTGCGCCACGAGACCACCGGCGGCCAACTCCTCCAGGCCGCCTACGACGGCGCCGTGCACTCGCTGCTCACCGCGCTGACCGAGGTGCTGCGCGCGGGCGGCGAATCCGAGGATCCCGCCGTGCCGCTGCTGCTGATCGGCGGCGGGGCTCGGGGCAATGCCTGGCGCGACACCGTACGCCGACTCTCCGGCCGCCCGGTCCGGATCCCGGTCGCCGAGGAGGCGGTCGCGCTGGGTGCCGCCGCCCAGGCCGCCGGGCTGCTCACCGGCGAACCCGCCGACGCGGTGGCGCGCCGGTGGCGTACCGCCGACGGGCCGCTGCTGGAGCCGTTGCCCAGGGACGACGCGGCGATGGAGCGGATCGCGGATACGCTGCGCAACGCCGGGCCCCTGTTCGACGCCGCACCCGGCCGGCCCTGATCGGGAAGAGTCCAGTGCACCGCGCCCATCGATCCACCGACCGGCCCGAGTCGCTGCCGGCCTCGCAGCAGGGCATGCGGCGACAGAACCTCGCCCTGGTGCTGCGCGACGTCGCCGCCCGGGGCCCGCTCTCGCGCGCCGACGTCGCGGCCGGCACCGGACTGACCCGCGCCGCGGTGTCCAGCCTGGTCGAGGAACTGCACGCCGCGGGCCTGGTCGCCGAACTGGGCAGCGCGCCGAGCGGGCGTCCCGGACGGCCCGGCCGGGCGCTGATGGTGGGGGATCGGGGGCCGGCCGGACTGGGCCTGGAGATCGGCGTCGACCACGTCGGCGCGTGCGTGGTCGACCTGCGCGGCGAGGTGCGCGCGTGGGAGCACGCCGCCGCGCCGAACCGCGATCGCCCCGCCGCCGAGACGCTGCCCGCGCTGGCCCGGGTCGCCGCGCGCGCCGCCCGCACCGCCGCCGCGCTCGAACTGCGACCCGCCGCCCTCGTGTTGAGCGTGCCCGGTCTGGTCGGGGCGGTCCCGGGCCGGGTACAGCACGCGCCCAACCTGGGTTGGCGCGCGGAACCCGTGGTGGAGCCGTTGCGCGCGTTGCTGCCGGCCGGCCTGCGCGCGTTGCCGATCACCGTGGAGAACGAGGCCAACCTGGGCGCGCTGGCCGAGCTGTGGCGCGACCCCGCCACGACCGACTTCGTGTATGTGTCGGCCCAGGCCGGGATCGGTGCGGCCGTGGTCGCCGACGGCCGGCTGTTCCGGGGCGCGCGCGGCTTCGCGGGCGAGTTGGGCCACGTCCCGGTGCACCCGGAGGGCCCCGCCTGCGCGTGTGGCGCGCGCGGCTGCCTGGAGCAATACGCGGGCGAGGCGGCCGTGTTCGCGGCGGCCGGCCTCGCACCCACCACCGAGGACCCGATCGCGACCCTGGCCCGGTACGCCGGCGCCGGCCACGCGCCGGTGGTCGCCGCGCTGGACCGGGCCGGCACCGCCCTCGGCACGGCCCTGGCCGGCGCGATCAACCTGCTCGACCCGGCCGGGGTCGTGCTCGGCGGCGCCGCCGCCGAACTGGGGGAGTGGCTGCTGCCGGCGATGCGCCGTGAACTCGCCGCCCGCGTGACGATCCGCCCCTGGGCTCCCGAAGCCCTCACCGCGTCCGCGCTGGCCCGCCGAGCACCCCTCCTGGGGGCCGCCACCACGACCATCCACGCCATCCTCGACAACCCGATCACCCACGCGGCGGGATCCGGCTGACCTCGTCGACCGCGGCCGGCCGGAAGCGGCCGGCCGGCGGATGCGGTTTCTGCCGGGGACGCGAGTCGAACCTCGGCGGTACGCGGGCGGCCGACGCCGCCGCCCGAGCCGAGGGCCGGGCCAAGGCGCTTGCCCTGCTCGCCCCGCTCAGCCGCCGACCGCACGGCGCGGCACCCGGACGCCTCGGCACCCGGACGCCTCGGCACCCGGGCGCCTCGGCACCCGGACGCGCCGGCACCCGGCCCTTCGCGCGTGGGGCCGGGTGCCGAGCGGTCGGCCGCTATGCGCCGCGCCACACCGGGGCGCGCTTTTCCGCGAAGGCGCGGGCGCCCTCCAGGGCATCGGCCGAGCGAAAGACCGAGTCGGTGGCCTCGCGCTGGAAGGCGAAGCCGTCCGGGTCGTTCCAGCCGGCCGACTTCGCGACCACACGTTTGCTCGCGGCCACCGCGAGCGGGCCGTTCGCGGCGATCCGAGCGGCCAGGCCCAGCGCGTCCGAGAGCGCCTCGCCGGGTTCGGTCAGCCGGTTGACCAGGCCGAACCGGTGCACGGTCGCGGCGTCGACCGGATCGCCGGTGAGCGCGATCTCCATCGCGATCTGGTATGGCAACGTCCTGGGCAGCCGCAGCACACCGCCGCCCGCCGCGACCAGCCCGCGCTTGACCTCGGGCAACCCGAAGACCGCGTCCCGGGCGGCCACGACCAGGTCGGCGGCGAGTACGAGTTCGAACCCGCCGGCGAGCGCGTACCCCTCCACCGCCGCGATCAACGGCTTCGTCGGCGGCCGTTCGGTCAGCCCCGCGAAGCCCCGTCCCGGCAGCACGGGCATCTCGCCGCGCGCGAACGCCTTGAGGTCCATCCCGGCGCAGAACGTGCCGCCCGCCCCGGTCAGCACGATCACCGAGATGTCGGATCGCGCCTCGACCTCGTCGATCGCCGCGGCCATCAGCCGGGTCACCTCCACATCGACCGCGTTGCGGGCCTGCGGCCGGTTGAGGGTGAGCACCGCGACCCCGTCACGGTAGGCGGTCAGGAGGCTGTCACTCATGGAACCTGCCTTCGAGGAGGGGAAGTCGACCGATCGCCGAGCCTGTTCCGCGGCCACCGGACCGGTGGCCGCCGGATTCGGTGATCGCCGGGATCGGCGATCACCCGGGTCCCGATCACGAGTCCCGATCACGGGTTCCGATCACGGGTTCCGATCACGGGTTCCGATCACCGGATCCGCAGCACCAGCTTTCCCGTGTTCGCGCCGGAGAACAGCCGCAACAACGTCTGCGGAAACGCCGTCACGTCGCCCTCGACCAGGTCCTCGCGCGAGCGCAACCGCCCGTCCGCGAGCCACCCGGCCAATTCCGCCGTCGCCTCGGCGTAGCGGTCCGCGTAGTCGAACACCACCATGCCGGTCATCGACGCCCGATTCACCAGCAGGGAGAGGTAGTTCGCCGGGCCGGGACCCTGCTCGGTGTTGTTGTACTGCGAGATCGCGCCGCAGATCACCACCCGCGCGCCGCGCGCCAGCCGGGTCAGCGCGGCGTCCAGGATCTCGCCGCCGACGTTGTCGAAGTACACGTCGACACCGTCCGGGCAGTGCTTGCGCAGCGCGGCCTTGACATCCTCGCTCTTGTAGTCGACGGCCGCGTCGAAGCCGAACTCCTCGACCAGCAGACGGCACTTGTCCGCGCCGCCCGCGATGCCCACGGTCCGGCAGCCCTTGAGCCGGGCGAGTTGGCCGACCACGCTGCCCACCGCGCCCGCCGCGCCGGACACCAGCACGGTCTGGCCCGGCTGCGGGTCACCGATGTCGAACAAGCCGAAGTACGCGGTCAGTCCGGTGATCCCGAGCGCGCCCAGATAGGTCGACAACGGCGCCGCCGCCGGATCCACTCGGCGTACGCCGCGCCCGTCCGAGTCCGCGTACTCCTGCACGCCGAACTGACCGTACACGTGTTCCCCGACCGCGAAGTCCGGGTGTCGCGAGGCGATGACGCGGCCGACCGCGCCGGCTCGCATCACCTCGCCGATGCCCACCGGCGGGATGTAGGAGCGCACGTCGTTCATCCAGCCGCGCATCGCCGGGTCGAGCGAGATGTGCGAGATCTCCACCAACAGCCGGCCGTCGGCAGGCTCGGTCACCGGTTCGCCGACCAGGTTCCAGTCGGTGGGCTTGGGCAGCCCGAACGGGCGGGCGGCCAACCGGATCTGCCGGTTGATCAGGTCGGCGGGCAAGGGCCCGCCGGCGGGCGTGGTCATAGGGAACGCAACTCCTTCTTCATGATCTTGCCGGAGGGGCCCTTGGGCAGTTCGTCGAGGATCCGCACCACCCGCGGATACTTGTACGCGGCCATGCGGTCCTTGCAGAACGCGACGATCTCGTCCGGGTCCGCCGCCTCGCCCGCGCGCAGCGCCACGACCGCGACCACCTCCTCGCCGAGCCGCTCGTCCGGCTTGCCGACCACGGCCGCCTCGGCGATCGCAGGGTGGGTGTACAGGACTTCCTCCACCTCACGCGGGTAGACGTTGTAACCGCCCCGGATCACCAGGTCCTTCTTGCGGTCCACGACGAACAGGAAGCCGTCCTTGTCGAGGTAGCCGAGGTCGCCGGTGTGGAACCAGCCGTTGCGAAAGGCCTCGGCGGTGGCCTCCGGGTCGTCGCGGTAGCGGGTGATGATGTTGTGCCCACGCAGCAGGATCTCGCCCACGTGCTCGGCACCGGGCGGCAGCGGCAGGTCGTCCGGGTCGGCCACGCGCAGTTCGACACCCCAGATCGGCTTGCCCACGGACAACACCCGGCGGTCGTCGGCGCGGTTGAAGGTCGCCGTGCTCGCGCTCTCGGAAAGGCCGTAGCCCTCCAGGATCACGATCCCGAACGCCTCCTCGAACTCGCGGATCACCTCGCCGGGCATCGACGCCCCACCCGAACTGCCCACCCGCAGCCGGGACAGGTCGCGCCCGGTGCGATCCGCGGCCAGCAACGCGACATACATCGTGGGCACGCCCACGATCACGCTCACCCCGTCCCGGGCCATCTGGTCGAGCACGCTCTGCGCCTCGAAGCGCAGTACCAGCGACAGCGTCCCGCCGTAGCGCACGCACACGTTCAGCACACCGGACAGGCCGTACACGTGGAACAGCGGCAACGCGCCGATCGAGACGTCACCGGGGAAGAGGCCGAACAGGTCACCCGAGACGGTGCAGTTCTGGTAGAGCTGGAAATGGCTCAGCTCGGCGCCCTTGGGTCGCCCCGTGGTGCCGCTCGTGTACAGCAGCACGGCCGTGTCGTCGCTCGACGTCGGCTCGATGTCGCCGCGGAGCAACTCGGCCCGGTCCGGCGGCCCGTCGGGCAGCAGCAGGGCGAACGCGAGGGTGTCCTGCGGCACCGGTCCGCCCTCGACCATGTTGACGGTGTACACCGTGGTGCCCGGTACGGCGGCGGCCGCGCCCAGTGCCTCGGCGGCGAACACGTCGAAGGCGATCAGGGTGCGGGCACCGGAGTCGGTGAGGTGGTAGGCGATCTCGGTCGCCTTCAGCAGCGGGTTCAGCGGCATCAGCGTGACGCCCGCCTTGAGCGCGCCGAAGTAGGCCACCACGAACTCGGGGACGTTGGGCAGCGATATCGCCAGCACGTCGCCGCGGCCCAGTCCGTTCGCACGCAGCCCTCGGGCGAACCGACTGCTGAGGTCGTCGAGTTCGCGGTAGGTGACCGGGGCGCCCTGGTGGATCAGACACGCCGTGTCCGGGGTCGCGAGGCGGGACTCGCGGAGCATGACGGCGAGGTTGAAACTCACGCGTGATCCTTTACTGATCGAGGTGCCGGGGGTGGCCGGACGTCGGGGGACGCCCGGCCGGGGACGGGTCCGCGGGATGTCCCGGGTCCCGCTGCCGCGGCCGGTGCCGATGCCGGGCGGACGGCGCCCGACATCGGCCTGGCACTACGGGACGACCAGGGAGAGCGTGTCCGCGACGCACGCGGGCTTGGCGACGCCCTCGATCTCGATGGTGTGCCGCACCGTCAGCCGCACGCCCTGCGCGGTCTCGACCACGTCGATCAGCACGGCGTGGTCGCGCACCCGAGCGCCGGCCGGGACCGGGGCCGGGAAACGCACCTTGTCCGACCCGTAGTTGACGCCCATCCGCACACCCCGCACGGTGAACAGGTCGGCGGCCAGGGTCGGGATCAGCGACAACGTCAGGTAGCCGTGTGCGATGGTGCCGCCGAACGGACCCGCCTTGGCCCGCTCGACGTCCACGTGGATCCACTGGTGGTCGCCGGTGGCCTCGGCGAACGTGTCGATGCGGTCCTGATCGACGGTCAGCCAGTCGCTGGTGCCGAGTGGTTCGCCCTTGGCCGCGAACACCTCGGTGACGTTCTCGAAGACGCGCATGATGCTCCTTCGTGGTGGCGGCGGCTCCGGGCGGGTCGCCGCCGAGCCGGGTCAGGCGGGCAGATCGACCAGGTGCGCCAGGGTCGCGCGGTGCCGGTCGGGGGTGCCGAACGCGAGCGCGTCGGCCTTGGCGCGCTTGAGGTACAGGTGCGGGTGGTGTTCCCAGGTGAAGCCGATGCCGCCGTGCAGTTGCACGCACTCCTCCGCGGCGCGCACCGCGATCTCCGAGCAGTGCGCCTGCGCGACGGCCACCGCGACGGCGGTGTCCGGGTCGTCGACGGCCACGCACGCCGCGGCGTAGCGGGCCACCGCGCGCGCTTGGGTGATCGACACCCACAACGCGGCGAGGCGGTGCTTGGGTCCCTGGAACGAGCCGACCGGGCGGCCGAACTGGTTGCGGGTCTTGAGGTAGGCGACGGTGCTCTCCAGGCAGAACT
Source organism: Embleya sp. NPDC001921 (assembly GCF_053594475.1). Taxonomy (NCBI): domain Bacteria; kingdom Bacillati; phylum Actinomycetota; class Actinomycetes; order Kitasatosporales; family Streptomycetaceae; genus Embleya; species Embleya sp. NPDC001921. The sequence continues at coordinate 367,501 of NZ_JBSFEO010000003.1, forward strand.
CGGCGATGCCGAGCTGTTCGGAGGCCAACAGCGCCGCCCCGGTGCCGATCGCGGCCGCCACCGCCGCCTCGGCCCGCTCACCGCGCGCCAGCGGCACCCCGGTCGCGCCGGTGAACACGACGTCGGTCAGCGGCCGGGTCAGGTCGAGCGAGACGACCGGGCGGCGGTCCACGCCGACCTGATCGGTGTCGACCGCGTACAGCCCGGGCCCGTCCGCGCCGCCGGCCGCGACGACCAGGACATCGGCGGTGCCGGCGTCGACGACCGAGGTCGCCATACCGGTCAGGGAGTTGCCGTCGGCCCGCACTCCGTCGGGGAACGGGGCACCGGGGGCCGTGGCGAAGGAGACCGCCAGGGTCGCGCTGCGCCGGCCGCCGGCCAGGTCGGTGAGGAGCGTTCCGGCCTCCACCGCGCGCAGCGCGGCGGTCGCGAGCACCGCACTGCCCAGGAACGGGGTCGGTGCGACCGTGCGGCCCAACTCCTCCAGCACCACGGCGGTTTCCCGCCAGGTGGCGCCGCTGCCGCCGTGCTCTTCGGCGACGGCCAGCCCGGCCGCGCCGATCTGCTCGGTGAGCACCCGCCACAACTTCGGGTCGTACGGCTCGTTCGTCTCGATCCGGGCGAGCAGCGCGGCCAGCGTCACCCGCTCGGTGAGCAGGTCGCGGACTCCGGAGCGCAGTTGGTTCTCGTCCTCGGTGTGCACGAGGTGCTCGACGACACTCATCGGGGCAGGTCCTTCCACGCGACGTCCTTGTCCACCCGAGGCTCCGCCGGCAGGCCCAGGACGCGCTCGGCGACGACGTTGAGCAGGATCTCCGAGGTGCCGCCCTCGATCGAGTTGCCCTTGGCGCGCAGGTAGCGGTAGCCGGGCGAGCGGGTGGTGAAGTCCACCGACGCCGGCCGGCGCATGGTCCACTCGTCGTGCCGCAGGCCCTCCTCGGCCAGCAACTCCACTTCCAGGCCGGAGATCTCCTGGTTGAGTCGGGCGAACGCGAGCTTGGCCGCCGACCCTTCGGGGCCGGGCTCGCCGGCCGCCAGTTGCAGGCGCAGTCGTGCCGAGGTCAGGCGGGCCGCCTCGGCCTCCACCCACAGCCGCAGCAGGCGGTCGTGCAACCCGGCGGTGCGCAGTTCCGGGCGTGCGCGCCAGGTGTCCGCGACGATGCCGATCATGCCGCCCTCGCGCGGTGCGGCGCCGCCGCCGATGGCCACCCGTTCGTTCATCAGCGTGGTGCGCGCCACGCTCCAGCCGTCGCCGACGTCGCCGAGGCGGTGCGCGTCGGGAATGCGCACGCCGGTGAGGAAGACCTCGTTGAACTCGGCTTCGCCGGTGGCCTGGCGCAGCGGACGCACCTCGACGCCGGGAGCGGTCATGTCGCAGACGAAGTAGGTCATGCCCCGGTGCTTGGGCAGTTCGGGGTGGGTGCGGGTGACCAGGATCGCCCAGCGCGCCTCGTGGGCCATCGACGTCCACACCTTCTGGCCGTCCACCACCCATTCGTCGCCGTCGGGCACGGCGCGGGTGCCCAGCGCGGCGAGGTCGGAGCCGGCCCCCGGTTCGCTGAAGAGCTGGCACCACACCTCCTCCCCGGTCCACAACGGCCGCAGCCAGCGCGCGCGTTGGGTCTCGGTGCCGTACGCGAGCACGGTCGGCGCGGCCATCCCGAGCCCGATGCCGATCCGGCCCGGGTCGTTGGACGGCGCGCCGGCGGCGGCGAATCGCGCGTCCACGGCCGGTTGCAGCGCCCTCGGCGCGTCCAGGCCACCGAGGCCGACCGGGTAGTGCACCCAGGCCAGCCCGGCGTCGAACCGGGCCCGCAGGTAGCCGAGCGCGTCGTCGGTGTCCGGATGGGCGGCGATGAACTCGCCCACCCGCTCGTCGAGTTCGGCGGCGGTCAGCACAGCGGGCCGCCCGCCACGTAGATCACCTGGCCGGACACGAAGCCCGCGCCCTCGCTCACCAGGAACGCGATGGTGTTCGCGACGTCCTCGGGCCGGCCGACCCGGCGAACCGGGATCTGCTCGGCCGCGGCCTGCTGGAAGGCCTCGAACTCCATGCCGACCCGGGCCGCGGTCGCGGCGGTCATGTCGGTGACGATGAAGCCGGGTGCCACCGCGTTCGCGGTCACGCCGAACTTGCCCAGCTCGAACGCCAGCGTCTTGGTGAAGCCCTGGAGGCCCGCCTTGGCCGCCGAGTAGTTCGCCTGGCCCCGGTTGCCCAGCGCGGACGAACTGGAGAGGTTGACGATCCGGCCGTAGCCCGCCGAGGTCATGTGCGCCTGGACCGCGCGGCTCATCAGGAACGCGCCGCGCAGGTGTACGTCGATGACCGTGTCCCAGTCGCCGTCGGACATCTTGAACAGCAGGTTGTCGCGGATCACACCCGCGTTGTTGACGAGCACGGTCGGCGCGCCGAGCAGGTCGGCCACGCGCGCCACCGCGGCGTCGACCTGCTCGCCGACGGTGACGTCCGCGCCGACCGCGAGCGCGCTGCCGCCGGCCGCGACGATCGCGGCCACGGTGTCCGCGCAGGCGGCCTCGTCCAGGTCGAGCACGGCCACGGCCATGCCCTCGGCGGCGAGCCGGCGCGCGGTGGCGGCGCCGATGCCCCGGGCGGCACCGGTCACGATGGCCACGCGCGGTGCGGTCGCGTCCGCGGTCGAGGTCGCGGGAGTGTTCTCGGTCATGGGTGGGGGATCCTCCGGGTCGTCGCGGGTCACGAGGTCGGCCGGCGAATGCCACGCACCGCCGTCCCGAGATGCGACCCGCGCGTCCGGTCGTGAGGTGCCGACCGGTCGGTATGCACATGCATCGGAAGCGGAGGAGCGGGAATCACGCTGCGCCTGTCACGGTACCGACCGGTCGGTATCAAGGCTAGAGCGCAACGCGAACTCGTTCGGGTGGGTCGTGGGGCGGATGTGGCCGGGTGCGCCCGCGTGGGAGGGCGGGTCGTACTCGCACGGGCGGCCGAACGCGCCCGAAAGGGAAGGTTCTCGTGTGCGCGGGAGGGGCCGTCGTGGGCTGCGGGAAGGGGCCGCCGTGTCCGCGCGGAGAGCGCCCGTCGTACCGCACGGAGGCCTGCGACGATGCGCGGGAGGGCCCGGCGGCGGCGCGTGGCGGCCACCGACGGCGGTTCCTTCGCGGCCGGCGGCTGAATCGGCTGCGTCACCGAGGACGTGTCGATGCCGAGGTCGGCGAGGTCGGGCAGGGTCACGC